>NZ_JBSFHV010000025.1:0-119980 GCF_053597235.1 Streptomyces sp. NPDC001493
GGGGGGGGGGGGGGGGGCGGGCAGAGGCGGGGCGGGCCAAACGGGGGGGGGGGGGGGGGCGCGCGGGGGGGGGGGGGGGGGGGGGGCGGGCCGCCCCCCCCCCCCCCCCACGGCGGAACCGTCGACGGGGCGGGGTTCGGGGAGGTCATGTCCCAAGGACGACGGGACGGCGCTGACGGTTGCCAGGGGGTGGGTTGCGCCTCGACGTAGGCGACGATCGTGATCGTGCGCGCAGTGTGTCGCCCAGTGGGCTCCCTGGTCGGCTGGCTCCGACGGGTTCACGCAGCGCGGTCCGCACGCAGTCCTCTCGCCGGGGAGCGCCGGACCGCGCTTCGGTGTCAGCGCCCGGTTTGCATCATGCGCAGGGCGATGGGCCGGGACACCGCCGGTTCCGCCCGGCGCGCGAGGGCGTTCGCCCCGTGGCCAGCTTCCCGGGCCTCCCACAGGGCTTCCGCGAGAAGGGAGTCCGCCGTTCGGTCCAGGTACCGGGCGTAGAGCTTAGCGTCCCGCGCGATGTCCACAGCACGGAGTTCGGCGGGGCTGGTTTCGCTGTCGAGCTTGTCGGACCCGACAGCAGCAACCTCCTCGTTCTGCTCGTCACTGTCGCCGCTGAAACGGACGATGCAGCGCAGGTAGGGGTTGCCGTACTCGTCGGTGAGCCGGACGGGGATGTCGGGGTCCTGACTTTCTTCGTCGACCACCCAGTTCTGGAGCACCTCCCTGCCGTATTCGGTGGAGGTGCCCTCGTACTCCTCGATCTCGTCTCCGATGATGACGACGTACCAGTTGGGGTCTTCGGCGTTGTCGGTGGCTTCGATGGTGTGGTGGAAGCGCATGGGGTCCCCCTTGTTTGTGGCGGTTGCCGCACCTCCACCGTAACGGTAAACGCGTTGACCAGTCAACGCGTTTACCAGCATGCGGGGGGCGTGGACCCGGAAGCGGCCCCTCCGGCAGGGGTGATGAGTACGGGCCGAGACGGCGGCCAACGCCCCTGGTACACAGACCAGTTCGTCGGATCCCACGGTGGACGCTCTCGTGTGCGCGGGCATCGGGGTGGCGGCTCCCGGCCCAGCGGCGGCCTCACCCGCTCGGACCGCCGCCGACGCCCAGTACGCCCAGTACGCCCACGGGGCGGCAATCGGCTGGTACCGCTCGCCGCCCTGAGGCCGGCGGTGCCGGGGCGGGTCAGCTCCAGGCCCAGACCATGTGGCGGCGCGCGGATGCGATCGCCGGCCTGGAGCTCCTCTGGCGGTGCTCCAGTCGGTTACGCCTCGCGTGTCCGGACCGGCACCTTGCCCCTCCCGGGATCACCGCGCGCCACCTCCGCGCGGTCCGGGCGTCCCGGAACGGGCCCGCGAGAGCTGTCGGAAGCGGGGTACGACGGCGCCGACGGACGAACCGCCGGACAGACCAGCGTCTCCCCCGCCGCCCACCTCCGCGACGTGTGGGCTTGACCGTTCACTCAACTGCGCCCCACGACCGGCCCCGTCTGCGTCCGGGCGTCCCGGCAGCGGTTCACGGTGCGACGTCGTACTCCACGACAGCGTCCGGGCAGGCGGCGGCGGACTTCAGCAGCGCGGCACGCTCCGCCTGGTCGGCGTTCAGCCCCCAGCGGAGCTTGGTGGCGGTCCAGTCGGTCACGTAGCCGCACCGCGCGTCCTCGGACGGCGGGAGCCAGGAGGCGGGGTCCTTGTCGCCCTTGGACCGGTTGGTCTTCGCGGACACCGCGATGAGGGACCGGTCGGAGCCGAGGTCGTTGGCATACGCCTCACGGCGCTCCGGGGTCCAGTCGTACGCCCCGCTGTCCCACGCCTCGGCGAGCGGCACCATGTGATCGATGTCCAACTTCCCAGCGTCCGTCACCTCGATGCCGTCGTACGCCGACATCCACGCCCCACCGCTGAGCACGCACCGAGCCCCCTGGACCGGCTTCGTCGTCGCCTCGGCAAGCAGAACCTCGGCCCGGGTGGAGCAGCCGTCGCCGTCCTCGTCGATCCAGTGGTGGAAACTGTCGCGCTCGTACCCGTCACGCCGTTCCGCCGCTTCGGGGAGTTTCGCGACGGCATCCGCGAGCGGCAGTCCGCCGTCGGCGGGTGCGCCGCCGGGCGCACCGGACGGTGACGGTGTGGCAGCGGAGGCGGAGACGCTCGAGTCGGGCTTCGCGTCGCCTTCCGGGCCTGCGGCGCTGGGGTTGCAGCCGGTCAGGCAGACGGCGAGCAGGGTGAGGGTGATCGGGACGAGACGACGGCGCACGGTCGCACTCCTGGGCTGGGGAGGGGAAGGTCGCCTCATGTTCCCAGGCAGGGGATGGGTTGTGACAGACGGTCATGTGTGCTGGATGTCGCCCTGCCGTGCGGGCGGTCCTCCGGTGGCGGAGGGCTCGTGTGCGCCGACGGCGGTGGAACGCCGGCTGCCCGGGACCAGGGGTCCCGGGCAGCGGTGTGGTCGAGCGGCCGGTCAGCAGGTCTTGTAGTCGACCTTGGTGGAGTTGTACGAGCAGGAACTGGCCTTCGCCCCGTTCGCGCGCTTCAGCGTGGCGGTGTCCTTGTCGTTGTTCCAGACGTACGCGGCGCGGCCCTGGTACCGGTTGGTGGCGGTGTTGGTGCCCTTCCCCGTTCGGACCGTGACGGTCTTGCCCTTGGCCAGGGTGAAGGTGCCGAAGGTGTACTTGTGGTTCGAGGCGTCGGTCAGGGTCCAGCCCTTCAGGCTGACCGCGGCCGACGTGCTGTTCGTGATCTGGACCCACTCGCCGTTGAGGCTGGAGTTGGTGCGGATGTCCGAGCCGGGACTGTCGTAGTACACCTTCGAGATGTGGACGGTGCCGGCGGCCTGCGCGGACGTCGGCAGAACCAGGAGACCGGCGGCGGCCACCACGATCGTCGTGGCGGCCAGGGTGCGGGTACGGAGCATGTGCTTCCCTCGTGATCGGAGCCGGGCAACCCCCCTGTGCGGGCCCGGCAGACGATCACCCTACGAACCACCCGCCCCCGAAACGTTCCCTGTTACGCAACCGGGACGAATACCGCCAAGAGGCGGCCCTGCTGGCTGGTACCGCACTGGACGGAGTGAACTGTCATTCAGGTCTGCTTCAAGGTGAGACGCACACAACGACGGGCCCCTTGGCCTGCCGTCGGGCCGCCAAGGAGCCGGGGCGTAGAAGCTACGCCTCCCGGGGCTGACCACTGGGACGATCGCGGGACTTGGTGGAAGGGATCACGGTGTGACGTGGAGATCGCCGGAGCCCATGCTGAGTACGCCCGTTCCTGAGCCGGTACTGCGGCCGAGATGGGCGGCGGAGCCGAAATGGGACGGGTTCCGGGCCCTGGTCTCGGTCGAGGATGGCGGCCGGGTGGTGTTGCGGTCTCGGCGAGGCACCGACATGGCGCCTGCATTCGTGGAGATCGTGACGGCGGCCGGGCAACTGCCCGAGGAGACCGCGCTCGACGGGGAGCTCGTCGTCTGGGACGACGCGGGCCGTCTCGCGTTCGAGTGGTTGCAGAACCGGCTCGCCCGGCGCGGCGCCAGCGCCTTACGGGCCGCAAGTGAGTGGCCGGCGCACTTCGTGGCATTCGATCTGTTGCGACTGTCCGGTACGGACACGATGTCCTGGCCGTACGAGCGGCGCCGGGCCGAGCTGGCAGCGCTGTTCGCGGAGCGGCGGCTGACGGCTCCGTGGACGCTGTGCCCTTCGACGACCGACGCCGCCGTGGCGGGCCAGTGGCTGACCTGGTCGTCCGTCGGGATGGAGGGGCTGGTCTTCAAGCGGCTCGACGGTCTGTACCGGCCCGGGGTGCGGGGGTGGCAGAAGTACAAGGTGCGTGAGACCAGCGAGGCGATCGTCGGCGCGGTCACCGGGCCAGTGTCCGCGCCCGGCACGCTGTTGCTCGGCCGGTACGACGAGCAGCGGCGTCTCCAGTACACCGGGCGCACCACTCGCCTCCCCCGGGCCGGGGCCTTGCTGGTTGGTGGCATGCTCGCGCCGGTGCGCGGCGGGCATCCGTGGGCCGGGTGGTCGTTCTCCGCCGGGTGGGGCAGCCGGGAGAAGCTGGCCGTCACGCTCGTCGAGCCGGTGCTGGTGGTCGAGGTCGGTGTCGACGTCGCCCGCGACGCCTCCGGGCGATGGCGCCATCCCGCGCGCTGGCACCGCCCGCGCCCCGACCTCTCCGTCGCCGAGGTTCCCCGTCTGGCCGGCCCGGCCGGGAGATCGTGATGCCCGGCCCGGCCGGTGCACTTCGTCCTTCCCGTTATGACATAGCAGCGAGAATCGAACTAAATTAGAACAGTGAGTGATGACGATGCCTTCGGCCCTGCCCGCACGGCCCTGAATCTGCCGAAAGCGGACGGCCCTCTCGTGCAGGTGACACTCCCGGACGGGCAGACGCTCTACGCCGTAGTGAAAGCCCGACGGCGGGAGGCCGACGACACCTGGTGGTACGACCTCCAGGTCCACGTCCCCAGCCAGGGCCACGAGCGGGGACGGCTCCTCGTTCTGCCCGCCGCTGTCGACTTCCGGGTCCCGGCCTCCCTGTGCGGGCCGGTCGACGGACAACCGTACGACCAGGTTCCCACCGAGCGGTACGGGGTCGCACCCACATGGACGGTCGAAGCGCCGGTGTACTTCGGCCCGGAGCGCGGCCCGGCCCGGATCGTGCACCGCGGGGACTGCCACGCGGTCGGTGATGTCTCCCGGCCCGCGACCACCGACCAGGCCCGCACCATGCTCGCCCGCTCTGATGCCGCCTCTTGCCACACCTGCCGGCCCGACCGGGTCCTCGGACGCGCTCCGTAGCCGAACTGGCCCGCGCGAGGAACGCGGGACGCACTCACCCGGGAGACATGGCGGTTTCTTGTTCAACGCACCCGGATCGTGCACGTGGGGGCAGGAGCAGGAGCAGGTCGTTCACGATGTTGGCGGCGTCAACAGCGTCCTCCAGCAGGCGCAGGGCGTGGCGAAGAGCGTTCGCGAGGGCCGGGTCATGGACGAGTCCCCCCGGACCGCGGTCCGGGGCGGGGCCGCGCATGACGTCGTCGAGGAGTTTGCGTTCCACCACGTCCTGCGGATAGGGCAGCTCGGCTGTTCCTTTATCAGGCAAGGGCGCGCCCGCGTACATGTGCATGACGGCCTGGGCCAGGCCGATGCGCAGGCTGTGGGCGTCCATACGGATCTGCGCGAGGTACCGCGACAGATCGCCGGGGGTGGAACAGGCCGCGCCCTGGATGTCGCGGGCCCGGCGGTAGGCGAGCTTTTCGTTCATGGCGCCATCCTGGCGTGCCAGGCGGGAGCTGGTGCAGTCCAACACAGTTAAGCCGACGTGCTGTTCGGCGTTCTCGAACAGCAGCTCCTCTGCGGTGGGAGAAGTCGTGGGTTACCGCGCGACACTCCCGCTGCCGACTTCGAGGAGCAGGAGGTCGTAGACGGGGCCGCCGGGTTCGTTGCGGTAGGGGCCGGCGTAGGTGTAGCCGAGGCGTTCGTACAGGGTGCGGCCGGCGGTGTTGTCCGGGCGGACCAGGAGCGAGGCGTAGTCGGGGCTGATGGCCTTGAGGAGTTCGGCGTGGAGGCGGGAGCCGATGCCCTGGGACTGCCGGGCTGGGGTGACGGCGAGCTCGCACAGGCCCATGAGGCGTCCCGCGCGGACGTGCTGCGGGATCTCGGGCAGGAGGTCGCCGTACCAGTACTCGGGTGTGCAGGGGAAGGCGTAGCCGAAGCCGGTCATGGAGCCGTGCGCGTACGCGGCGACGAGGGTGAAGCCTTCGTGGCGGAGGTGGTTGGTGATCTGGTGGCGTAGCGCGGTGGTGGAGTGGCCGTCGGTGGTGGCGCCGGGGGTGTTGACGAGTTCGGGGTGGGCGTCGGCCCAGAGGTCGGTGAGGGTGTCGAGCAGGGGTGGGATCTGGCCGGGGCCGTAGGTGCGGATGGCGAGGTCGGTTTGGGTGTGGGTCACGGTCGTCCTCCTCCGGGGGCGGTGGTGGTGCGGTATTCCTCGATCCAGTCGGCGACCGCGGGGGTGCGGCTGTGTCGCTGGAGTGCGGTGTGGACGTTGTGCAGGGACTGCAGCAGGCGGTCGGAGCGTACTTCGGGGAGGAACGCGAGGAGTCGGCCTGCGGCTTCGGCGGCCGCCTCGGGCTCGGGCCGGTCCCTGACTGCATGGTGGATGGCGACGTCGGCGGTGTACAGGGCGCGGTTTCTGGTGAACGCGTCGCCGTGGAGGAGGACGGCTTGTTCGGCTCCGGCGGCGGCGCGGTCGTGCTGGCCGAGGTCGGCGCGGGCGAGGCTTTCGAGGCCCGCGAGTTCGCCGGGCGCGTAGAAGTCGAGCCAGCCCGGGTCGGCGTCGTCGCGGGGGCCCTGGGCGTAGAGGGCGTGGGCGCGGACGATTGCCTGGTCGGTGGCGGTGGCGTCGCCCATGAGGGCCCAGCCGCCGGCTTCGCGCATGTGGAACAGGGAGAGGAGTCTCGGGGAGCCGAGGCGGCGGGCGACGGTCTGGGCGCCCTGGGCGGCGGCGATCGCTTCGCGGGGGCGGCCGGAGGCTTTGGCGAGGAGGGAGAGGCAGCCGAAGGCGTGTGCTTCGAGGGCGGGGTCGTCGGCGATCCGTGCGGCGGCGAGGGCCTCGCCGTACAGGGAGTGGGCGTCGGCTGAGCGGCCGGAGTCGTAGGAGAGCCATCCGGCAGCGATCGAGAGGGCGCCGGTCGCGGTGCGCAGCTTCGTCTCGGTGCGGTGGGTGTAGGTGCCGGACTGGAGCCACTGGTAGGCGGTGTGCAGGGCCTCGGCGGCGGCCTGGCGCAAGGGGGCGGAGCCGTGCTCGTGGTCATGGGCGTAGAGAGTGGTGACGGCGTCGTTGACGGCCCGTACTTCGCGTGCGCCGATCTTCCCTGGTGTCGGTCCGGTGGTGAGCGGGAGAACCAGGAGGGTGGCCGCGCCGTCGAGGAGGAAGGTCCGCCGGTCCGGCGCCCGGGCCGGTTCTTCCTGACGCCCGTACGCGCCGGTGAGGGACTGACCGGACCGGGCGGCCCGCGCGGGGAGGGTGAAGCCGAGGTCGGTCATGCTCCGGCCGTGGGTCATCTTCGTGAGGATGCGCTGGTAGACGGCGCGGGGGCACCGGACGTTGCCGTCTTCCCAGTCGGCGACCAGGCGCGGGCCGCAGGCGACGTTCTCGCCCATCGCCTTGCCGGTCTCGTTGACCTTCGTCGCGAACTCCGTGCGGCTCATCTGGAACTCGAGTTCGCGAACCGCGCGCAGCCGGGTGTTGGGGACGGGCTTGCTGGGGTGGTCGTTCATGCCGGCTCCGGGTCGGGTGCGGCGACCGTATCCCTTCCCGGTGCTGCTCCGCCCGGGATTCGGCCTGGTTCACCTGGACTTGCATCGCTCTTTCATCGGTGTGACATCGCGTCCGCACAGGCGTTGCTGCTTGGGTAGTGCGTTACGTGACGTCTGATCAGGGAGATGGCGATGGCACCTGCTTCCATCGGGAGACCGGCCAGCTCGGGGGAGCCTGCGGCCCCGGAATGGCGTGAGCTCGCCACGGTCACGGATGCCCAGCGGATCCGGTGGCGGGGGCACCGGGCCCGTACGCGGTGGGTGGAGTGCGGACGAGGGTGGGACGCGGTGGCCGTCGAACCGATGGCCGTTGGACTCGACGCGCTCACCGCGATGGGCGCGGGCACCCGCGACGGCTACCGGGTCCTGGTCGACCACCTCCGCGACCAGTTGTACGTCCTGGTGCCGGCGGACTCCCGCGACGTGTTCGCGGGCGTCCCTGGGGTCCGGGTGCTGTCCGTGGGGCACCAGCTCCTGGCCCCCATCACGCCGCAGGACGGAACGGCCGCCGCCGACTGGATCAGCCACCCGGACACCAGCACCCCGAGCGCGGGGCTCGTCCCGGCCGTCCCGTTCGCCGACCGGTTACGGCACCTCGCCTCCCCCTCCTGCGCGACGGCCGCGTCGTGAACGGGCACACCGTGCTCTACGACCCCGAAGGCCGCGTGGGCGCCCACCTCCCGCTCGACCGGACCACGCACGAGCACCTGCTCCGGGCGGTGCTGTCGTGGACCGATCCAGGGGCGTTGCGGCCCGACGACTACGAGCAGATCGGGCTTCTGCTGACCGGAGCCGCCCGCGCCGTCGCTGTCGACGTACACGACTGCGCGAGCCGTCTCCCGGACCACGACGGCCGGCGCCTGTTCACCGAGATCGTGCTCGCGGAAGCCGACGGCCCCCTCTCACAACGCTCCCGCAACCTGAACGGAGTGAAGACGAAGGCCGGTGTGCTGCGTGCGCTCTACGGACGGCTCGACCGGCTGCAGGACGTGGCTACTGCTGGGACTCCTGGGCGAGGACTCGGGTGATGACCCGCATGGGGATGTGGCCCTTGTAGTGAAGGTCGTGGCGTTGAGCTTGGTCGGTCCAGCGGATCAGGTGGTCGCGACCGGCTCCACCGGCCCCGGCCCACCGGTTTCGCAGCAGCTCGTAGAGCTTGTCCCGCCAGCGGTTGCGCGGAACATCCCAGGTCCGCCATGCGCGGGTGAGGGGCGGGAGCGGGGCCTCGCTGGCGCCGGGCAGAGAGGCGACGGCGAGCTCGACGGCGGCCTGGGCCTCCGCCATCACGGCTCGGGCTCTGGCGATTTCCTCTTCGGAGTGGGGGCAGGGCCACGTACCGGGCATCTCGGGATCGTCGCGCAGACGCGCGTCTGAGTCGATCTCCACGGCCTCACGTGTGCGCAGTCGGTCGGCGCGGGCCAGGAGGAGGATCGAGGTGACCCACGGGGCCAGTTCGGCGGCAACAGCGTGCTGGGCGCGCGCCAGGGACTCGGCGCTCGTGGCGGTGATCGAAACCCGGGCCACCGGATGGTCCCCGTCGTAGAAGAGCACCTCGTCCGGAAGGGTCTCGCCCGAGTTCTCGGGGTCGGCTCGCCGGAAGGGCGGGAAGTAGAAGTGCGCCCCGATGTCGTCAAGGGCGTCGTCGGTGCGGACGGGAAAACGCAAGCGGGGCAGCGGGACGTGGGGGTCGATGGCGTCGGCGTGCACCGTGCTGGCCTCGTACTCCTCGATCTCCTGCACGGTCGGCGGCGCGAGGGGCGGTAGGCGGCGCTCGATGACGGACTTGGTCTCACCGTCCGACGTGCTGCCCCAGAGGGTCACCCGCACCGCAGCCGGGACGAGGTGCCGCCCGGCCCCGGGGCGTGTCCAGTCCAACCGGCTGTCACCGAACGACTGGGCCGCCGCGCTCAGCCACCGTTCGCGCCCTGCTAGCGTGCGCGCCTGCATCACCTGCGAAAACGCGGCCTCCGCGATGTCGTCGAGGGTGCGCGGGGTGTCCTCCAGGTCGAGCTTGTGTGGGCCCGGTCCGCCCCACACCAGGCGTTCGACGTGCTCCAGCTGCCAGCCCTCTCCGACCCGGACCTCGACCTGGTACCCGTACCGGGCCAGAGGGATGCCGGGGACGTCGCTGTGAGTCCAGCGCGGCTGTCCGTCCAAGACCGCGCCGGCGCGGACCGTTTCCTCGTACAGGGCGTTCGCCTGGTCGTGCTCCATACCCTGGCCCACCGTCGTCCACAGTCCGGTGGCGTCGTGGCGGAGGACCGCCCACTCGCGGTCCCAGACAGCATCCGCATCGAGCGCGAGGTCGACACGGCGCTCGGCCTTCTCACCCGTGCGGTACAGGGTGGTGCGCACCGATTGGACCATGCTCACGGAAGTGCCTTCCTTCTGGGGCCGCCATGGTGCATCGCTCCCCCGGCAAGCCTGCTCCACGCTGCGGCATCGACCTCTGCCCTCAGCACCACCCGTATCGCTGTCGGAATGACACTGATTGAGAGGCTTCGCCGCCCGCTGGTCCGATTCTGACAGCATCACCCGAGCGCGTCCGATGAATCACCGAACCCAGACTCGCAGCCGGAGTTGCGGGATGTGCTGCCCTGAGCCGCTGGAGTCTGCGTGCGGTTCACTCGACGGACTGAAGGACAACGCCTCGGGCTCACCGGGCACCGCCCCCGTTGGGAACCTGGAGGGCTCTCGGCCCTCGCAGGTCCTCGCTTACCACCATGGGTCCGCCGGCCATCGGCCCGAGACCATCTTCGGTGGCATCTGCTACGAGTTCTCCACTGGGACAGTCGACCTTGCCCGTGGCGCTGATTGACCTTCGGGCCCTGGGTCTGGACAACTTGGTCGGCGGCGAGCTGGCCCCGCAGCCTCAACGTCTGCGGGGCCCGTCGGCGCCTGGCTCGACGACGGCGCCGAATGGTGCTCGTGGTTCGCGAGCACGTTGCTGCTGCGCAGCGTGGAGTGGAGTCCGGTCAGACCGAGGCGGGATCTGTCAGACGAACGGTGTCACCGGCTTCGGAGGTGGGCCTGGGGTTGGCCGTCTGGGTTTTCGAGCGCGCCGGTGAGGGTTTGCCCGTCTGGGTGTCCGTAGCGCCACCAGACAGGTCCGTGAGGCCCTTGCCGCTGCAGGAGGGCGAGAGTGGTGGCGATGACGGGGACGGTTCCGGTGTAGTCGCGATAGCCGCTTGGTCCGCTGTTCGCGGTGGCGGCACCGCTGTGCCATTTGCCTTCCCAGGCGGTGGTGGAGAGGTCACGAATCGCCGTGATGCGGTTCATTGCCGAGGTCGGGCTGAGGCTCTTCGCGAAGACCAGGGCGAGTGGTGGGTACCCGCCTCGGCCGGAGTCATCCCACAGCGTTGACCAGAGCGCGGTCTCACGGCCCTGATGGCCTTTCACCGTGCGCTCGAAGAACGTCCGGTAGGCCATGATCTTCTGCGCGACCGCGGCGGCGGGTTCGGTGTGGGTGTCCACCTCTACGAAGAGGACCGGCACGCCGTCTTCTGGGGCGGTCAGGATCGCGTCGGCGTAGAGGCTTCCTCGCTCGGGCGCTGCGAACGTCCCGCTGACGGGGAGAGGGACGTTGGTCTCCCATCCCCGCAGGTGCCCGAGCCCTCTCGGTCGTGAGGGGAGCGTGTCGGCCGGTCGGTCGAGTGCCAGCGGCGAGGGTGAGTGGGGCGTTACTGCGGCTGTGCGGCGAACTGGCTTCGTGGGCAGCGGTGGCGACTGGCGGAAGGCATCGACGGTGTCTGTGACGGCGACGGCGTGCGGGGCGCCGATCATCGCTGCGTCTCGTGCGGTACCGCCCATCTCGTGGACCGGCCGCCCTACCTCCGAGGCTGCCGCCGCAAGGCCGGCGGAGGTCAAGTTCCAAAGGTCTCGCCGCACGGGGCGCCCGGTCGGCGACATGAAGGACGTCCGGCCCACGGACTCCGCCAATCCGGCGTACCGCAGGTCTTTGCACGCGTTGCGTACCGTCTGCACGTCAGCGGTTCCCGGCAGCACCAACTGCCGCAGTTGTTCGGCCGTGGCGACCTTCACGATTCCCAGCGCGAGGAGCACCAGCCCTCGCGCCTTCGCGGTCGACTTGTACGGCCATGCACTCGCCCCACCCATACCTGCCCATCCCTCTCCTGACGCCTACCAGCGTCAGGTGTTCCCCGGCCGCCCCGTGTCCCGGCTCGGCGCTCCGCGATCCGGCCTCGCCAAGAGTGAGACACCCCGCTCTCGCCGATGGTGTCGCCGAGGTGCCCGGGGCCCCTTTCGCGGGTCTACCTGCGCAGACACGCAGCAGCACCATGATCACTGTAGGGAGAAGTGTAGGGACAACTGTAGGAACAGATGTAGGGGGGTGGGTGGCAACCCGAGGGCCGGAGCTCAACCTAGACAGCCAGCCGAGAGGTGAGGGCCGTCGGGTACCGACTTGGATCGGCCGCCATCATGACGCCGCACCGAGGGAGGTCCGTTGCCCGGTACGCCTCGACCCCACAGGGCGCCAAATGGGGTCCGACCTCGAAGGAGGTCGTCCCGGGGCCGTTTCCAATGGAAACGCTGGTCAGTCGCGGGCGGAGAAGCAGCTGGCCGACAACTGCGCCTGTTGGCACGGCGACTGGTCGCACCGGTGGGAGCAGCACATCCCTTCTTCTTCTGACGCAGCCAGGAGGCCACCCTCAGTCGGTGGCCGGTGTCGAGGCCCCGGGCTACAGCTCGCCCGCGCGCGAGTCCTTGAGCCACCGCCAGACGCCTGCCGGATCCGGGGCGTAGAGGGAGCGGCCTCCGGGGTATGTGCCGTGGTCGCTGAGGATGGCGGTCCACGGGTCGTCGTCATCGAGGAGCACCGGGACTTTCTGCCCGTCCAGCGGCCCTCCGTGCAGTTCAACATCGATCGGCTTGTCCATCCCGCCACCGTACGGACACGCGGTCCCCGGGGTGGTGAGAACTGCATGTTCACGGGCGGTGCTCTCGGTAGCTGGTAGCGCCCGGCTCCGAGCAGTTGACGTGTCACTCGCCGCCCGCGTCCTCGCCCTCGTCTTCGTCCTGAGCGTCGGCTTCGTGCGCGGGTCCGGGCGGCACAACGGGTTGCATCCCGTGTGGCCACACGTATGTACGCGTCACGATGGAGCCGGGGCCACCGGCCAACGCACCGGAGACCGTGTAGGTGATATGCCCGTCGGGCCAGTCGTATCGGGCCTCGACCGAGCAGTGGATCCAGCTGCTCCCGTCCCATACGTACATGCCCGGCCTGCGCCCGGCGGGGTAGGCCGTCACCCGGGGCCGCGACCCTTGCTCCGGGGACCATGGTCGGCGCTCTTGCGGGTCTCGGTCCGGACGCCTCTGCGGGGTCCCGTCGTCGGTGTTGTCGTTCTCCACGTCGTCGAGGGTATGCAGCCAGCCCCCCGTCCGGAGGGGACGGGGGGCTGCTGTCGTGTGGGGTGCGGCGGGGTCAGGTCGCGGAGAGCGCCAGGGCGGCGACCAAGAGCACCAGGATGTGTGCGGTCTGGTCGACGTGTGCGGCTCCCCCGCGCTGGGCCCAGGCCTGCTGACGGGCGATCCGCATCCACGCGGTGATCGGCCACCGACGGTCCAGGATCGCGTGAGTGGTCGTGATCCAGGTCAGGGCACCGAGGGCCGGGAGCGCCGGGATCGGGAGGTCGAGGACGAGGTGGCCGATGACGAGCATGACCCCGGCGACAACGAGGTGGGTCCCGGCGTGGGCGGCGTTGGCCCGCCATCCGGCGGCGCCCGCGGCGGCCTTGTGCTCGGCCTGGTGGTCGGTCTGGAGTGCGTAGTCGGCGGTGAGGTGTCCGGCGTAGAGCAGGACGAAGAGTTCTGGCAGCATGGGGGTCCCCTCGGTCTCACGTGGCTGGGCGGGAAGCAGGGGCGGCCGGCGCCGGGAAGTGACGGCCGCCCCGCCTTTCACTCTGTGCTGCTGGTGCCGAAGTTGAAGGTGCCGCCGTTGATGACACCGCCGACGATCCCGCCGTTGTTGACGCCGCCGAAGAGGCCGCCGGTGATCGATCCGCTGTTGTTGTACTGGGGCTCGTCGCTGTTCGGGTTGTCGGTGTTCTCGCTCGTGTTGTCGTTCTCGTTGCTGTTCTTGCTGAAGACGCCCATGGTGTTCCTGCTTTCGTTCGGGTGATCGGTGGGTGAGTGGTCAGCGGCCGAGGTGGCGCAGGCCGCTCTCGTACATCCGCCGGATAGCGGACTGGCGCTCGGCGTCGCCGAGGACGATGACCGCGATCCGGCCCCAGGAGACGCTGTACCTCTCCCGGATGGTGACGACCTGCTTGGCCGCCCGCCGGTCCAACTCCTTCGCGAGGGCCTTGGTGTGCATGGCGGCCTGCAGAGCGAGGTCGACGCTGTACTCCGTCACGTTCGCGCCTTCACCGAGGGCCTCCAGGGCGTAGGCGAGCTGGTCGCCTTCCACCGCGCGGAGGAGGTAGCCGTGCGGGTCGTCCTCGGGAGCCCAGGTGATCTCGACGGTGCGGCCGGCGGTCTTGGTGATGGTCACGGACATGGTGGTTCTCCCCTGATCAATCGGCCTGCACATTGTGCATAGGAAGAGAATGGCAGACCCCTGCACAATGCGCAAGGGGTTCCGGTGATGCCCGCCCAGCAGCCCGACCTCGCCCCTCCCGAAGAAGAATGCGCGGCGCCCTCCCGCAGGACGTCAGACGCAGGGCAGGCAATCGGAGACGGGCCAGTCGATGCGCACCCCCCGGCGGATCAGCGCGGTGAAGCTGTCGACCTGGCACATGGGCGGCTGCTCCTGGGTGAAGCGGCGCAGCGCCCGGTACACGCTGTCGCGCAGCTGGCCGTCGGTCAGCGTGGACGCCTGCTCCTGCACCTCGTCGAGGAGCTGCCCGGCGCGGGCCGCTCGGGACAGGGCGGCGTCGGCGAGCGGCCCTTCGGCGAAGCCGCCTCGTACGGACAGGCCGGGCTCGATGAAGGTCATGGTGACGGTCCTTTCCGCCCGGCCCCGCCGGTCTCCGGGGCGGAGACGCGGTCGCGGAACCGAGCGGGCGGGAACCTAGAGCACCGGGTTCGCTAGTGTCGCGTCCCGCTCCTACCGGCGGCGCCCGAACAGGCCGCGGCCCTTCTTCGCCTCCGCTTCGGCCGCTTCCCGCACCGCGGTTTCCTCCGCCTCGCGCCGCGCGACGCGTTCGGCCTCGAGCCGGGCGACGTGCTCCCTCTCGCACGGCCCGCGCAGGCCGTCCGTCTCGCTGCGCCAGGAAGACTGCCGGTTCGACTGCCAGCGTTCGTCGGTGAACTTCGTGCCGCACCGGGTGCACACCGGCCGCTGTGCCCCCGCTCCGCGGCCTTGCGTTCCGCCTGCCGCCGGCGGGACTGCTCCTTTTCCCTCTGGTAGAGCCGCTCGCCGTCCGGGTTGTCCAGGGCCTCGCTCAGCGTCTGCCACTCCTCGCGCCCGAGCCTGCGCCACACCCTTCCCGCTGCCCCGGCCTGGTCGGCGGTGATCCGCTCCAGCTCGGTGACGACCACGGGCGGCGCCCGGTGGTAGTCGACGGCCGTGTACCCGGCCCACGGGTACGGGGTCCCGGCGAAGTAGCGGCGGGCGGCCTGCTCGGCCGATCCCGCCGGACGCGCATCCGCGGCGACGTCCTGCCCGCCACGCGAACACCGCCCGGAGCCAGGCAAATGCTGCGCGGCAACGAGCCCCACGCGCCTCACACACCCCGAAAACGCCAAGTAACCGACTCCAGCGGTATCCAGCGCACCTTCACGCACCGCTCCCCGGACGACGACCAACGACGCACCCGGCCAGCACTCACGTCGCCGACTCCCTTCACCCCAGACAGACCCCCACCGCCCCCGGCAGCCCCCGGGGGCTTCGTGCTTCCTGGAGGACTCCGTCGTGCCGACCTACGAAACCCTGCCGCGCTTCGCCGTCGACCTTGACCGCCTCACTCCGGAACAGCGTCGGAAGTTCCGCCAAACCGTGGCGGCCTTCGTCGAGGACCTGCGCACCGGAGGACGTTTTCGCGCTGGCCTCCGCGTCAAGCGCGTCCAACGCGCACCCGGCGTCTACGAGCTCACCTGGTCCATGGGCGCCGGCCCCGCAGGCCGCGCAACGTGGCAGTACGGTGCGGCGCTCCGTCCTGGCACACCGCACGTGATCTGGCGTCGCATCGGTACTCACGACATCCTCACCGGCCCCTGACGCGAGGACTCCCAGTTACTTTCCCGCGTGAAACCAAGCCGGTCCGGCTGAGGTCGCGGGCGACGGTCGGACTCCCAGGAGCTGGAGTCCGACCGTCGCCCGCCAATCCGAGAAGGGCTAGATCACTCCGCCTTCGGGAGCTTGATCGCCACGGCCCTGTCGATCTGCTGGAGCAGCGACCCGATCGCCTGGATGAGCGGCACGGCGATGTACGGCTGCGCTTCAACGGCTCGTCGGGCTGTCGCCTTGTTCACCGTCTTGGCCGCTTCCTGGAGGGAGGCGAGGGTGTTCCGAAGACGCTCGATGTCCTTCACGGCAAGGGGGTCGGCCTTGCTATTGCTGGGTTTCCGGCTCGACTCCCCACTTGGGGAGTCCGTTCCCAGCGAGCTGATGTCGGGGACGTCCTTGGTCTTCTCTGTGCCGTCGGCGCTCTCGTTCGGGGTCGCCAGGAGTTCACGGACCCGACGACCGACGTCGGCGGCTTCGGCGTCCTTCGGGAGGACACCGAGGTCGTTGACGACCTTCTCGACGAGGTCGCCTGTGACTCGGGTCCGGCACCGGACGATGGTGTCGTAGACCGTGATCGCTACCTTGTCGCTGGTCTGGCGGCGCAGCTCGGTCATTTTCCGGACGTGGTACTCCAGCGGTTTGTGGCCGAGGTTGGCGAGGGCTTCACCGACGCGCCACTCGTCCTTGAGCCGGTGCAGCTGGGACTCGGAGATCTCCCATTTCTCCCAGATCCACTCCGCGAAGTTGGGGTTCTCCTCGCGGTGCAGCTGGGCGGTGCTCATCGTTTCGAGGGCCTTGCCCGCGATCCAGAACGCTTGGTGCAGGTTGTCGACGCCCGCCTTGCAGACGGCGAGGTCTTGGCGCTCCTCGTCGGAGAGTTCGTCCGTGCCGTGGGGCTGGTAGGGCGACGGGATGGAGGCGAGGGTGGTGCCGGGGAGCGCCTGGACCACGATGCTCGCTGCGCCGCCTGCGGGCATGCCTCCGAAGAGGCCGCCCGCCTGCTGCTGGGGGGCTTGGGTGTCGACGTCGAACAGGCCAGCCATCAGGCAGCCCTCCTGTGGTGCTCGAAGATCTCGGTGGTCAGCGTCCGCATCTCTTTGGCGAGCGGAATGATGGTGTCCGGGATGACGTCTTCCGCCTCCGCGCGCCCGGCCCTCACATCGCTCTGGCTCGCGGACTTCGGAAGCAGGTCGGCGTACTCAGCGAAGAGCAGCCCCTTCTTTCGGGCGTTGCGGGCGGGGACTTCGCGGTAACCGACGAGTGTCTCGAGGATGGGGGCGCCCTCTCCCAGGGTCTTGCGGATGTCCTTGCGGACCGCCGCGTGCATCAGGGTGGCGGAGGGGTTCGAGCCGTAGAGGAACGCTCCGGCGATCTGGAGGTGGGGGTTGATCTGCTGCTTGATGACCTTGAAGTTCTTGCTGATGCGCTCCATGCCCGAGATCGAAGAGTCGTCGGAGCGGGTCGGCACGATCAGGGTGCGGGCGGCCGCGAGCACCAGCTGCTCAAGGATGTCGTTCTCGGGGGCGCTGTCGAAGATGATGCGGTCGTAGAGCGGGGCGATCGGGGCGAGCGAACGGGCGAGGCTCTGCACGACGCTGGGACCCTCCTGCATGAGGCGCGCCATGAGGATGTTCGCGATGTCGGCGACGCGGGGGCCCCCGGGGAGCACGTCCAGGTTGGGGCGGACTTCGCGGATGGGCTGGAGCGGAACCCGGTCGTGGATGGCCCGGTAGAGGCCCTCGCCGTCTATGGCGGAGGGTCCTTGCGGGTGGATTCCGCGGCCGAACCGCTTGATGCCGAGGTCGTCATCGTCCTGGCCTGTGACGCAGATGAGGAGGGTCCGGTGCCCGTCGGCTGCGGACTCGCCGGCGAGGTGCGCGGAGACGGTGGATTTGCCGACACCGCCTTTGCCCGTCCCGACGGCTGTGCTGCCTTCGGGGGGTTCGATCGTCTGCGCTCCGTCTGGGTTCAGCACGGGGTGCCCTCCTCTTGCTCGTGTGTGGACCGCACCGTGCGCGGCAACCGCATCTTGACATACCCCGATCCCTTGGCAGGACTGGCCTGAGGGCATCACTCCCCACTTGGGGAGTCGACAGCAGCGCGCAGGATCCATCAGGTGTCGGACGGTGCGGAGTTGACGCGCTGGGCCCCAAAACGCAAAAAAGGCCCGCACTCCCCCGTGGCGTGTTCGCCGGGGAAGTGCGGGCCTTGGGTTCGGAGTGCTTCAGGTTCGGTTGCCCACCTGTGTGGAGGGAGTCGGCCTGGTCGGACGCCAGCGGTTCCAGCGGGTCGTCCAGTAGCCGCCGTTGGGTGCGACGGCGGCTGTGAGGAGCTCGTCGAGTTCCCGCAGGCGCTCGGCGGCGAACCAGTTGGGCTGGAAGTCGGCGCCGTGGCAGACCGGGCAGAGGTGGTCGTGGCCGGCGTACTCGTACTGGGGCGGGCAGCCGACGTCTTGGCAGGTCGGCTGGGTGGGGTCTTCGCCGATGCCGGCGCAGTAGGGGCAGGGGGTGTGGCGGTAGTCGATGGGTGCGCCGTCGTGGAGGTCGGAGTGGAGCTGGGCAAGGCCGGGGACGCCGAGCTCGCGCAGCAGGGCGTCGGCGGCGAGGACCTGGCGGTCGACGGTGGTGTGGTGGTGAGTGGCGAGCATCTGGGCGGCGGTGCACCAAGCGAGTGTGGAGCGGTCGATCGGGGCGACGTAGGAGCTGGCCCAGGGGTCGGTGGGGTCGAGGTCGGCGACCGGTGCGGGCGGGGCGGTGAGCGGGATGTTGTGTGCGGCGAGCTGGACGGTGACGTCGGTGATGCGGCGGTCGAACTGGTCGAAGACGGTAGTCATCGGGTCTCGATTCCTACGGCCGCCGAAAGCGTGCACCCTCGGCGGCAGGGCGGGTGTCAGGTTGCCGGGGTGGTGGCGGCGGTCTGGTTGAGGACGTAGCAGCGGAGGTCGATGTCACCGAGGAGAGCGGGTGCCTCGTTGCCGAAGACGAGCGAGCCGACCGTGACGACGAAAGTCCTCGTCACGGCGTCGCTCCCCTTCTTCATCTCAGCGCCCTGGAACAGGAGGTAGCGGGCCGTCAGGTACGTCGCGACGGTCAGGCCGGGGTCGGCCAGCAGGGCGAGGGCCGCAGCGCGCAGCGTCGCGCTGTCGCGGGGTTCGGGGGTGGCGGTGTAGATGGGGTTGCCGCCGGTCTCCATGCGGGTGGCGTCGATGCCCCGGGCGGCAACGCGGGCGGTCAGCTCGCGGGCGATGCGACGGGCGGTGCGGCCGCGGATGATGCGGTTACCGGGGACGTGTTGTCCGTCCGGCAGGCGCACCCAGGTCTTGAGGATGTCCCCGTCGACGTCCTCGACTTCGAAGCGCTCTTGGGCGAGGCGGCCGTAGCGGAGCATCGCCTCGTAGGCCGGGGTGGGGAGTCCTCCGGCGTAGGTGCGGGAGCCGGGGTCCCACTTCGCGCCGTCGCGGAGCCGGCCGACGCGGCCGATGCGGTCGTAGTTGTGGTGTCCGGGGCGGATCGGCGTACGGAAGCGCTCCGCGTCGTGAGGGATGCCCTGACCGAGGCGACCGCCCGCCTGCACGGCCAGGGTGTAGCGCCAGGTCACCAGGTCGGTGTGGACGGTGCGGAGCGCGGCAATCCGGTCAGCGCTGGTCGCGGCGGCGGCCCACAGGTCGGAGAGCCGGTCGCGGGCGGTGGTGGCGGCCTCGGCCTGCCGGTCGGCGAAGGCTCGGATCTCCGCCTGCTTGTCGGGGTCGGCGGTGCGCAGGGCGAGCGGGCTGGTGGGGAAGCGGTCGGGGGTGATCAACGCGGCGGTCATGGCTCTCCTGTTCAGATGCGTCTGTCTGGTGTGGTCACTGGCAGGGGGGGTGCAGAGCGGCGGAGCGTCGCACCCGGTCAAGCTGGTTCCGAGGGCCGGGTGCCGGGTGCTCAGCAGCGACGGCAGCGGGGGCCGTGCGCGATGCGGCACAGTTCGGCAACGGTGAAGCCTCCGAGAGTGCCGGTGTGGGTTACCTCGGATTCCGTCACGCGTCCGCGTCCGCTGCCGTCGGGGACGTCGATCTCCCACCCGGTGGTGACGTAGCGCCCACGGCCGACCTTCTTGATGTGGCCGACCGTCTTAATCCGGGCCCGCTTCGCCGTCTTCGCCTCTCGGCGGTCCTGCGCACGCGCGGTCGCCTCCCCGCTGGCCGTCTCGTACGCGCTCTGCTGGTCCGCCGCTGCCTGTGTGACTGCCGCCGCTTGCGCGGCGCGGTAGCGGTCCTCCTCCGTGCTGACACGGTCGATCTTGCGGGTGAAGAAGCCCATGACGCCTGCTTTCAGATGCGGGTGAGGTCTGGGGGTGTACGGGTGTGAAGCGGCGGAGCACCGCGCCTGGCCGGGGTAGGCCGGGCGCGGTGCTCCGGTGCCGTGGTGGTGTCTCAGGCGCCAGAGTTGGTGGCGGCCTTGAGGATGGAAGCGTGGTCGAACGCGAGGGGCGGGAGGTTGTGCAGGGGCCACCAGCGGGCGGTGGCGGCGTCGTCTCCGGCGGTGATCTCGGTGTCGGCGGGAACGACGGCAAGGTAGGCGGTGGTGCTGTACCGGCCGCGGGGGTCGCGGCCGGGCTGGTCCCAGGTCCCCAGTTCGAGCAGCTCGGCCGGAGAGACGTGGACGCCGGTCTCTTCGGCGAGCTCGCGGACGGCGGCGTCGCGGTTCGACTCGCCCGGGTCCCAGTGGCCGCCCGGGAGAGCAAAGGCGCCCTGGAAGGGCGGCCAGCGACGCTCGATCAGCAGGACACGGCCGTCGGGGGTCAGGGTGACCACGTCGGCGGTGTAGCGGATGGTCTCGGTGTTCTCGGTCATGTTCACCTTTCGATGTGGCCGGCGGGCTGGTCCCGTCGGCTCAGGCGTGGTCGTCGTCGCGTCGGCCCTTGGGCTGGGCGTCGGAGGCGTACCGGCCGGTGCGGCGCGCCTCTTCGGGGTTAGCGGTGAGCCAGGTCTCGGCGCAGGTTTTATGGGTCGGCTCTCCGGAGTGGGAGCGCAGGGAGGTGGGGTGTCCGCACAGGGTGCAGAGGCGGTCGGGGCGGTGGTCGTAGTGGCGGCTGTCGCGCCAGTCGAGAAGGCCGCCGGGGGCCGGGACGTAGCCCGGCTCCCACAACAGCTTCCTGGTGCGGCGGGTGCTCACGGGCTCAGGCCGGGCAGCTGCTCCAGGACCACGGCGAGGAGGTCCGGGTGCGGCCGCCAGGGGCCGAGCTGTCCGCGTGCGGGGATCGGCCGGGCGAGCGCCTGGACGTCGTCGAGCACCAGGTGCCAGGAGCCGGGGTGTGCCCACGGGGTGCAGGGCGGGGCGCCGTCGGGGTCCTGGTGGCAGTCGTTGATCCGGGCGACGCCGACCACGGCGCCGGTCACCAGCTCCCGGTCGCGGACCGTACGGGCGACCTGCGGCAAACGCAGCGCGGGCCGCTCGATCTGCTGGGCCGCGTGCAGGAGCACCCAGCCGGTGCGCCACGGTCGGGGCCGGTTCTCCACCGTCTTCTCGCCGGTGAGGATCGCGGTCGTCCACGGCTGTCGGATGGTGATGCCGCGGATCCAGTCACCGGCCGGTACGGCGGTGGTGGTCATGCGGCACGTCCCGGTAAGGCGGTGCCCGGGCGGCCGAGGCGGCGGCCGTTCACGGACGGCACTGCGGCGTGGCCGGCGGTCGCCAAGGTGACGGTGCCGGTGTGCTTGCCCTGGTACATCGCCGCGTCGGCGGCGCGCATCAGGGTCGGCAGGTCGCGGTGGCCGACGGCATGCGGGGTGGCGGCGCCGAGGGACACGGCCAGCGGCAAGGTGCCGTCCGCGTACGGGACGGCACGCTGCATCAGCTGGGCGAGGTGGTCGAGGCGCAGCGCCTGGTGGCGGGGTTCGATGCGGGTGATGGCGGCGAACTCGTCGCCGCCGAGCCTGCCTGCGACGCCTCGGGGTCCGGCCCATTCGGTGAGGCGGCGGCCGATCGCGGCGAGCGCGGTGTCGCCGGCGGCATGCCCGTGCGTGTCGTTCAGCTGTTTGAACCTGTCGGCGTCCGCGAGGACCAGGACGACGTCGCCGGGGTGGCGGTCGAGAAGGCGCTGGGCGCGGGTGGTGAAGGCCTCGCGGCGCCAGCATCCGGTGAGCGGGTCACGGTGGGCCTGGGTGAGGCGGTGGTGCAGGACGGCGGTGTGGAGGGTCCATCCGGCGAGCGGGACCGCGAGCGCGGTGATGTGCAGGACCCGGGGCGGTAAGGCGGTGGCGGCGGGCATACTGGTGGCTTCCTTCTCATCTCTGGCATGGGCGGGAAAGTCCGGGCCTGCCGATTTGAGCGGCAGGCCCGGACGCTTTTGTGTTCAGGGTGGTGCGGCTGAGCGGGTGCGTCGTGGTGGCGGGCTCGGTGGCCCGCCACCACGACGCTGAGAGACGGTCAGCAGCCGCCGTCGCGCTGGGCCGCGTCGGCCATCGACTGGGTCAGGCGGCGCTCGGCTTCGAGCTGCTCCTCCGCCGCCCGCTGCAACTCCGCCAGGCGCTGGGCCTCTTCGTCGGTCATGGAAACTCCCTCCGTATGAGCCGGCTGTTCCGGCTCCCCGCCCGCCCCCGATCCCGGGCCGGAGCGCGGGAGCGGGAACGGACGGGGAAACGTCCAGATACTCAGCGGGAGCGGTGGGCGCGGTCGCGGGCGGCGCCGAGAAGAGCCGCCCGGTCGGGGTGCTCGTCGACGACGGCGTGCAGGGCGTTCCACCAGGTGCGGGCGTAGCGGTCGCGGCGGATGAGGTCGCGGAGCTGTTGGCGGGCGCGGCGGTAGTGGGCGGTGAGGGTGTCGCAGAGGCACTCGGCGTCGGGGTCCTGAATGCGGGCCATGCAGGCGGGTGCCAAGCAGAGCACACCGTCGGGGTCGGTGAACCAGAAGCACCCGGTCGGCACGGTGTCGGGTGTGGTGGTCACGGGGTTGGTGCGGGTGCCGCGTCGTACGGATGCGCGTCGGGCGGTACGGGGGGTCACGCGAGCTCGTCTCCTTTCTGGTCTTCGCGGGAGCGGGGGAGGGGGTGGTGCGCCGTTGTTCGCGGTGGGGTCTGGAGTGGGGCCGTCCCGGCCCGGTGGGCTGGGCCGGGACGGCCGCCGGTTCAGTCCGTCCGGTAGCGCTTGGTCTGGCGCAGGATCTGGTTGCGCTGGATGTCCAGGGTGTCGGCGATGTCCTGCTGGGCTCCGTGGTAGCTGGCCTGCAGGGCGTCGATGGTCGTCCAGAACTCGGTCTCGGCGCGCTCGTGCGCGGCGTCGCGGCGCTGTTTGGCCTGGGCGACCAGGTCCCGTAGCTGGGTGCGGGACTGCTCGTCGGGTCGGGGGGGCATGGTGAGCTCCATTGAGGTCTGGGGGACGATGTGGCTGCCCCCCGTTTCTTTGGAGCGGGTTGGGAGGCCCGGGGCGGCCGGTGAGGTTGGTAGCCGGAAGCGGCCGCCCCGGGGCGCAGTCACCGGCTGCGGTGCGTGCCGACGAGGGTGCTCACGCGCTCGGTCAGGTGGCTGGTGCCGCGCGTGGTGATGTCGCCGGAGACCGTGTTCGCGTGGAGCACGCCGTAGGCGGCCGGGGTCGCGGAGACGTGGATGTCGCCGGAGACGGTGTTGGCGCGGCCCTCGGTGCCGTTGTACGCGCCGATCTCGATGTCGCCGGACACGGAGTTGATGTCGACGCGGGCGTCGACCCGGTCCACCCGGACGTAGCCGCTGGCGGTGTTGACCCGCAGGGTGTGCACACCGCGGGCTTCGATGTCGCCGGAGAGCGAGTTGACCTCCAGGAGCTGGAGGTCGCCGCGGGCGGTGAGGTCGGCGCTGGTGGTCTCCAGGCGGAGCGAGGACATGTCGCTGGGCAGGCGCACGTCGACGGTGATGGTGCCGTTGCGGAAGCCGGAGACGGCGGTGCCCGTCGTCATCGTGCTGCCCTCGGTCTTCGGGACGCTGACGGTGAGGCACTTGAGGTGCTTGTAGGGCCTCTCCTTCATCGTGGTGGCGCGCACCGCGTCGGCGAGGGGGCCCTCGATGTCGCTGGTGCTCACCGTGATGACCGTGTGCGTCAGCGTCGGGTCGACGGTGACGTTGACCGTTCCGACGTGGCTGATGACGTCGGTGAAGAGTGCGCCGGGGGCGAGGGCGGTGAAGGTCTGAGAGGTGGTCAAAGCAGCTCCTGGGTGCGGAGTGTGTGGGGACCGGTCGGCCCCTACACCTCGATAATGCATCCTTCGAGGATGCATTTCAAGCGGATGGCATCTTTCAGGGATGCGTTTTCTGGTGCCGGTCAGGCTGCTGCCACCACCGGGGCCGGGGAGTCCAGCCCGGTCCCGCGCAGCGCGTCCAGCACGTACGCGTCGAGCCGGGCCTCGTGCTGGGCGGCGGTGGCCAGGCCGGCGGCGCGGGCACAGGCGTAGTAGACGGCGTCCCGGCTGGCGCCGGTGCCCTCCAGGGCGTGTTCGGCGGTGTCCTGGGCAAGGTGCTCGGCCCACTGCTGGGCGGCGGACTCACGGCGGGCGCGAGAGATCGCGATCGCCGTCGACTGTGCCCTGACCCCGCTGCCGGTGCTGCGGCTGCCGCACAGGTGCCAGGTCCGGCGCCGCTCGCGCATGCCCTCGGGGTCGGCGTCCCAGCTGGCGGCCCACTCGATGGCCCGCTGCGGGATCTGCTGCTGGACGACGTCCAGGACCTCACGCCCGCGGACACCGAGGGCGGGCCAGGCGTCGGTCTCCTCCACGACGCGGATCTGGTGGGCGAGCAGACGGTAGGGGTAGTGGTGCGGGCTCCAGTTCCCGGTGTCGCCGACCGGCTCCACGATCCACAGCCGCACCGGCCAGACGGCGGACCGGATACCGGTGTCCTCCAGCGCCTCGCCCACCCGCTTGACCATGCGGAAGTAGCTGAACTCGGACTCGTCGAACCAGGGGCGGCCGGGGCGGGGGTGGTCGATGACCTGGCCGACGTGGTCGGCGAGGCTGACCGGTGTGCCGGCCTGGCGGCTGCGCTCGATGATGCCGTCGGCCGGGGTGGCCATGTACCAGGAGACATCCTTGGGCGTGCGCGTCATACGGTCCTCCGTGAAGGTGTGCCGGCCGGGGCCGGTGCGGCAGCGGGCGGTGAGGCCGGTCCCCTCGTGTCTGGCGGGTTGAGGGGCCACTGCGGCCGCCCCGACCCCGGCGGGTGCGGGATCGGGGCGGCACAGAATGCGCTCAACTAGGCAGGCCAGCGGGGTCAGCGGGCCATCTCGATGCCGTCACGCAGATGGGTGCGCGCCCAGGCCAGCAGCGACGCCTGGTCACCGTCCGGGCTGGTCAGCGCGTCGGTGAGGTGGGTGACCGCGATGTCCAGCTCGGCGCTGGCATCCCGCCAGCTGCTGACACCGGATCCGCCGAGGACACCGCTGACCCGTTCGACCAGATCGATGAAGGCGTTCGGGGCGAGGCTCCTGGGCGGTTGCTCGCCGAGGAGAGCGGCAAGGTCGGTGGCGAAGCAGTCGCTCAGCGCACCGAAGGTGTCGGTCTTGGTCTGGACGGCCACAGTGGGCCTCCTTGTCAGATTGAGCCGGACGGGAAGAGGAACGGGCGGGTCACCGGCGCTGGTGGGGCCGGTGACCCGGGGACAGGCGGGGGCGGGTTGTCGGTGGTTCGTCTCAGTCGCGGATCGCGGCCGCGGCCTGCTCCTCCAGGTCGGCGCGTCCGTCGGGGTCGTCGTCCTGGTCGTCGTAGGCGGGGCCGTGGACGGTGCAGGCGATGTCCTCGTCGCCGTCGAGTTCGCCGTTGAGCGCCCGGTACAGGCAGGTGACGCTGTAGGCGGGCACCCACGCGGTGCCGGTGCACTCGTCGTCGTGCGGGCACGGCACCCGAACGTCGAACCCGACGTCGCCCGCGCCGTCCACGTCGGTGCGCAGGGCGAGGGTGAGGTACTGCTGGCCGAGGCGGATCTCCGCGACGCGGTCGCCGTCGGCGATGTCGGAGCCGGGCTTCCACTGCCACAGCGGCAGGATCTCCGCGCCGAAGATCCTGCGTACGAGGTTGAGATCGCCGAGGCCGTCGCCGCCGTCCAGGCCGAGGTCGGCCTGCCGCGTCCCGCTCAGGTGCTCCAGGTACGGCAGCAGCCGGTGAAGGCTGTCGGCGAAGACCACCTCGTTGAAGCCTTCGGCCAGGAGCGTCGGGTGGGAGCGGACCATCGCCGTATGCTGCTGGCGGACCGTGTCGTCCGGCACCGTCCGGTTGGCGGGGCGCGGCCGCTGACGGTCCGTGCACACCGTCGCCGGGGTGGCGACCATGACCGCGATGGCGGGCATCCCGTGCCGTTTCGCGGCGGCGACGAGCGGCTCCCTCGTCGCCCTGGACACGTTGGTCGCGTCCACCACGGTGAACAGCCGTCGGCGCATCCGCGCTTCGAGGAGCAGGTGCAGAGCGGCGACGGCGTCACCGGTCGCGTCCTGGTCGCCGGCGTCGTCGCTGACGGTCTCGCGCAGCGCGTCCAGGGACAGGACCTGCGAGGCGGGCCACGTGCGCGCGATCGTGGACTTCCCGGCGCCGGAGGCCCCGATGAGGACCACGAGGCTGTGCTCGGGCACCTGCGGGTAGGTCGGTGCGGTCATACGGTCTCTCCTTGCGGATGAGGCGGGCCGCCTGGAGGCAGGGCCCGCGGGGGCGTCCCAGCGTTCGGCCGGGACGCCCCGGAAGGTCAGTCGCTGGTGGGCTGGTCGGTGGAGCGGTAGCGCTTGGTCTGACGCAGGATCTGGTTGCGCTGGATGTGTTTGGCGAGGTCAGTGGGCCATCTCAATGCCGTCACGCAGATGGGGCGCTCACTGCTCGCCGTCCGTGCCGGTCAGTGCCTCGGTGAGGTGATCGGCGGCGTAGTCCCGTCGTCGCGCTCGGGCGGCGGGCCCGGAGAGCAGGCGTTAGCGATCACCGGCCCTCGCGGGGTTCCCCGGGACCAGCGGGTGTAGCCGATGGCGCTGGACACATAACTCGTGAGCATCATGCTTCCCGCGTTGTCGATGCGGTCCCGCAGCTCCTCCATGTGCCAGTCCGCGCGCGCGAGCCGGTCAAGAAGCCAGCGCGCGTCTTCCTGCGTGATCCGGTCGGGGCGGGCCTGAAGGGCGGCGATCCGGGCTCGCTGCTCGGAGATGTAGTGGTCGCCATCCAGCGTCGGCACGACGGTCCCGGGCGTGGGTTCGGGCATACGAGATCTCCTTGCGGGTGAGGGTGCCGGCCAGGCCGGATGAGGCGCTGGCCCGGCGTGGGCGGTGAGCAGCCGGGCGGGCCGCACGCGGCGGCCCGCCCGCAGGACGTCAGAAGGGCGGTTGATCCGTCCAGGTCGGGACGGGCAGGAGCCGGACGCGCAGCTCCGGCCGGTCCGACCAGCAGTCGCATGCCTCCATCTCCGGGAAGGGGCCGCCGGTCCACCAGCCGCCGTCGCCGTGGCAGCGCGGGCAGTGGGGCCGGGGGCGGGCGGTGACACGGATGTGGTGGCGGTCGGCGGACACCTTCCAGTGGCCGGCCTTCAGCGCGACGGCGGCCGCCGTCGCCGCGGTGAGCGGGACGGCGGCGGCGAGCAGCAGGGCAGCGCGTGCGGTCACCGGCCCGCCCTCCAGGACCGGTGCGCGGCGGGGGTGCTGTCGCAGTCGTTTCCGCCCGCGTCGCTTTCGTGGGGCATGAGGCCGCCGGAGGTGCTCAGCTCGTCGAGGATCTGCAGGAGGTCGGGTTCGTCGGCGAGTTCACAGCCGGTGTAGCCGCGCCCGCAGGCGCACGGCACGAGCAGGGTGAGCACGTGCTGCTCGGGGTCGGCACTGGTGGCGGTGTGGTGCAGCCAGATGCCGTTGCCCAGAGACGTGATGGCGCTCGGCGTGATGTCCTGCTGCGGAAGCGCGTGGTGGCCGGTCCAGTCGCAG
Organism: Streptomyces sp. NPDC001493; assembly: GCF_053597235.1. Classification (NCBI taxonomy): domain Bacteria; kingdom Bacillati; phylum Actinomycetota; class Actinomycetes; order Kitasatosporales; family Streptomycetaceae; genus Streptomyces; species Streptomyces sp. NPDC001493. The sequence goes on from NZ_JBSFHV010000025.1 coordinate 27,382, forward strand.
GCCTCCAGCACGCTGCCCAGGGTGTCCTGGTAGTGGCTGTAGACGTGGTTGTCGGCCTCCGTGGCGGCGGCGTCCCGTTCCTCCTCACGGCGGGCGGCAGGGCCGAGCTGTGCGGCGATGTCCAGCAGTCGGGCGTACGGCGACGTGGCCGTGCGATCGAGCGTCTCGGTCATCGAAATTCCTTTCCGGAGTGATCAGGCGGCGAGCCGGTGAGTCACCGGAGCCGCAGTCGTGAAGTACGTGCCGGGGCTGGGTTCGTAGCCCTTGTCGCAGGGGTCGCAGCGGCCCTGGGTGCGCAGCGGAAGGCAGTAGACGTACCGGCGCTGGCAATCCGGGCAGGTGGACCTGGCGGCCATGGCCCGGTCCAGTGCCCATTCCTGAGCGAGCGTCGGTGTCCTCTTCGGGGTCGCCAGGTCGATGCGGAGCAGGTAGCCGCGGGTGGGGTGGCGGCAGGACCAGTTCGGGCGGGTCGCGCACAGTCGGCACCGCAGGATCGCGACCGGCCCGGTGTTGTCGCCGGGGCTCAGTCCCATCTCCCGCAGAGCACGCCGGGTGACAAGGCCCTCGGGAACGGCGCCCCGGTCGAACTCGGGCAGGAGGGCGTCGCTGCGCGGTACCCGCACCGCCTCGCGGTGGCGTTTACGCCGGGTGCGCATCACCGGCTCCAGGTTCCGGGCAGCGGGTGGGGGCGGTAGGGGTGGCGGGGGCCGGGGCGCTGCGGGCGGGGCCGGCCGGTCCGGCGGCGGGGGCGGGGCGAGAGCACGGAGGACCTCCAGAGAGCGCGATGCGGTGTGGGCCTTGCACGCGGCCCGGTGCTGGGCTGGGTGGGGCTCCGGGGCGGCCGGGCCTGTGGGCCGGCGGCCGCCCCGGGCGTTCAGTGACCCGCCGTGCGGGCGGTGAGGGTGGCGCGGGCGGCGTCGGCGAGGAGCACGGTCAGCTGGTGGCCGGTGTCGACCGCGTCCTCCAGGCGCTCGATGAGCTCGGGGTCCAGGCCCTGCTGGCGGGCGCCGATCAGCAGGCCCTCCAGGTAGTGGACGTCGGCCAGGACGTCGCGGCGGGCCTCCAGGAGGCCGGGCTGCACGTGCAGCTCGTCGACGTTCCAGGCGGCGGCCTGCGCCGCATGGTCGGCGGCCTCGCGGTTGGCGGCCGCGGCCTGCTCGGCGAGCAGTACGTCGAGCAGCTCGGGGTCGGTGCGGGCGTAGGACCAGCGGGGAGAGGTGAGAGCGGCCAAGGCCTGCTTGAGGGTGCGTCGGACGGACACGGGACCTCCGTGAAGCGGGCAGCGGCGCGCCCCGGCGACGGGCGTCGACGGGGCGCGAGGGCGTGGTGCGGGGGGGGTGTGTTCGCGGGCTGGGGGGAGTGGCTCCCTGTCAGCTGGCCGGGGTGTACGGCCGTACGAAGAAGCGGGGGGAGCCCTCGTGGCTGGTGGTCCTGACGAGCAGCAGGTCGGGGTGCGCGTCGGCCAGCTTCCGCAGCGCGACCTCGATCCAGGGGGTGGTCCGCTGGATCGTGAGCCGGTCCCGGTCCAGCGCGTCAATCCGGAACTCCTGCTCCTCGACCCTGTTCTGGCGCACACGCACCCGCTTGTGCAGCAGGTTGTGGACGGTGTCGTCGTCGGGTCGGGCAGGGAGGTCGCGGGGCAGGGCCCGGCAGGTGCCCGCGTGAGTGTTGGCGGCCTCGGCGGCGTCGAAGAGATCCATCCAGTCTCTCGCCGTGCTGGGGGCCTTGGCGTAATGGCAGCCCAGGCAGGCGACGGCGTACCTGTACCGCTGGGACGCGGTGTAGACGAGTACGACCGCGTGGGCCTGGGTGTCGTACCGCTGGACGACGGTGATGCCCTCGGGCTTCCACGTCTCGCCGGTCACGATCTCCGGCCGCACCGCGGGGACGGGCTCTTGGGCCTGTGGGACGGGTGCGGCGGGCCTGCGGGTGAAGAGGTCGCTGAAAGCCACGGTGGGCTCCTTCGTGTTCGGGCGGGTGAGGGGGCAGTGCTGCGCCCCGCCGACCGGGGTGGTCGGCGGGGCGCCGGGGTGGGACGGGTGGCCGGGCGGCCTGTACGGCTCTCGCCCGCGTACGGGGTGGGCGAGAGCCAGGCAGGACGACGGGTCAGCGAGGTCAGCGCTTCTGGAGCGGGTGCACGTTGTCCGGGACGCCGGGGGCCGGCGGGGTGGGGACGTGGATCTCGGGGCGGATGTCGATGGTCGGGGCCTCGGTGTGGACGAACAGCGCGGTGCGCAGGGTCAGGCCGCGTAGCGCGAGGGTGGAGGCGGCGGCCCAGGCGAGGACGGCGAGGCCGGTGGCGATGGTGCGGCCGTCGGCGGGCGTCGCGCTGTGGACCATCGCGATGCTGACGGCGCCCCAGGCGGTCCAGGTGAGGCGGGCGCCGCTGCTGCGGAAGAACCCGCCGACCAGGCCGAAGAGGCCGACCACCTGCCAGAGGGTGTAGACGGTGGAGGCGGTGATCGGCAGCGTCGCGGAGCGGGTGGCGATGTAAGAGCGGACCGGCTGGTCGACCACGGCGAAGACGCCGGTGGACGTGTCGGCGCCCACCTCGACCCGGGGCATAGCGGTGAGTAGGCGGTGGAGCGCGTCGACCAGGACGTCGGCCGCGGTGTCCATCAGGATGAGGACCGCGCAGATCCCGGCCAGGCCGATCGCGGCCTTCAGCCAGGTCGCCATGGCGTGCCACCCGAGTTCCGGGGCCTGGCGCAGGTCTTCCCACCGCTGGTAGAGAACACCGCCGTCGTCCCACGCCTCCTGCCACGCCCTGCCCAGCCGGGCGAGTAGCGCGGTACTGGGCGAGTCGTCCGGGTCGGCGGCCGACCGCTGGCTGGTCTGGTCGGAGAAGTGCGGCTTGGGCTGGCCGTTGAGGGGCTTGTCGTCGAAGGGCATGGGTGGTGGCTCCCTGGTTCAGTTCGGGTGAGGACGGGTGGTACGCGGCCGGGCGGCCTGTCCCGCACCCGAGCGCCCGGGTGTTCCGGGGTTCGGGTGCGGGGCGGGTAGTCCGGGGGAGCGGGTCACAGGCCGCGGGTGTCGGCGAGGTCGGCGGCCTGGCCGAGGGTGCGGACCGGGACGCGGCCGTCGGTGCCCTTGAAGGAGTCGTTGAACGAGGGCACGGAGTCGTAGCGGTCGCCGAACTGACGGCGGATCGCGTCCATCACGACGGCGACGGCGTTCATCTCCAGGCCGAGGTCGCGGCGGGACTCGACGCGGATCGCACCGAACAGGCACAGGGCCCCGTCCTCGTCCTGATAGGCGCCAGCGCACCAGCCGCCGGTGAGAAGCCGGTGGTGGGCGCGCTGGAGGAGGGCGGCGACGGGGGTCGGGTACGGGGTGGGCGGCGGTTGGAGCGTCGGGGTGAGCGGGACGGTGACGGTGTCGGCCAGGTTCACGTGCTCGGTGGAGATGTGGGCGGTGTTGACCTCGTGGGCGACGGCAGCCTCGTCCAGGCGCAGGGTCATCTCCGTGTTGATGAGGGCGAGGCGCTCATCGAGGGACAGGGGCTTGGGAGGGGTGGGGGCGACCAGGGCGTTCCGGGTGCGGGCGGGGGTGGGTGGCATCGGGGTTCCTGGATCGTCGGGGGTGAGCACGGCCGGTGGGGGTGCGTCCTTCCGGGTGCGGGCAGGGCCCGGCCGGTTGGCCGGGCCCTGCGGGGTGTGCGGGTGGGTCAGACGCCGGTGAGGTTCTTGAGTGCCTCCAGTGCCTGGCGGGTCGTGGTGACCGTGTCGCGGCGTGCCGTGGGCTTCGCGCCGCTGGGCCGCTTGCCGCCGCCCTTCTTGGGCGCCTCCCCGTCCCCGTTCTCGTCCTCGTCGAGGTCACCGAACTCGCCGGGGCGGGGCGGCAGGGTCCAGTCGAACCACAGGTCGCGTGCCTCGAGTTCGCGGATCTCGTGGTCGGTGAGGGTCGCGACGACGTCGGGGAAGAAGTCGTCCAGGCCGTCCTTGAAGTTCATGAACAGGGTGCGCAGGACCTCGGGCTGCTTGGCTTCGACGATCCAGCCGGCGCCGCCGGTGTTGGAGTCCGCCGGGGGTTCGGGCTCGCCGCGCATCACCCGGTCGATCCGGCCCGCCTCCTCCGGCGAGAAGCTGCGGGGGAGGGGGTCGGGGACGTTCTCGGACGGGATCCCCAGGTCCTTGAACATCCGTCCCACCTTGCCGGGCGCGACCTTCAGCACGACGGGGATGCAGTTCTCGCGGAGGTTCTCGCACAGCAGCTGCGTGAAACCGTCCTGGACGAAAATGCTCTGTCCGGCGACCTTGATGCCGACGCCGTACTTGCGGCCCTTGACCGACACCTTCTCGGCGAGGTCCATGATCTCCGCGCCGTAGTCGCCGTGGCGGGCCGCACTGAGGAACTCGTCCAAGTAGGCGGACAGCATCCGGTAGGGGCAGCCCGGCGACTTGGGGTCCCAGTCGTAGACCCGGCCGTCGGCCCACACCATCTCGCCGCGGATCTCCATCAGCGCTTCCAGGGTGCGCAGGAGCCGGATCATGTAGAGCGCGCCGACGCCGTAGCGGTCGGCGTACTCGCCGAGCTTGGCGGCCTTCTCGTCCGGGGCTTCGGCCGCGAGCCAGACCACCGCGCCGAACAGGGCGTCGGCGGCGACGTGGAGAGCCATGAGCTGGGTCTTGCCGCCGCCGGACGGGGCGACGAACAGGCCGTGCGCCGCGCCCCGGTCGGTGAAGACCCGGTTGCGGGCGGGCTGCCCGTTGCCGAGGTAGCCGGTCACCCACCGCCCGTTCTCGTCCGGGGTGAGGAGCTCCCGGGTGGCGGGGAAGACCTGCGCCAGCGGGCTGGAGTCCCAGAGGGAGACGAGGACCTGGCTGCCGTCGAGGGTGACGAACAGGCGGCCCTCGTCGTACTTGGTCTTCAGCACGGCGGCCAGGGCGTGGAGGTTGACGCGCGGTTCGCCCATCTCGTCGGGGACCTGGGCGATGTAGTGGGTGACCTTCCGCTCGCCGTCGCGGACCTTCTTGACGAACTTTGAGCCGGGCACGGGCCCGCCGGCGATCCGGTCGGCCCACCACTCGTGGGTGGTGGGGGCCTTGCGGCGGCGCTCGTTCGCGTCGGGGGTGACGTGGACTTCCTTCCAGCCGGGTCCGCCTTCGCGCCCGTACTGGCGCACCACGTCCTGGATCCGTACGTCGGTGGTCTCGATGCCGAACGCGGCGGCGACCGCTTCCTCGGTGAGACCGGAGATCGGCCGTCCCGGCTCGGCGGCGCGCAGCAGCAGGGACAGGTCGTGGGGCATGCCCGGCTCCGGGGTGGCCTTGACGACGATGGTGCGGCCGGGCATGCCGCGGTTCTCCCACAGCCGGCGGACCTGGCGGGTGAAGGCGTCGGCGCCGTCGTCCGGCTGCGCGCGGGACGGCTCCGGAGCGGGAGCGGGGCGCGGCTGCGGTGCGGGGACGGGGGCGGCGAGGGCGGGGCGGTGATGGCGGCGGGTGTGCCGGGAGAAGGGCATCACCGCCCAGCCGGCTGCCGCCCAGGAGGCGGCGAGGATGCCGTCCAGGCACCAGGGGCCCCAGCCGATGGTGTGCCGTGCGGTGATGTCGATGGCGGCCGCGAGGACGAGCGGCGACCAGCGCAGGATCCGGCGGCCGGCGCCGGTGTCGTCGCTCTTGGCGGCCAGGACCCAGCCGCCGACACCGGCCGCGCCCGCCAGCTGCACGACCGTGTTGACGGGACTGTCGGCGAGCAGGTTCGGGGCCGCGGCGAGCACGGGGGCGGTCAGGGTGTAGAGGGTGCGCTCCAGGGCGACGCTGCGCGGCACGGACACGGGGTGCTCCTTCGGGGATGCGGCGAGGGGCGGCCCGCCGGTACGTGGCGGGCCGCCCCTCGGGGGCTCGGGTGGGGTGCGGGTCAGTGGGCGAAGAAGCCCGGCTTGGGGGTGCGCTCCTTGCGGTTGGAGCGGAGGGTGTCCAGGCCCTCGTACAGGCGGGCGTGGGTGCGGCGGGTGTCGTGGGCGAGGCCGGAGACCTCCTGGGCCGTCTCGTGGAGCTTGCGGACCTCGATGGCGGCGCCGCCCAGGGCGACGGACACCTGGTTGGTCATCTCCACGAACTTCTTGTCGAGTTCGGCGTTGGCGATGGCGACGGCCAGATCCTCGGTGCGCTGGGCGTTCGCCTTCATGCGGCGCAGCAGCGTCCCGAGTTCGGTGTCGGCCGTGTCCATGGCCGCGCCCAGCGTCTTGAGTTTCTGCTGGACGGCCTTGTAGCGGTTGTCGCCGTCCGTGCGGGCGGCGGCACCGCCACCGGTGTGGGGTACGAGGTCGCTCATCGGCGGGGTTCTCCCTTTCTGGTTCTAGTCGTGGTGGGCGGCGGACGAGGCGTGGGCCAGGCCCACCTCCTCCATGGCCTGCATGTCGGCGCTGTACGTGCGCCCGACGGCAAAGGCGGCGAGCAGGGCGGCCTCCGAGGCGATTCCGCACTCGGTGGCGCACCGCTCGGCGACCTGCTTCATCCGGGCCGCGGCGTCGGCGAGGTCGGTGATCTGGTCGACGACCCGGGTGTCGATGTTGTGGTCGCCGACCAGGTCGGCCGCCATGTCCCGCAGCGCGTCGGCGACCTTGCCGAGCGCGACGGCCAGCTCCTCGGCCCGCTCCGCGTCGAGCCCGGCGGCGATCGCGATGTTCACGATCTCCGTCAGGTACTCGCCGAAGGTGACGTCGGTACGGTGCCGGGCCGCCATGCCGACCTGGCCCGAGGAAGGCTTGCTGACCTGGGATGCCACGGGGTCCTCCTGTGCGGTGGGACGGCTGGTGCCGGGACGCTGGGTGTGGGGCTCCGGGGCCCGGGGCAGGCCCGGCGGACTGCTGACGTGCACGCCAGCCGGGTCGTCGACGACGACCGCGTCGACGATGTCCTCCTCTTTGGCCGGGGCGGGGCGCGGCGGCCGGGCGGGATGGTCGGGCCACTCCGGCGGGAGGGGTTCGCCGTGCACGCTGAAGAACGGATCCCCCTCTCCGGTCCCGGACCCGGTGCTGAAAAAGCCGGGGCCGGGACTGACGAACGGGTCCTCCGCCCCGGCGCTGTCGAACCCCGGCCCGGGCCGCGAGTCTGCCCCGCCGTCCCGGTCGCCACGGTCGGTCCTCAGCCGATCCCGGAGCCGCTCGGAGAAGCTGCGGTCATCGTCCGGGTCGTCCTTCAGATCGTCGTCCTCCGGCCCGCCACCGGACGTGGCGCTGGACGGGTCGGCCGGCTCCTCCTTCCCCTCCCTGGATGTAGCGTCGGGCTCCGCGTCCTCGGCGTTGGCCTTGGGCTTGGGCTCGGGCTCGGGCTCCGCGCCCTCGGCGCCTTTGGTCTTGGCGTCCTTGGCCTTGGGGTCGGTGTCCGTCCCGGTGCCGTCGTCCGGCGTCGTGGCTGCGGAGGCGTCAGGTGTCGTCTCGTCGCCTTTCGTGCCGTCGCCCGGCTCCTTGGCGGCGGAGCCGTCCTTCGACGGTTCTGAGGGCTTCTCAGGCTCATCCTTGGCCGTCTTCTCGGTGGTGGCCTCGGTGTCCTTGTCACCGGTGCCGTCCTTGGACTCGCCGTCCTTCTCGGCCTTGTCCTTCTCGGCCTTGTCCTTCTCGGCCTTGTCCTTCTCCGCCGCGCGGCGGAGCTCCCAGCGCCGCTGCGCCTCCTCCTTGACGGCGGCCCCGAGGGTTACGCGGTCGTCGGTAGCCGCCTTGGCCGCCTCCCGCTTCGCCTCTGCCGCCGCCTCCCGCTTCGCCTGCCCTGCGGCCTTCCGCTCGGCTTTCGCCTTGCGGCGTTCCTCGCGGGCCGCCTGGACGGCGGCGCGGTCTTGGTCGCGGTCCTTGGTCCGGTCGGCGAGCTTCGCGGCCTGGTCGGCGCCGCGCCGCTGGTCGCGTGCCGCCTGACGGGCGGCAACGCGCTCCTGGCGACCACGGACCCGCTCCGCCCGGGGGCTGGCGGCCGGCGCGTCCTTCGACTTGCCGCCGCCGCCCTTCGAGCCGCCGTTACCGGTCCCGGAACTGCCCGAGCCGCTCCTGCTGCCCGAATTTCCCTTGTCCGTACCGGCCTTGCCCGACCAGGGCCCGCCAGAGCCGTTCTGACGGCCTTTCGGGCCGCCGGACGACTCATTGCCCTTCGCGGCACCCTTCCCGCCACCAGCGGGGCGGTCAGGGCCCTTCCCGGGCGAGTTACCGCCCCCCGGCCCGCGCCCCACGCTGCCGGAACCGTTCGTGCCCGAGCCCCGGCCTCCGCCCCGGCCGGAACCGCCGCCGGCCTTCGAGCGGTCGCCCTTGTCAGCGCCCAGGCCGGAGCCGGAGGACCGCGCAGCGTCGGCCTTGCTGCGCGCTGCCGCTCTGTCGCCCTTCGCTTTCGCCAGTGCGGCGTGGAGTTTCGCGTTCTGCTCCATCATCGCGGTTTCCTGAGCGGTACGGGCCCCGACCAATGCGGCTTTGCGTGCGATTTCCGCCTCACGGAAAGGCGCTTCACCGGCATGCCGGTCACGCGCCACCATCAAGCGGAGTTCCAGCCAGTCACCGAGACGGTCGGCGAGAGAGCGGCGCTGCACATATTCGCCCTCTTCGTATTCGCCGCTCTCTTCTTCTATTTCCGGCGGCGCAATCCCTTCCGACCGCAATGCTGCGGCCGGGTCGGGGGCGGCCGGAATGGCGGGGAGTTCCATAGTGGTCTCCTCCGGCGTTTCCGGGGGAGCGGCGGGAATGTCCTCGGGGGCGGGGACGGTGTCGCTGTAGTCCGGCATCGGCGGGGGGACGTATGAGGGATCGTCGGCCCAGGGGCCGCGGACCAGAGTCCCGCCGTCGTCGTCGTCGGACACGGCGCGCCTCCTTCCAGGGGGTTGACAGAGCGTGGGGTCTTGTGTGCACGCGTGCACGGGTGCACGTGTGCACGCTTTACGCGAGGCGAAGGCCCCGCCGGGAGCCGGCGGGGCCTTCGCTGGTTACGTTCAGTGACGCGGGGGGTTCTTCTCCACGACCCGCTCGGCGTAGGTGAGGAGGTCGGTCCAGAGCCGTTCGCGCCCGGCGGCCCGCTCGTCCAGCGCCGTGATGAACAGGCGGCATACGAGCGCGAAGCCGACGTGGACGTCGGTGCGACCGGCTTTTGCGCTTTTCGAGATCCCGGACCGTGCCAGGCGGAGCCAGAATTCCATCTGGCCGAGTTCGCCGCGAGATTCGCGGGCTTTATCCGCCTCTTCCTTCAGCCACTGCTGGCGCCGTGCGGCGGAGCGTTCTGTGCTGGTGAGGGGGCGGTTCACGCCGAGTTCCTGTTGCGCAGGTCGTAAATCGACGTGGGTTCACTGTAGCGGGTGCCGGAGCCGTTGTCACCCCGCTGTTCCCCGGAATTCGGGGTGGGCGGCGCGGCCTGAATCGGCTGCGGGTTCTTCTTCCGCGCCTTTTCGAGTTCCTTTTCCTTCCGGGCGCGCAGGGTATTCACGACCGTCTCGTCGTGCGCGTGCCTTTTGTAGGCGCTCTTTTCGAGGCCTTCGGTGAGGCTGTTGAGGTGGTGGAGAACGTCCTTGAGGGCCCGCTCGACGGGCATCGCCCGCAGCTTGGCGTGGTACCAGCGGTCGCCCTCGATGTGGTTCCTGCGCAGGTGCACGCGGGTCTCGATGGCCAGGGTTTCCACGTTCTTGCCGATGTCCAGCAGGACCCTCTGGATGTCGGCGAGGTAGCGGGCGGTGGCCTCGGGGTTGGCGGCCACGTCCGCCAACGGCGACGACGTGGCCCGGTTGGGGGTTTCGTTCACGGGAGGTGCCTCCAGGGCGGGGTCGGAGCTGCTGTACTGGTGGACGTGACTGCTTCCGGCAGTCGCAGCGAGGGCCAGCCCGATGACTGCGGGCTGGCCCTCACTGGTGTGTGCCGGACGGTTGGGGCGGGCCCGGCTCGGAGATCCGAGCCGGGCGAGCACGGCGTGACGGATGCAGCGTTGGGGAGTTGCACGCTGAGGTCAGTCGTACCGCTGACCGGTCCGGACCACGGGCCACCGGTCCGGACCGGTCAGTGGACCGGGTTCTGCTTGAGGGCGACAGAGATCTGTCCGGCGCGGTCCGTGGAGATGGACCCGCCCTCAGTCCGGACCGCGTGGGCGATGTTGGTCCGATTCAGCGGCTCGTTCGCGGTCCGCAGCCGGTCCAGCGCGGTCCGCTCCAGGTCCGTGAGCGTGATGACCGTGAGGTCCGGACCGTCGTGCGCGTCCCGGTCCGGACCGGAACCGGCGCCCTCACCCGGGCGGGGGTCCGGCCCGGACCGGTCCGGGCCTTGCGGTCCGGCCTCGGGGTCGGCGGTCCGGACCGTGACCCTGGCCGCCGCGGGTGCGCCGTGGGTGGCGGGCACGGACCGGGCGGTCCGGTCCGGACCGGCAGAGGTCCGCTGGTCAGCGCCGGTACGACTGGCCGGACCGGACTCAAGGGCGAGCGCCGGTCCGGCGGTCCGGTCCACGACCCCGGCGGTCCGGACCGGACCGTGGACCGCGTCCGTCCCGTCCGGACCGGTCCGGACCGGATGGGCGCCGTAGTGGACCGGGCGGACCTGGGAGGGGATCTGGTCCGGTCCGGACCGGTCGGCGCGGGTGATGGTGAGGACGGTGGGGATGGCGGCCGGTCCGTGGTCGCCGGTCCGGACCCGGGGGACGACGACTCGGTGGAGTGCCCGTCCGGTCCGGACCGCTTCCCGGTCCGCGAGGCGCGCGGTCCGGACCGCGTCGCGGTCCGCGAGCCGGGCACCCGCTGCGGTCCAGGCCCGGTCCAGGGTGGTCAGGTTCGCATCGGTGATCGCCAGCGACCAGGCGGTGAAGCTGTGGACCGGGTAGCGGGCCCAGCGGACCAGCCCGATCGACGGGCGGGCCTTGGCGACCTTGCCGTCCTCACGGAGCTGGCGCCGGTGGATCAGCGAGGCGTACAGCTCCCACAGGACCATCCCGACGATCGACATCGCCGCGAAGGCCACGGCCTTCGGCGTGAAGTGCCAGTAGGTGATCTGCTCCGTCCAGATGCCCGCCTTCGCGTCCCAGACCCGGCTGCCCTCCTTCGGCAGCCCGGAGGCGTGCCAGAAGTTCATGACCGCGGCGCCCATGGCGAAGATCCACGTGCTGACGCGGTAGAGGGTTCCGGCGTCGCCGCCCTGGCGGGCCTGGTGGTACATCCACCCGACGAACGCGGTGGACAGTTCCCAGGCGGCGGCGAACAAGATCGTCCAGGGGACGACCCAGCCGAGGATGTCCTCGGCGAAGCCGGCCTGCCCGGTCCACGCGACCGCCATCGGCGCGGTGATCGGACCGATCACCAGCAGGCGCTCGGAGTTGACCTTCATGAACTTCTTGGCCCGGGCCGCCTTGGTGGGCTTGCCCTCACGGGCCTTTGCCTTCCGGGCGTCCTGCGCGTCCCGGCGCTCCTGGTGGGCCTGGCGCTTGAGGCGCTTGCGCTCCAGCGCCCGCTCGGTACGGTCGGTGGCCTGCTTCATCCGGGCAGCGGCCTGGGCCACCAGGTCGTCGGCGGCCTTCAGCGTGACCTCGGCGTCGGCTTCCCGCAGCCGGGCCTTCGCCAACGCCTGCTCCGCCTCCTGGAGGTCCGACGTCCTCTTCGTGCGGGCGTCGGCCAGGATCCGCTCGGCCTCCTCACGCTTCGTGCGGGTCAGCCGTTCGGCGTCCGCGGCTGCCGTCGCCAGCTGCCGGGTCGTGTCCTCCTCGGCCAGCTTCCGGGTGCGGGCCGCGTCCTCGCGGGCCTCGGCCAGCTCCCGGGCGGCGTCCTCACCGAGCCGGGCCGCCTGCGCTCGTGCCCGGCGCAGCTCCTGCTCCGCGTCGGTCGCCGCCTCACCACGGACCCGGTCCGCGTCCTCGGCGGCCGCCGCCCGCGCACCGGCCGCCTCCCGCGCCGCGTCCTCGCGCAGCGCGGATACCTCCTGCTCGGTTGCCTCGCGCTGCGCGGTGAGCTCCAGGACGGTGCGGGAGTGCAGCGCGTCCACGTCGGTACGGGCGGCGGCGAGCTGCTGGCCCGCCTCAACCCGCGCCTGGTCCAGCACTCCGAGCGCGTCGACCCGGATGGCGGCAGCCTCCTCGGCTGCCTGCTCCAGCAGTCCCCGGGCCGCCTGCTCGGCGTCCTGGCGGATCTGCTGTGCCTGCTGCTGGGCGCGGCGTTCGATGACCCGGCCGGATCGCTCGCCCTCGGCGCGGTGGCGGGCCGCGACCGCACGCGCGGTCACCTTGGCCTGCGCCGCGTCGGCGTGCGCTTGGTCGCGGATCTGCTGGGCCTCCTGCTCCGCGTCGGCGTGGAGCAGGCTGGTGCGGGTGGTGGACTCGGCCAGCCGGCGCCCGGCTTCCTCGGCGACCTCGCGCATCACCTGGCGGGCGTGACCGTCCGCGGCGGTGCGCAGCACGGTCGCCTCCCGGTCGGCGGCGGTCAGGAGGTCTTGGGCGCGGGTCTCGGCTCCGGCCACCAGGACGCGCGCCTCCATGAGGGCGGTGTCGCGGATCAGGTCGGCGGCGTCGGCGGCCCGGTCGCGGGTATCCGCGACCAGGGCAAGTGCCTCCATGTCCACCGTCAGCTCCGCCGCCGGCCCGGCCGGGGCCGGGACAGTGTCGGGGGAGGTGGCGGTGGGCTGCGGAGCCGGGCTGGTGGCCACCGGCGTCGGCTTCTTGCGGGCGGGGGGCCTCTTGCGGGCGGTTCGTGTGGCGGCCACGCCGCCTCCTTCCAGGTCGGTGCCGCCCTCACAGGGCAGCGGGGTTCGAGTGGTCCGGGCCATGCCCGGAGAGGGAGGAGCGAAAAGCGGGCATCCCGGCGCGCGGGCGGCCGGTCCCAGAGGGGGCACCGGAGGGCGGGCCGAGAACCGGTTGCCGCTCCCGGGGTACGGGAGCGGCAACCGGGCACCGCGTTCTCCGGGTAGGACGGGGGTAGTCAGGCCGCCGGGGCGTCCGGCACCTGCGGGGCATGCTCGGCCGCGCCGTAGGTACGGGCGAAAGCCGCCGCGGCAGCGAGCAGGCCGAAGACTTCCTCGACCCTGCGGGCGGGGTGCTTGTCCCAGTCGTTGTAGTCGGCGTGGGGCGCACCGGTCAGGGCCCGGATGAGCAGCGCGAAGATCCAGCGCAGAGCTACACGTGTGTCGGTACTGAAGCGGCGGTCGGAGTCGGTGTCGATGGCGTGGGTCAGGGCGTCGCCGATGCTGCGGCCGGCCGAGTAGGTGGGGTTCCAGCCCGCGGTGCGCAGGATCGTCATGGCCGTCTCGGCGTGGGCGGCGATCCGCTCGCCGGTCAGAGGCATGCCGCTGGGGCCCCAGCGCAGCCAGTCGGTGTAGTCCTCGGCCAGTGCCCAGGCGCGCTCGATCAGCGAAACCGGGGTGCTGGACGAGGTGGAGGCGGCGATCGTTCCGGCGACAAACGTCTCGATGTCACGGACGAACTCGTCCGCGGTGGCCTCCAGGTCCTGGCTGCGGCGCAGGCCACGGTTCAGCTCGAACATGTGCTGGTCCTCTCGACGGCGTGGTTCCGGGCTGTCCGGCTCCCCCTCACCGCCGCTGCCCGCCCCGCCCCGCAGCGTGTGCGGGCCGGGGCGGGCAGCGGCAGATCGGGCAACCGTCAGACCGGGCTGCGGTCCGTATCTCCGGCGAGGGTGGCGACCTCGCGCAGCCGCTCACGCTGGGACTCGATCAGCTGCTCGGCGGCCGCAACCATCGGGGTCGCCCGGCCCCAGAGCACGGTGCCGTTGCGGACCACGGCGTACTGGGGGAGCGGGCGCGTGTAGCGGCTCGCGAGCCCGACCTCCCACGCGGACGCGTCGATCCCGCAGCCCTCGGCCACCGTCGTCAACGACAACCCGTACTGCCAGCCGGTGACCACGTGCTGCTCGTCCACGGCGCCGGCGAGCTCCTCCGCGACCGTGTCCCACGCGGCGGCCGCCGACTTCACCACGGTCTCCACGTCGGTGAGCCGCAGCAGCTGCGCCCGCCACATGCCGTCCGTGCTGCGCCAGAACTGGTCGAACGTCGCCGTCAAGCGGCTGCGCGCGGACGTCCAGGCCGCCCAGAGTTCGGCGGCCCGGGGCAGGAGCGGGGCGATCTGACGGCGTAACCGGGCCTGCGCCCACAGGATCGCCGCCGCCTCGTACTCGCGGTCCAGGGCGTCGGAGTCCTCCCGGGACAGCTCGCGCCACGCGCCCGCCGGTACCCGGGGCTGATCCTCGGTTCCGCTGAACGGCTCGAAAGAGAAGCACAGGTCGCCCTGGTACCTGCCCGCCGCCACGCCCCGGAAGTGCGGGTGGTGCAAGCGGGCGATGGTGAGCTCGATGTTCGCGGCCACGGTCGGCTCGGCGGTCGCCGTGATCGGGTGGACGGGGTGGCGGCGCAGGCCGGTGTCGTCCAGGGGGTGGCGAAGCGGGATGGTGTGCGGCACCTGCGGTCTCCTCGTGATCGAGAGGTCGGTTGAAGCACCCTCGGCGGGTGCGGTGGTGGAGCGGCGTGCGGGCTCTCTCCGGCCCCCTCACCGCCGCTGCCCGCCCGCGCACGGTGCGCGGGCGGGCAGCGGCGGATCGGGAAACCGTCTGAGCGGGCGGGTCAGACCTCGTCGAGCGGGACGCGAACGGTGCCGTCGTCGCCGTTGGTGCTGTTGATCGCGTTCATTGGGGCCTCCTTGGGCGTTTCCCGAGCTGGTCGGGCTCGGCACCGCCCCGCCGGAAGGGCGGGGCGGTCCCGGGCTGGGCCAGAGGAGAGAGCTGTCCGGCTCCCCGTCACCGCTCGTCCCGGCCGCCGGGGTTCGGCGGCCGGGACGAGCGGATCAGGTAGCTGCCAGCTGGCAGACCGGTCAGGCCGCGAGCCGGTGCGGGGCAACGGCCCGGTTGTCGGGGAGCAGCTCGCCGGTGTCCTCGAAGAGCAGGACGGCGTTGCACAGGAGGCTCCAGCCCTGTTCGGGGTGGGCGGCGATGACGCGGGCGGCTTCCCGGGCGGGACTGGTGGCCGTGGGGCACGTCGGCGTGTGGGTGCACAGGGAGGCCGGCAGGGTCTGGGCCGCGTCCGGGGTGACCGTCATCGGGTCGGCGTGCTGGTCAGAGGACTGGGCGGGCGTCAGGGGGTGCGGCATGCGGGGTCTCCGATCGGTCAGAGTGCGCGGAGGGTGCGGAGGTAGGCGTCCTGGAGGTCGGCGAACCGCTCGTAGAGCGGACGGCCGGTCTTGCAGGGGGTGTCGGGCTGGCAGGTCGTGCAGTCCCCGCTGTGGTCCCGCCACGTGCGGTGGGCGGCCATGTAGCGGGTGAGCAGGCTGTCGGCCATGGGTGACGTCCTTCGGTGGTACGGGGGTGGAGGTCGGCGACGGTGTGCCCGCGGTCCCACGCCCTGGCGGCCGCCGTGGCGGCGGCGACCAGGAGCGCGAGGGTGACCGGGTGGGCCAGGCCGTACGCGGTGATGGCCCGGACCGCGCGGTGCTGGGCGGTCCGGGCTGCTCGTATCGGGTGCACCAAGCTGCTACGGCTTCTTCTTCGTGCCGCCGCCGCAGGTGCACGGCTCGTGCTGCACCGACTGGTACTTCTTGCCGTCAGCGCCCACGTGGTTGACCGTCACCAACTTCGCCGGGTGCCCGCAGGAGCTCACCGGACCGGCGCCTTCGCCGAGGTCAGGGCAATCGCCTGGGGGCAGGGGCCGGAATGCCAGCCGCTGCACGTCCCGCACGCGTACTCCGGATTCCGCGCGGCACGGTGCACATCAGCCGGAGGGATCCACGGCGGGCAGGTGCAGGTCCAGTTGTTACACACCCCGCACGCCTCCTCCGCGCCCCGCATCGGCAGGGGACGGGTGAGGCGCAGGACCGGCTGACGCTCGTAGCCGGGCATCATCTCGGCGAGGGTGCGGCGCGCCCGGCGGCCGGCGGACCGGGCCCGGGCGTCTCCGTCGTCGACGAGCTCCTGGACGAGCTGGTGGAACTGGTCGGTCTCGTCCCGCTCGGGACCGCGCTTGTTGTCGTCCCGCTCCATGTCCTCGAAGAGGCCGGCGCGCGGAGCGAGGATGACGGTCGCGAGAGTGGTGGTCATGCCGCCACCCCCCAGCCCGCCCGCGCCCGGCGGCCGGTACGGATGGTGCTGATCCGGGCGGCGAGGGTCCGGAGGACGGCGTTCTGGGCGGCGGTCCGCAGCGCAGTGTTGCGGACCGCCCCGTACCGGCCGCTGTCCGGGCTGGTGATCGCCTCGGACCGCAGCTCGGCCACCAGGCGGTCGAGCTCCTGGCCCTCGGTGTCCCGGTCGACGGCCGTCGCGGCCGCCAGGCGCACGGCCTGACGGTCACGCAGGTCGGCGAGCTCGGGACCGGTGAGACCAGCCCGGACCATGTCGTCACGGTCCGGGCGGCCGTCCCCGTCACGCAGGGCCAGTTCGGTGCAGGCCGCCCGGGCCGGGCAGCCGACACAGACCCGGACCACCTCGGCGCGGCGGGCCTGCCACTCGATGTACGGCTCGCCGTCCTCGCGGAAGAAGAGGTCGAGGTCGACGGTGGCGCACTCGGCGCTGGCGTCGACCGCCGCCTGGAGTACGGCCCGGCGCGTGTGCCGGGCCTGGGTTGATGTCATCCTGGGCATGCGCGTTTCCCTTCGTGGAGGGTGAACTGCGAAGACGAACCCCCGGGGTTGCACCCCCGGGGGTTCGTCGTTTTCTGCGGCCGGATGGCCAGGACTGCTCTACGAGCAGCCACGGCCGTCGCCATCCGAGTGCGGTGCGGATGGCGGCGGCCGTGGGCGTTCGTCGGCGGACGGGAGGTCAGGCGGCCAGCGGTTCAACGACCGCCGGAGTCGTCTCGGGCAGCGTGACCACAGTCGTGAGCTGGGCCGCGTGGTACGAGGGGGACGTCCTTTCACGGACGACCTGCCGGGCGGCCTGCGCCAGCCAGGTAGGGATGTCGGCCTCCATACCGGCATCCGTTCCGACGTGGAGCGATCCGAGTGCCATCGCCCACGCGGCCCGGGAGATCTCGGGACCCCGCCGGTGGTCGGCGAGGTCGAGCATGTCGTTGACGTAGGCGAGAAGGGGCTGCTGGTAGCGGCCGAACTGGGCGGCGGGACGGAGCAGTCGGGGGGCGTTCTGCATTGGGGTTCCCTTCGGGGCGAGGATCGGCCTGGGCCGAAGCCCAGGGGCTACGAGCAGCCACGGCCCCGGCCGCCCCCGCGTGCGAGGGCGGCCGGGGCCGTGGTCGATCGTCTCGATGCGTGGGTCAGGACGCCGGAGTTTTCCGGGTGTACTGCCTGCCCAGTTCGGTCTGACGCCGCTCGTGCGCCTCTTCGTTCTGCGGCAGCATCGGGAGGTCGGGGCCGCGGAACTCGGAGAGCGAGCCCGGAGACCGCGGCGCACAGCGGTTGTTTGCCCTCTCGACCGCCTCACCGCCGTACCGGGCCCACTGCGCCTCGCGAACGGACCCTGCCGACTGCTGCCGCGCGGTGCGGCGTTCCCGGCTCCCCACCTGCTCGCTGGCCTCGCGGCGAGGCAGCTCCTTACCGAGCACGCGGACGTAGCGATGGGCGAGTACACCGCCCTCCCCGCAGGGCTGGCCGGTGCCGCACTCGACGCATCCCGCGTAGTGGGCGAGGTAGGCCTGGCGAGCCGTCTTCAGCGTGGTATCCGCGAAAAGGCGAGTAACCGGCGGGGCGGGGGCCGGAATCGGCTTGTAGAACTGCTGCGCCGAACGCCGGTTGTCCTGCGGCATCGCGTCCCGCAGCAGGCGGTTCTGGCGGGCCTCCCAGCGCCGCACGTCGATGTCGATGACGACGAGCTGGTCGCTGCCGGGACAGCGGGGAAGCTGTTCTCCCTCGTGCTCCCGGATCTTGAGGACGGTGTCGCCCATGATCCGGCGCCAGGTCCGGCAGTCCGGACACGCGATCGATTTCGTTTCGCCCTCTCGGACGTTGTAGTCCTCGGGAGCCATGCTGCTGAGACGTAAGGGGGCGCGGTGGTTGGTGTTCTTGGTCCGGACGCGGCCGGGACGAACGCGGGGCATCGAGTCCTCCTGATGGCGAAAGGCGTGATGCTGCCTTCTCCGCCGCGCCAGGCCGACGAGCCTTCCGGTTCGCGGTCCTGGCGGACAGACAGCGCAGCAGCGCTGATCAAGGTGGATCTGTGGTGCTCGATATTCGGTACAGGCGCCCGGCCGGGGGAGCTCGGCTCACCCCACTGCCCCGCCCCAGAGGACGGCGACCTCCTGCTGTTACAAGTCACTCAGTGCATCCAAGGGATGACCGAGAACCGCAACTCAACTAGTTGTGTTGCGGTCTCGATTAACGCACCTTCGTGTGCCCCTGTCAACACAACTAGCTAAGTTTTGTGTGTTTGGTTGTGACCTGGCGTCCCCGCCGCGGGCTATGCGCCACCAGCCCTCATAGGCGCTACGCTTGCTGGACTTAGCTAGTTGTGTTCTCATCATCGGCATGACGATCGAAAGAAGGGCCGTGGGCACCAAGAAGGAGCCGGGAAAAGCGGACCGGATCGCCGCAGACTTCGCAGCAATGATCAGGAGTGGCGAGCTCGCCCCCGGCGCGCAGCTCCCGAGCGTTTCGGAGCTGCGCGCGGAGCACGGGGTCGCCTACCAAACCGCGCGCGATGTGTACCGGACCCTTGAGCGCGAGGGACTCGTCTACACCCGCCACGGCAAGGGCTCATTCGTCTCACCCATCGTGAACAAGATCAACCGAGACGGAACGTCCCGATATCAGCCGACAGCGCGAAGCGCCGGCCAGGCCCGTGGGGCATTCGCCGCGGAGTTGCAGCGGTTGGGGCTCGTACACAGACACGACTCCAGCCCTACGGTGATCGCGCGCCAGCGTCCTCCGGAGGAGATCGCGAGCATCTTCGGCCTCAGCGCCGACGCCGACGCCGTGAGTCGGCTTCGCGTGATGCGTGCGGGGCGGCTGGATGCTGCCGTGGATCCCGACGAAGGATTCCCTGTGCAGATCGCGATCTCCTGGTTTCCTGCGGAGATCGCGGCCGGAACGGTTCTTGAACAGCAGGACACGGGACCGGGAGGGAGTAAGAGCCGTCTCGCCGATCTGGGGTACACGCAAACCCGGATCACCGAGTCCCTGGAAGTCCGGCTGCCCATGGATTCCGGTGTCGGTGGACTGGACGAGTCGGCGGCCCTCGGTATCTCCGATGATCAGCCGGTTTTCGTCCTTCAGCACGTCGCAGTGACCTCTGCTGGATCTCCGGTTGAGGTAGCAATTCACGTGATGCCCACCAGCATCTGGCGCCTCACCTACAGCTGGGACATTTCCACCTAGGTTTCCAACCGTCAGGAGTAGATTGCATGGCCAGCAACATCGTCCACGGCGACAAGATCATCCGTGATGCAGGTAGTCGCTACCGCACAACACAGCGCGAGGAGGGCGGCGCGCGAGGGGCGTTCGACGGCGAGGTTCGACGCAGCGGCGGAACTCCTCGTTCAGAGGTGACCGTTCGCTCCGAGGCCGCCCCGGTGAACGTCGCGTCCGCGCTGGGACTGGAGCCCGGCACGGAGGTGACGGTCCGAGCCCGCCGCATGTACGTCGGTGACCGAGTGGTACAGC
Organism: Streptomyces sp. NPDC001493; assembly: GCF_053597235.1. Taxonomy (NCBI): domain Bacteria; kingdom Bacillati; phylum Actinomycetota; class Actinomycetes; order Kitasatosporales; family Streptomycetaceae; genus Streptomyces; species Streptomyces sp. NPDC001493. The sequence goes on from NZ_JBSFHV010000025.1 coordinate 46,860, forward strand.
TCGCCACCTCCTACATCCCCGGTTTCGTCGCAGACGCGGCACCGGCGGTGAAGGAGCTGGACACGGGGAAGGGCGGCATCATTTCCCGTATGAGCGACGCGGGCTATGCCCAGGTCTCGGTGACCGAGGACGTCGATCTCGAACCGGCATCGGAAGACCAGGCGCGCGCCCTGGACACTGCCGCAGGTCACCCTCTGCTGACGATCACCCATATCGGATACGCCGAGGGCGGCCGGCCGGTCGAGTTCACCCGTCATACCCTCGGCCCGGGCTGGACCCTTCGGTACGAGGTTCCTGTCGCCTGATTCGCCTGACGCAACTCCGTTAGAAACACGAAACCGCTCCGTCTGCCAGGACGGAGCGGCTTCTGATCGACTCGCCCGAGCTCCTACACTCCCGAGTCGTGTCCGGTGAGGTGACCTCGCCGGGGTGATGCCCGTGGACCCAAGGGTCCGCGTGGTCACCTGTACCCAGATTAGGCGGTCCGCCTCGCGGATCGCCACCGTCTGCGTACCCTACTGGGTCACATTCCCTGGTCATGGCTCCCCTATCGGGGAGATCAACCGTTATGTACCGCCTGCTCAACCCAGGTCCGCGCAAGAGCGCCGCGCCGGCTGCCTCAAGCGTGAACCGAAGCGTCCCCGTGGGGGGCGTCGAGCCTCTTCTCCATGAAGCTCCACCGGCCACCTGGAGCCGGGGGGGTGGTGGTCCCCGGCGGGACGGTCCTCCACAGGGAACCGTCGTCGGCGACGAGCAGCAGTCCCTTCGCGTGAAGGTAGTGCAGGGACTCGCGGATCCCGTCGCGAGCCGCGCCGAGGTACTGGGCGAGCTCGGATGCCAGTTCCGTGTCGCGGAGGATCAGGTCGATCTGTCCGGCCGCCGCGAGCGGGATGTTCAGACCGTAGAACGCCGAATGCGGTCGGTGCCGGTGCAGGCTGGTCCGGTACCGGTGCGGAGGGCGGGGCAGCCGCTGGCACTGGGCGGTGATACGCGGGCCCGTCTGGGTAGTGCGGTACGTGCGCTGCTGAACGAGAACGGCCTTAAGGGTGCGCCGGATTCAGTGCGGCTGGCGGTGTTGGTGCTGGCCTCGCGGACGCCGTGGGAGACGGGTGTGGTCGAGATCCGCACGCGTGAGCTGGGCCGGTGGATCGGGTTGTCCAAGTCCCGTACGGCTACCGCCGTCGTCCCAGTCATGCGCACGTCCGGCGTCGTCACGGTGGAGACGGCAGAAGGCGAGTTCACGCAGCACGACGGGCTGCTGTGCCAGGTGGAACCCATGAAGGCGGCCCGGGGTGTGGTGGGTCACCCGTTGAACCTGCAGAAGAAAGAGCTCGCCACCTTCTGGGCGCTGATGGAGGCCGTGATGGCGCCGGGCTGGGCGCGCCGGGACGGCTCGGTCACTCCGGCCGGGCTGCTGGGGAAGCGGACGGGCCGGGGCGGGGCGACGGAGCGTCTGGCGCTGTTGTTGCTGGTGCTGGAGGCGCGGGAGAACGGGTGGGTGCGGCTGGGCAGCGGCCGGGTGGACACACGGCATGGCCGTCCGGTGGCGACTCTGGCTCGGCTGCTGGGCTGCTCTGTGTGGGTGGCTGAAGGAGTGCTGGAACGGCTGGAGGACATGCAGCTGGTGGTGCGGCCCCGGGTGAAGACGGTGTCCAAGCTGAACCATCGGAGCCGGTTGGTGGTGCCGGCGGTCGCCGCCGCGCACGGCCGCAGGGCCGCTCTTCGCATCGTGGAGGAGCGCACGGACGCCCCGGATCCCGATTTTTCAGACCTCGTCGATCCGGTAGGGCCTAGTGAGCCCGTCGGCGCCGAAGAAGAAGTGCAGGCCAGCGGCCCGGAGGAAGGCAGCGGCCCGGGGTTTTCAGAGCCCGGCGTTACAGGAACCCTTCACACTGATCACACTCACCTGGTTCCCCCGGTCGTTCCTCTTCAGCTCTCTGGTGGCTTTTCCGGCGAAGGCCGTGGAGCTGGAGGTCCGCTGCCGGATGGCGCCTGCGAGCGCGAGGACCAAGCCGTCGACGGCGAAGACGCCGCGGCCGTCCCCGGGCCCCGGGCGGCTGAGGTCGGCCCGCTGCGCGGGGAACAGCCCAAGAAGTCCCCGGTCGATGAGTGCGACGGACAACGGGCTGCCGCCAGGCCTGGTGCCGGTACCGGTGTCCGCCAGCAGGCCGTTCGTGGTGGAAAGGCGCAGCAGCACAAGCGAGTGGACCTGCCGGAGGATTCTGGTCTGCGGGTCGCGTTGGGGCCGGTCTCGTGGCTGTGGCAGGGGCTGTCCGGGTTCCAGCAGGCCCAGGTCGAGGCGGCCGTCGGGGCGGAGCTCGGGCGGCTGGAGGGCTGGACGGGGCAGCAGGAGCGGGCGGCGAGGCGGCTGGCGGCCCGCCTCGCCGCCCGGCTGGAAGAGACCGGCGGTGAGGACCGGGTCGACCGCCCGTACGGGTGGCTGATCGGGCGGGGCCTGGTGCAGCGTCAGGCGTGCGCGGACCGGCGGTGCGACGACGGCACCCGCCTCGACACCGGTGCCGCCTGCGAGAGCTGCGCCAACGTGCTCCACGTCCGCCGGGCCGCCCGGATCCAGGTCACGGCCGGGGTCGACCAGGAGCTGCCCGGCCTCGATGACGCCGCCCGCCGCCAGGTCGTCGAGGAGCGGCTGCGCACCCGGACGGCCGTCGACGCGGAGCACTTCGTGCGGCGCCGCGAGGCGGCCCGCGTCCGGGAAGCCGAGCGTGAAGCGGCCCGTGCCGCCGCCCGGGAGCGGGCCGAGCTGGAGCGCCAGGCCGTCGCCGTCGTGGAGACGGTGCGCCAGGCGCTGGCGTGCGAGGACTGCGGGCAGGACGCGGCCGGTGGGCTTTGCGAGGCGTGCGGCTGCCGCCGTGAGACCGAGACGCTCACCGCCCGGACCGTGCAGCTTGTCGCTGTCCGGACGCTCGACCCGTCGGCCAGCACGGTTGACGTCGCGGCTCTCGACGCCCGGGTCCGTACGGCCATCGACCGCAAGGTCGCCGTCGACTGGGCGGAGTTCCTGGTGCTCTCCGGCCCGGCCGACCTCGAGGACGACCTCGCGCGCGCCGACCTCGCGGCCGCGCTCACCGCCCGCAGCACCGTCCAGCAGATCGCCGACCAGGCCGCGGCCAGCGCGCTGGCCGCGTTCGGCCGGACCGACGAAGCCGAAGCCGAAGCGGACCGGGCCTACCGGACCGAGCAGGGCAGGAGGTGGTTCCAGCACAACCCGACCGGTGAAGCCGCCGTCGCCGCTGCGACGAAGGCTGCCACCACCGCCCGGAACCGCGTCGCCCAGCACCTGCTCGCGGTGCGCCTGGAGCAGCTGCGTGAGCAGGCCACCGCAGGGCGCCGGTCCGGGCAGGCCGGGGCCGGGTCGTGGACGGACCGGCTGCCGGAGCTCGCCGCCCGCGCTCTCGACGGTGACACCGCCGGGGCGGTGATGGCGTGAGTGCCGAGTCGGAGTTGAGCGGTGTCGACCTCGCGCGCCAGGCACTGACCGCCGCCCGGGAAGCGGCGAGGAAGAACGGCGCCGGTCGGCCGAAGCCGAAGCGGCGCCCGGCCAGCACCGTCGTACGGCGTGACGGGCGCGAGCCGCTCGGGCTGGGCAGCGCGATCAGCCGGATGCTGACGGAGCGTGGCATGACCGCCCCGGCCGCTGGCGGCAGCGTCCTCGCACAGTTCGACACGATCCTCGCCACGGTCGCGCCCGAACTCTCCGGACGGGCCCGGGCCGTGGGCTACGACGCGGACACCGGGCGCCTGGACGTCGTCCCCGACAGCCCGGCGGCGGCCACGAAACTCCGGTGGACCGCCCCGAAGCTGAGCGCGGCCGCCAACGCGCAGGTCCCCGGGGCGAACGTCCGTACCGTGCATGTCCTGGCGCCCGCGACGGCCGGCCCCGCCGTGGCAGCCGAGCCGGTCCCGCCGACGGTGGTCCCGCCGACGGTGCCTGCTGGACCTGCCGTGCGTCTGCCCGCACCGGAGGGCTACCACCAGGCGCTCGCCGCCCACCGCGCCGCCCGCCCGGCGAAGACGACCACCGACACGAAAGTCCGGGCCGCCATCGAGCGGCAGATCCGCGAGCAAGCCCGCGAACCCGAAGACGACTTCGGCGACGGCCGCAAGGCCCTCGAAGAGCTCCGCGCCAAGGCCGCCGCGCAGCAGCGGTCGTCCTCCAGCGACGCCGCACGGGCCCGAGCTCTCCAGCGCCTCGCCGCCGAACGCGCCGGACTCGCCACGCTCACTCCAGCGAGGCCGGCCGCCACGCCATTGACGTTGAATCAGACAGCCTGACCCCACCCGACCGGCCACGCATACCTCATGCGGAGTACGCATATGCCCAGTACAGAAGACGTGTTACGGCTCACGATCGGCGCCCTGATGCGCCTGACCGGCGAGCGGCAGGCCGACCTCGCGGATGGAATCGGGCTGAGCCAGACCCAGATCAGCCGCAAACAGGCCGGGAGCGCCGCGTGGTCCCTGAACGACGTCGACCGGCTGTCCGCCCACTACGGCATCCCCGTCCCCGACCTTCTGGCCGGAGTCGACCGCGCCGTCCACTGCCTGCCCGTACGGCGCCGAGCACCCGCACCCGGCGCCGCCCAGCTCACGATCAGCCCGTAGCCGTGGCGCTCGGGGAGTTCGTCGCCCAGCAGCGTGGGGCGACCTCCAGCGACGCGACCCGAGCCCGGGCACTTCAGCGTCTCGCCGCCGAGCGAGCCGGGCTCCCTACGCTCGCGCCCGCCGCTACGGCCCCGCACCTGCCGCGAGCGGCATAGCGTCTGCTGGAGCGCGCACCCGCTCCATGTCCTGCGGTGCAGGTCAGGGCTTCGGCTGCGCGATTGTCAGTGGCGTCCTCTACTGTCAGTTCCGACCGGTTGACACTGTGCAAGGGCGGGGGTGGTTCATTGTGGAGACTGAAGTTCTCAAGGCGTTCCGTTTCGCGCTGGACCCGACCCCTGCTCAAGAGCAGCAGCTGTTCCGGTGGTGTGGGAACGCGCGGTTGGCGTTCAACTACGCGGTGGCGGCGAAGCGTCGGGCGCATGAGGAGTGGCGCGGTGGCGTGGCCGCTCTGGTTGAGAGCGGTGTTCCGGAGGCGGAGGCGCGGAAGCAGGTGCGCGTCCCGGTTCCGGGGAAGCCGGCGGTGTACAAGGCGTTCGTCGCGGAGCGGGGTGACACCCGGTCAGGCGCGGAGGGTGTGTGCCCGTGGTGGCACGAGGTGAATACCTACGTGTTCCAGTCGGCGTTCCTGGACGCAGACGCGGCGTGGAAGAACTGGCTGGAGTCGTTCCGAGGGGCGCGGGCGGGGCGTCGAGTCGGGTACCCCCGGTTCAAGAAGCGTGGGCGGGCCCGGGACAGCTTCCGTCTCCACCACGACGTGAAGAGGCCCGGCATTCGGCTGGTGACGTACCGGCGGCTGCGGCTGCCCGCGTTCGGCGAGATCCGCCTCCATGAGTCCGCGAAGCGCCTTCAGCGCCTCGTCGGCAAGGGGGAGGCGGTCGTGCAGTCGGTGACCGTCTCGCGCGGCGGCCACCGGTGGTACGCGTCCGTGCTGTGCAAGGTGACCGTCACCCTGCCCACTGGCCCGACCCGGGCCCAGAAAGCCCGTGGCACAGTTGGCGTCGACCTCGGAGTGAAGGTCCTGGCCGGACTGTCCCGCCCGCTCGTCGACGACGACCCGACCAGCCTCCTCATCCCGAACCCCCGCCCCCTGCTCGCGGCCGCCCGCCGGCTCACCAAGGCACAGCGCAACCTGGCGCGCACGCAGAAGGGATCAGGACGCAGGGAGAAAGCCAAACGGCGCGTCGGCCGGCTCCACCACGACGTCGCCCTCCGCCGCGACACCGCCCTGCACCTGCTCACCAAACAGCTCACGACCCGGTTCGCGACCATCGCCGTCGAAGACCTCAACGTCGCGGGCATGACCCGCTCAGCCCGCGGAACCCTCGAACGCCCCGGCAAGAAGGTCCGCCAGAAAGCCGGACTGAACCGCGCCATCCTCGACTCCGCCCCCGGCGAGCTGCGCCGCCAGCTCACCTACAAAGCTTCCTGGTACGGCTCCCGTCTCGCGGTCCTGGACCGCTGGTGGCCCTCCAGCAAGACCTGCTCGGCCTGCGGGTGGCAAGACCCACGCCTCACGCTCGCCGACCGGGTGTTCACCTGCGACACCTGCGGCTTCTCCATGGACCGGGACCTCAACGCGGCCCGCAACATCGAACAGCACGCCGTCGCACCCCCTGTTCCACCCGTCGCCCCCGGTAGGGGGGAGACGCAAAACGCCCGTGGAGTCTCCGTCAGACTCCCGGTCCCACGGGGCCGGAAGCAGAAGACCGCGAAACGGGAAGACATCAGGCCCCCGGGCCCGATGCCACCTCGGCGGAGCGATCCGCCGACATCCCCCAACCGGCGTCAAGAGCAAGCAAAGCTGTTCTGAACGTGCAGGTCGCTAAGGGTGCGGCCCGTGCGCGCAGGGGATGACCGCATGGACTGGTAGGCGATGTGGGCCGATTTATGTGCGGCCCGTGCGCGCAGGGGATGACCGATCGTTCATCGTCGCGTCCGTCCCAGGCCAGGGTGCGGCCCGTGCGCGCAGGGGATGACCGTAAGCGGCTCCGGCGCCTCCCTCCTGGTACCGGTGCGGCCCGTGCGCGCAGGGGATGACCGGATCGACATTGAGCAGCTGCTCGGCAATGCGCGCCGTGCGGCCCGTGCGCGCAGGGGATGACCGCCGTCGCTGTACGCGGCCGCCGGAATCTGGCACTACTGGCGCGTCGAGCTCGACCCCGCCCCACGCGTCCTCGCGGCGGGCGGTGAGGTGCTCCTCCGGTGGACCGCCCCGAAGCTCGTGGCGGCCGCCAGCGCGCAGGTTTCCGGAGCGGACGTCCGGACCGCGCACGTCCTGGCGCCCGCGAGTGCCGGCCCGGCCGTGGCAGCCGAACCAGCCCCGCCGACGGTGCCCGCCGGACCTGCCGTGCGTCTGCCCGCACCGGAGGGCTACCACCAAGCGCTCGCCGCCCACCGCGCCGCCCGCTCGGCGAAGACGACCACCGACGCGAAGGTCCGGGCCGCCGCCGAGCGGCAGATCCGCGAGCAGGCACGCGAACCAGAGGAAGCGTTCGGTGACGGCCGCCGGGCGTTCGAGGAGCTCCGCGCCAGAACTGCCGCGCAGCAGCGTTCGTCCTCCAGCGACGCCGCACGGGCCCGGGCCCTGCAGCGACTCGCCGCCGAACGCGCCGGACTCGCCACGCTCACTCCAGCGAGGCCGGCGGCCGCCGCGCCAGTGACGTTGAATCAGACAGCCTGACCCCACCCGACCGGCCACGCATACCTCATGCGGAGTACGCATATGCCCAGTACAGAAGACGTTTTACGGCTCACGATCGGCGCCCTGATGCGCCTGACCGGCGAGCGCCAGGCCGACCTCGCCGACGGGATCGGGCTGAGCCAGACCCAGATCAGCCGCAAGCAGGCCGGGACCGCAACATGGTCCCTGGCCGATGTCGACCGGCTGTCCGCCCACTATGGCATCCCCGTCCCCGACCTCCTGGCCGGAGTCGACCGGGCCGTCCACTGCCTGCCCGTACGGCGCCGAGCGCCCGCACCCGGCGCCGCCCAGCTCACGATCAGCCCGTAACCGTACGCGTCGCCCTCGGGCCCGAACTGTTGGTTCGGGCCCGAGGGCGACGGGTCAGCCGGCCGGGGGCCAGGGGCGTCGTCAGGCGGGTCCGGTGCCGCTGTCGTCCGCGTCAGGGTTCGGGCCCGGTTCCGGGTCGGGGTCGGGGCTCGGTCCCGGCAGCGGCGCCTTCCGGCTCCTCGGCCGGGGCGGGCTCAGGCGGGGCGTCCGGGGTGCTCGCAAGGGGCGCGACTACCGCGTCGCCGCCGGCCGCCTCCATCGAGGAGACGGGGCGCGCACGGCCAGCGTGGCAGGCTGTATGGGCCCGGTGGCGCCCATCACGAAGCCGATGCCGCCACCGGACACACCTCTGCCCCCACCCGATACTCGCGGGTGGGGGCAGACTCAGTGGTAGACCTTGTCGTGAGCACCCGAGGTGTAGGCCATGTCCTCGTAGCATTCGACACTGCACGCGAGGCCGGCGTTGGCCCCCATCCACTTGTATTCGGGTTCGGGGGAGCCGCAGTTAGAGCAGTGCGGGACTCCCTGATGCGGGCACTCGCCAGCACGCTTCCGTTCGTCGTTCATGATTTGCTCCTGTCGCGCGGGAGGTTGATGGTTGCCCGGATGTGCGCTGCTGTCTGCGTCCAGTCGGTGTGCGCGTGTCCGTAGGGGGTGACCTCCAGCGGGCTGGTGAGGGCCAGTGGGGTGCACAGCACCCGCGTGGTGTCGTTCCAGTAGGCAAGGGGTTCACCGGTTGTGGCTACGGCGGGGATGCCGTGGCTGGTCAGCCACGCGGCGACTGCCTGCTGGTCCGTGCGCTGGCTGCGGGCAACGACGGAGTAGCCGTCGGCCATGAGGGCGAGGACGGCGTCGCGGGCGCCAGGTGCGATGTCGCCGTACATTTTGCCGCCCTGCCACCCGCGGTCGCGGGTGTGCAGCGGGCCATCGACCTTGATCGTGATGCAGGGCGGGCGAGGTCCGGGGGCGGGTTCGGCGGGGTACCGGGCCCAGAGGGTGGTGGCGGCGCGGTGAAAGAGCGACGCGAGCTGTCGAGCGGCGGGGCGGAGCAGGGTGGGAGACACGCAACCTCCAGAGAGTGCTTGGTCCAGACGTGTGGCGAGGAGGCCGTCTCCCGTGGTGGCGATCAGGGCTCCGCAGTCTTGCACTGACCCCAACATGCCTCACGTGAGGCGAAGTTGGCAAGGAGTGTCACCCGAAAGGGTGAAGCCCCTGCCGGGACACCCCTGCTCCGCTCGCGGAGAGAGGGGCCCCCGCCGACTTCCGTTACTTCGCCGGGCGAGCACCGTTTACTATCCGCGAAAGGGAGGCTTCCGTGAAACGGTGCCGGAACTGTGGCCAGCCGCCACAGCGGGAGAAAACGTACTGCCGGTCCTGTCTGGAGCGGCGGCGACCGAAGGACGAAGCGCGACGCCGAGAGATCAGCTCGGTGGTGTTTCGTGAGGAGGATCGGGCCGAGCTGCTGCGGCTCCTGTTGAGCTCGACCCCGCTCGCCGTCGCCTGCGGCGCGGTGGGCGTGTCCGTGAACCAGGTGTACGGGTACCGGCGGTTCGACCAGGGCTGGGCCACTGCGCTGGATGAAGCGTTGATGGCTGGCCGGGACCCGTCGCTGGAGCACGGGACGCACAAGGCGCACCGGTGGGGTGGGTGCCGGTGCCCCGAGTGCCGGGCCGTGAAGGCGAGTGCGTTGAGTGCCCGTAACCCCACCCTGTCGAAGCGCAAGGTTCCACCCACGGCCCGGCAGCTTGAACGGTTCCTGGAATTGGCGCGGCAGGGAAAGCCGCTGCCGGCGGCAGCTTCGGGGGCCGGGTTGAGGGTGAAGGCGGTACGACGGGTGCTGTCCGAGGACGCCGGTTTCAGGGCCGCTTGGGAGGCGGTCCGACACAACGGGCGCCCCGCGGCGCTCCGGTTCGATGCCGCCGAAACCCTGCGCACCGAGTGGATGAATGGGACCCCGGCGTCAGAGATTGCACAACTCCTCGGCGTCGGGGTCGGCACTGTCCTTCACTCCCGGGCAAAGCAGGGGCTGCCTCCGCGCCGCGGTTGAGCCCTGCCGCAGAACCGCCAGGCTGGCCCCGATCGCGTCCAACCGGTCGGGGCTTCGTGCTGTCGGGGCTCTCGGCTGGCCGTCTCTGAGGGGTTTCACTCTTCCGGGTGACACCCCTTGCCGACTTCGACTCACGTGAGGCATGGTTGAGTCGTCGCAAGGGAGACAAGGGGGACCCGATGAACACCACCGCAGTAGCCATCGAACACCGCCTCCCTCGCCCGCCGCATCGCCATCGGCGCCATGCTCCGCCCCGCCCGCCCGATCGTCTTCTCCACCGAGACGATGGTCACGATCGGCGGCAACCGCTGGCAGCGCAACGGCATGGACCGCGTCTATGTCTGGGCCGCCGTCGTCGCCGGGATCCGCACCGCCAACACCAACTCGAAGGAGCACCACCATGGCCGTCACCACCAACTATGGCAGCTGGTTGAACCGCGCGAACGAGCTGACCGTCGGCCACACCATCAACATTGTCGTCGGCGACTACGTCGACGAGTACGACCTCGACGGCATCGACGAGGACTACCGGACCGCGATCAACGCCGCCCTTCCCCACGGAGTGTTCCTGGTCGGGGACGAATTCCACGGTCCGTACTACGACGAGGACGCCGACTTCGACGGCTACCCGGAAGACGAAGACGGCCAGCTCGACATCGCAGCGATCGTCGAGTCCGTGGACCTGATGGCCATCGTGGAACGGCACGAGCTGTGGACCATCGACCAGGTCGCTGACCACCTCGGCTACAAGGGCACCTCGGCCACCGGAACGGCCCGCAAGGCTCTGTCGCGGTGGGGTGTAGAGCGGCACGACATGGTGGAGCACCCGACCAGCGGTCGCCCTCAGGCCCGGTACAAGGCGGCGGACGTGAAGGCAGCCCAGGATGCGGCGCCCGGCCAGGGGAGCCGCACCGACTTGCCGTGACGTCGAGCCCTACCGCCACGGCAAAACCGATCACCAGAATCGAGGGCACCACAATGAGCGACAGCGACGACTTCACCACCGACGTGCTGCAGGTACGGCTGACCTTCCACCCGGTCTATCTGAGCGGGCGGATGGAAGTGGAGCTGCGCAGGGTCAGCTACGGCGACGACGTGGCCGGCGAGTACGAAGAGATCGAAGAAGGCGAGATCGTCCGCCGGGAGTTGACCGCCCCGGCCGGGGTTACGCCCGACGCCATCAGGGCCGGGCAGGCCGAGGTGCAGGAGGTTCTGCGCGAGTTCGACCTCCAGCTCTGGGACGACGACTGGAAGGAGGAGGGGGAGTACGCGCTTTACAACGACGTCAAGCCCCTCGGCTCCGGCACCAGGCCCCTCGACCAGGCCGCGAGGTCTCTCGACTCCGGTTACCCGCACCTGGAAGCCAGCCTGCCGCAGAGCCGCCCTGCGCCGCCGCAGGTCCTCCCCGGCACGTTGTTCTTGACGCCAACGGAACGCCAGGACCTCAGGCAATGGCTCCAGCTTGAGCCTGCGGTGACGCTCAGCATGGATTACGACGAACCGTCCTGGTCGTCGGCCCGCCGCTCGGGGACGCAGTCCTGGTGCGAAACGGGCCGGCACGGCGACACTCCCCCGCTCTGCCAGTGGCAGGAGCTCATCTACGTATGGCGGGAGGAGATGGATACGTTCGCGAACTGGAACAGCTGCGAGGAGTGCCACAACACCAAGGCGCTTCCTGTCCTGTAGCTCAGGGGTAGCGCGATGTTCGCTACGACGCCCCGCACCCAAGGTCTCCCGGGTTCGGGGCATCGTGCTGTGAGGTCAGCACCGACCGGTGACTCCCCACCCGAAGTCGTAGCCCCAGTCGATGTCGCCGCGCCCAGGGGCAACACCCCATCCGAGGTCGTCGATTCCCCAGCCGACGTCGCGGGTGGTCGGGCGCGTGTTCTTTGTGATCATCATGGGGCGGATCCTGCCACGCCTACTGCCCGGCGACCAGGGTCGCCCGCGGATCGCAGACCTGGGCCCGCCGACACCCCGCCGCGTCCACTCGACAGGCACGACCCGCAACCCTAGGGTTGACATAGACGCAACCCTAGGGTTGACTGCTCTTTGTTACCAAGGGGGAGAACAGCATGGACGTCGCCACCGCAGCCCGAAAGAGCAAGGTCACCGCCGCCACGATCCGCATCTGGTGCCGCACCGGCGTCATTGCCGCCACAAAGGCGGCAGGCCGCTGGGACATCGACGTTCAGAGTCTCCGTGCCCACCGCCGCCGGATCCTCGCCATCCGCCAGGCCCGCCAGGCCCGCACCGCCGCCCGCATCCACGCCAGCATCGCCACCCAGCTCGCCCTCCCCGCCCTGACCGGCAGCCCCAAGCAGATCGCATGGGCGACCGACATCCGCGACCGCGCCATCGCCGCCGCCCTGGTCCTGGTCACCCACGACTTCTCAACCGGACTGCCCGGCGGCCCCCTCGTCTACGAGCTCGCCACCGGCTACACGATGCTCGACCACGACCCGCTGAACGCCTACGCGGCCATTGGCTCGGACGCCTACACCGAGCACGCCACCCAGGCCGACTATGTCGCCGCCTTCAACCGGGTCCTCGCGGCCCGCACCAGCGCCTGGATCAACCCCCTCTACCGTTGAGGAGAACCCTGTGTCTACCGCCCGCCACGCCCGCCTGGTCCGCAAGATCCGCCGCGAGGAAGAGCGCGCCGCCCGCCAACGCGCCGAGTCGTCCCTCGTCCGAGGAAAGCTGGTCCGGGAACTCGTCACAGACGCCGGCTCGCAGCAGGCCGCCGCCGAACTGCTCGGCGTCAGCCGCCAAGCCGTCAACAAAGCGGTTCAGGGCGCCGAGGACGCCTGGAGTGAGCTCCAGCAGGCGGCACCGGCGCTCACCTACTTGGCCCTGGCCTGGCCCAAGTACGGGGCCAATGTGGTGCGGGAGGAAGAGTGGGCTGCGCTGGATGGCGAGGAAGCCGTTCAGGCCGCCGAGACCGCACGGGATAAATGGGACACGCTCGCCTCCACCCTGGAAACCCTGCACCTGTACGTATCCGACGCGCTTGGCGAGGTGACGGAAATCCTTAACACGCCGGGCCAAGAGGAGGCGCTACAGGATGCGCTGGAGGAGGGGTTGAAGCCGTACCGTGAGGATCTGTGGGAGTCGGACTACAAGCTGCTCGGCCGCACATTCCGCCCACGCACGGTGGCCCAGGCGAAGCATCTGCAAAGCATCCTTTCAGGCATGGAATCAAGTCTGGCCCTAGGCACCCTAGAGGCTCGTGGACAGCGGAAGACGTGGGCTGAGCGCACCTGAGCACCGGACCGGACGCCACCAGAACACAACACGGCCGCGACAATCGTAGACACCACCAGAGAAGCCAACCTGGCGCGCTACGGTGAAGCCGTCACTCCCCGCCGATGCGGGGGTGTACCAGTTGGTGATTGTGGGGCCGAGAACGCCTCAACTCCTTCCCCGCCGTTGTGGGGGGTGCTCCCAATGCCGCTGTACCTGAACAACGCCCCTCGTTCGGCCGGTAGGTCGGACAGGGGGCGCTTTCGTTACCCCAGTGGCAAGCAGACCGCCACCTGATAGGTCACCCCGGGGCGACGTACGGCACCAGCACAGTGTCCCTCGAAGTCCCCCACCCGTGCGGATGCTCGTCGCCGGCTGGGACTCCGACCCGCTGATCGTGCTCGCCACCGCAGCCGCGGTGAAGTTCGGGCTGCCCGAGCGCCTGGAGGACCGCCGAGGCCTGCGTCCACGTGTGGCCTGGTGAGTGCTCTGACTTCCCCTGCTTCTCCCGCCGCGCCCGTAGTGGTGGCTGAGCGTGGGCGTCGAGGCAGGGGAGCCGCGCGGCCGCTGCGCGGCGGCCCGACCGGAGCGCTCGCGCGGCCGCGGCCCCGGCCGCGCGACCCCAGGAAAGAGAGGGCGTGGCGAGCCCTGGAAGCCCGGAGGTGGGGCCGCGTCCGGGCAGTGGCCGACATGGGCTGTTCCTGTAAGCCTCATATGCCGTTTCCGCAGGTGGCGAGGGTGCATGCGCACCCGTGAGGGTGGTGTGACCGGGATCCGCAAACTACGGATCCCGGTCACAGGTGGGAGATCCGACCGGCGAAGCGCCCGATTCAGGCTTTCGTTCGAGTTAAAAAAATGGTTCTAGAAAGTGGATAACTTGATGGGTAATCAGAGGTAGGGTGGGCGCTGGAAAGGAGATCCCCCCATGGCATCCGAAGAGGAACTGTTCGAGCTGGTCGACGCGTTGTTGGAGGAGGAGCCGCAGTTGCCGCCTCCGGCGGAGCGGGCCCGGTTGCGTGAGGCCGCGGGTATCACGCAGGCGCGGCTCGCGGTCGCGCTGAAGACGTCGACGCAGTCCATCAAGAACTACGAGAACGGCCGTTCCGAGCCGAAGTCGCCGCGTCTGGAGGCGTACCAGCGGCTGCTGAACGGGTGGGCGGCGAAGTACCCCGCCCACGTCCTCCCCGCCGCTGCCGCCCCGGCTGTCGTGCCGCAGGCTCAGCCGGTGCCGGGCACGTTCGCCGGCCCGGCTACGCCCGAGGTGCACGAGCCGGAGACGGTCGCGCCGGCCCCGGCGCCCGTCGCCTCGGCCGTACCGGAGCGCCCGGCCGCCCGTCCGGCGTCGTCGTCGCGCCGCCCGGCAGCGAAGAAGGCCGCCAAGGCTGCGAAGCCCGCGATCGACCCGCGCTTCCCGCACGGGCCGCTCGCCGTGCTGGACGAGCACGGCTCCGCGTACGGCATCGACGACCTCGTGCTCCACTGCCCGGCGACCACGATCGTGGAGCTCGTGGAGTGGACGCTGCGCGAGTCCGGCCTCGGTGCGCCGAAGCTGCACCGCAACGGCAAGGACTCCGACCCGCTGATCGTGCTCACCACCGCAGCCGCGGTGAAGTTCGGGCTGCCCGAGCGCCTGGAGGACCGCCGCGGGCTGCGCCTGGAGGAGGACCACCCGGTCGTCAAGCAGGTCCTCAAGGCGAAGTGGCAGCTCACGAAGCGCGGCTTCGGCCCCTGGGCCCGGATCTACCGCAAGGCGCAGGGCCGCGAGCGGCAGTGCGTGCAGCTCGCGATCCTGCCCTGGGACGCCCTCGACACCCGCTCCTGGCCCGGCGTCGCGGACATGGCACCGGCCGACATCGCCCAGGTCCTCGGCCTCTTCGCCCAGCGCGTCATCACCCCGCGCGGATCCACCGCTGTCTCCGGCCTGGAACTGATGACCGCGCTGCGCCCGCCGACGCGCGCCGTGCGGGACGAGGAGACCGGCAACTGGGTGTCCGGCCACAACCCCGGCAGCCTGGGGACGGAGCCGATGGACCCGGCGCCGCCGGAGGGCCAGATCGAGCACCCGGCCGTCTTCAACATCGGCTGGAAGGGTGGCTTCCTTCGGGAGGAGGCGTACCAGTGGGTCCGGCCGGTGGACAGCCTCACCTACGACGAGTGCATGCTCCCGTACGCGGTGGGCTTGGACATGAACACGGCGTTCCTCGCCTCCGCAGCCCGGCTCACGGTCGGCCTGTCCGCTCCCGACCACTTCGTCGGCCCCAAGTTCAACCCGAAGATCCCGGGTTCGTGGCTGGTCGACCTCTCTCACGTGAAGTTCGACCCTCGCCTGCCGTCGCCGTTCACGCCGACCGGCGAGCACCCGACGGGACCGGCCTGGTACCAGACGCACACCGTCGCCTACGCCCAGGAGCTCGGCTACAACGTCGAACCCCTGGAGGCATACCTGCGCCGGGAGACCGGTGCGTATCTCGACCCGTGGCACGACCGCCTCAAGACCGCCTACATGGACACCCTCGCCGACATGGGCGTCACCAAGGACCTCACCGAGGCGGAGTTCCTTGCGGCGATGGAGCGGCACAAGCAGGTCGACCCGGTACTGACCGCCGTGCTCGCCGGGATCAAGGGAGCGGTGAAGGGCGGCGTCGGCAAGCTGTTCGAGAACCCGCAGGGCAAGGGCCACAAGGACGGTGAGCCGTGGCCGGCCATGATGCGCCCGACCTGGCGCCCCGACATCCGGGCCGCCGTCATCGCGAAGTCCCGGGTCAACATGCACCGCAAGATGGCGAACATGGCGAAGATGACCGGCATGTACCCGGTCGCGGTGCTGTCCGACTGCGTCGTCTACCCGGCCCCCAGCGCCAGCCCGCTCGACTTCCTGCCCTACGCGGCGTCCGGGAAGCCGCAGCCCGGCGCCTTCCGCCTCGGCCCCACCCCGGGCCTGGCGAAGCTCGAAGGCGTCCAGCCGATGGACTGGGCGGTCGACCTGATGGAGAAGGGCCTCAACCCGGCCCGCCACATCAAGGGCGGCGACGCCGTCCTCGACGAAGGAGAGTAGGACCGTGGGCGAGATCGACGACGCGATCGAGCGCGCCGACCGGGAGCACGTCACCCGCCAGCCGCCGAAGACCCTCAAGGGCCAGATCCGCTACCTGCTCCGCCAACTGGGCAGCGCGCAGGCCGTCGCCCAGGAGCTCGGCGTCACCGCCGACTCGGTCAACCGCTACCGGCGCGGCGCCCGCAAGCACCCCCGCGCCGACGTCGCCTCGAAGATCGACGACGCCGTACGGGCCCGGTGGCAGCCCCAGGTCCGCAAACGCCGGCGCCAGCAGGCCGCCGCCTCCGGCGGGATCACGGTGGAGACCCGCGCCCGGTTCGGGTACACATCGTCCGCCGGATCGACCGACGACGGCCGGTTCCGCCGCCTCACCGTCAAGCTTCCCGCGACGTACGCGCAACGCCTGTTCGACGCCCGCGACACGGGCTCCAGCGACCAGCAGATGCGCGAAATCATCGCCGAAGGATTCAAGGACGTGTATTTCCAGGACGGTGGTGGCCGGGCCATGGGACTGTCCGACGTGGAAATCAACGACATCGATTACCTCGACCTCGAATACTAAATTCGGAGCCCCCATGGCCAGCATCAATTACCCGTACCCGGACCCGAAGAACGACGCCGAACGGGACGCGAACCGGCAGGCCGCCGACGACTACCAGCGCCAGGAGGAAGAAGCCGACACCCTCCTGCGCCTGGCCGAGGACCTCACGCCCATCGCCCCGGAGCTGCTCGTCGAACAGGTTCGCCTCGACCTCGCCGCCGCCGGGCTGTACGTCGTACCGCTCGGACAGTGCACGACGGACGAGGACCAGGGCGGCGTCGTGGTCTGCCTCGACGACGACGGCCAGGTCGTCGTGGACTGGCTGCCCCACGCCCGCCTCGACCGCCAGGCGCTCGACATGGTCGACGCCGGCCGGACGGACCATGAGGCCGTGATCCGCTACGAGACCGTCCGCGCGGCGATGAACACCGCCCTCGGCACGGTCCTGACCGGCCTCGGCTACACCACCCGCCGCCCGTTCGGCTACGGCCACATCATCGAGCAGACCTCGGCCGCCCGTCCCTGAACGGCTCGGGTCCCCGGCATGTCAGCTGCCGGGGACCCGAGCCACCAGTGTCCCGCAGCCCCACCAGCACGCGCACCCCCACCCCCTCGACAGGAGGAACCCATGCCGTACGACGACGACGACTTCGACGACGACTACCGCGCGAGGCGCCGCCAGGCCCACGACCTCGACTACATCAACACCTACTACCAGCTGCCCGAACGCCTCGGTGCCCGCGCCACCATCGGCGGCCGGGTCCGCTGGACCGACCGGGAGGGCACGATCGTCGACACCGCCGGCACGTACCTGCGCGTCCTCCTCGACGGCGACACCGAGCCGGTCACCTGCCACGCCACCTCGAACATGGCCTACGCGTCGCCGACCGGCTGGGTCCAGGCCACCCGCCGGCCCGACCCCTGCGCCACCCAGCTCTCGCCCACCGGCCCCGGCCTCCCGGAGCGCACCGGTGCCTGAGCCCGACCACAGCCCCGCACGAGCCCAGGCCCGCGCCGTCGCCTACCAGCACCCGGACCTCGACGGTGTCCTGCTGTGCCGGGAGCACGGCGAGGGCTGGGCCGGGCTGATCCCGCTGACCGCCGCCGATCTGCCGTACGGCGGGTTCTGCGGATGGGGCACGCCCGACGGGCACGTGTGCGGCCGCGCCCTCCCCGCGAAGAAGCCCCGGCAGTGACCCACCCACCTGCCCCAGAAGGAAGACGAAAAGCGCCCATGACCACCGACCCTTCCCTCATCGACCGCGACAAGAGCCCGCTGCTCGACGCCGACCACGACGCCGTCCGTATCGCCGACGCGCTGCGCCGCAGCCCGCACATCACCTACGTCGCCCCGGCCGCGCCCGGCGACGAGAGCGTCTGGTTCCGCGACGCCGACGGCACCGGCTTCGAGCTCTCCCTGACCACTGTGGAACCGGACCCCGACGCGGAGCGGGTCGCTTACGCCTGGGACGCCGTCGCCGCCGCGATCGGCAACCACCCGCACTTCATCCGCGCCGCCCTCGACCAGCCATCCTCCGGCCCGCTCAACCTCAACACGGTCACCGCGCTCACCCGCACCGGCAACGAGTACACCCTCACCCTGACCGCCTGCTACCGACCCGTCGACGACCAGGAGCACTCCCACCCGGCCGAAGACGTCGCCTACGCCGCCGACCGGCTGCTGACCACCGACCCGAGCGACTCAGAACGCGCGACGGCCGAACTCCTCAACTACCTGTCGGCTACCTGGGAGAAGCAGGACCTGCCGCTGCGCCAGCACGCCCAGGCCGTCGCCCGCGCCCTGCGCACCCGGTAGAAGGGGATCCACCCATGTCCGCTTCCACGGCTACCTGGCGCGCGTACGGTGAGGTGACGACCCGCCGGGAGGACCAGATGAGCGCGCAGCCCGACCACGCACCCGCCCTGCCGTACACCCCCGCACCCGGAGCGCCGGCCGAACTCCTCGCCCAGCTGCGCGCCGACAAGCGCGCGGACCGGTGGGTGCCAGCCTTCGAGCGGCAGTGGGCGGCCGCGCTCGAGGAATCCCGGCGCACGTTCTCTCTCGCCGGGCTGTACGAGGTCCTCCAGGACTGGCAGAGCCGCATCGCGCACGCCCCGGCCGTCGACGCGTTCGTCGCCTCCGGCTACGACGACAGCGACGCCGTCGACCTGGCGGAGCTCCGCCGCCGTCGCCGGTGAGCACCTCGCCGTACGCGGTCCGCGTCTCCGCCCCGGCCGCCAAGACCCTCGACGCCCTGCCCGAACACGCGGTGGACACCGCGTGGGACATCCTCGCCGCGGCCGCCGACGATCCGTGGGGGTTTCGGCAGTTCGACACTAGCGACGAAGAGGGCGAGGACATCCGCTACGCCGCCGTCGGCCAGCTCTCCGTCACCTTCTGGATCAACCGGCCCCTGCACAGCCTGACGGTCCTGAACATAGTCTGGCTCGGATAGCCATCCCCGGTGACAACGCCCTGACCCCGGCATCGCAACTGCCAGGGCCAGGGCGTTTCCGATCGAAGCCACGGCCGTATCCACCCGGGCGGCGACGGGACCGTCCTGTGAGCCTGTGAGGTGGGCTGCCTCAGCCAGCGCGGCGGCGGGTCAGGTCCTCCAAAACCTCGTGCCAGACCTCACCCTGACGCCGCCGATGGACTGCCTCTTCCATGGCGTGGGGCGGCAGCGCGGCGAACATGACCGCGAGCGGCCCGCCCCGGCCTTCCTGCTCGCCCCACCACAGCTGCTCGGCCACCACCATGTCCCGGGCGATCCAGAATTCTGGAACGGTGTGCCGCCCCGCCGGCGCCGGAGCCGCAGCCGTCCGGGGAGGCCCCGGCAGACCCGAGGCATCCCGCCCGTCGTCGGACTTCATGAGGAGCGCGCGGGCCGCCGCGGTCGCGGCGAGCACGGGTGCCAGTGCCCCGGCGAACTGCGGCCCGAGCCGGGCGAGCGCGTCGACCAGAGCGTCCACGGTGGCCAGCGTGTCCGACGCCGACGACGCCGACCATCCCTCCTTGTCCACTGCCTCCCACACCTCGCACGCCGCGTCCGACAGCACCTCGACCAGCTCCGACAGCTCCATGCCGGGCTCAACGATCCCGCCCGGTCTGCGTACCGCTGGGGAGCCGGCCCGCGCCCACGCCCGCGCTTCCGCACGCCCTGGTAGGGCTGACGGAGGACGATGGAGTCGTGGGCGAGCACAACGAGGACCAGGAGCACAGCGTCGAACCGGCGCAGCCGCCGCTCACCGTCGCCCGGGCCCGGGAGATGACGGCCGGGCTGCGCGAGGCGATGGACGACGTCCAGCGCTCCGTCGCGCTGCTCGCCGCCCTGGTCCGCGCGGCCCACGCCGCGCGCGTCTGGGCACCCCTCGGCTCCAGCAGCGGGAGTCGTACTGGGGCGGAGTTCGGCATCAGCCGCGCCCAGTCGTACCGGTTCCTCGACGTCGCCGACGCCCTGGCCGCGATCCACAACGCCGTCGCCGCCGGGCCCGGGACGTCTCGCACGCGAGACAGCGGCCCGGCGGCTACAGCCGCGCTTGACTACGGCCTGTCCCAGCGGGCCCTGATCGCCCTCCCCGGCCGTACGGACGCCTCAGGGAGTCGGAGACCGCCGCGCCCTGATCGGGACCGTGCTGCTGCTCTTCGGTGCTCACCGGGCTGTGGTCGAGGTCAGCGCGTCAAGATCAGTTCGCCTTGGTACACGTGCGGTGGGAACCGTCGGCCTGATCAGCGCAGGCTCGAACCCGGACCCCGGGGCCGTCACCCACCTCGGCAGTAGACAGGAGAGTCTGGCCGGAGGCACCGTCACGTGGAGCGGTCCGTACGGACACTCGCTCGACGCGGCCCTGGTACGTGCGCTCCAGCCACAGACGGCCGCCGTCCGACACCATCCCGCTCGCCCAGGCGGCATCGTGCCCCGAGCGCGTTCGTACGTGCAGCGCAACCCACGGTCCGGTCGAGTCGTTGGCCTCCAGACACAGCCGGTCAGCGCGGTCACGCATCCCGTGCGCGCCGCCAGCGCACGGCCCCCGGACGACGTCAGCGCCTGCCGGAGCAGCACCGGCGAGGAGTGCAACGGGCACGAGAGCGAGAGCTGCAGTCAGAATCGTCATTCGCATGACTGGAGAACGCACATGCCCGGTAAGGGACACTGCCGCAGCACGGCTGAGGCGGTGATGTTCGACAGAGACCGGACGGTCAAACCCCGGGTAGCCGGCGCACCACGTACAGCCGCTGGTTGGTCCGGATACCGGCCGGACGTGTTGAGCTTCTCGATCCGGCCGACGATGCGCTTGGCGAGCGAACCGTAGCCAGACACCATTTACCGCGGCATAGTTCGTCCGCTCGGCCGCTGAAGTGCGCGCGGAGCTCCTGGTGCGCCATGCCGGTGATGTATTTCCTCCGATCGAGTGGCGGGCGCCGATCCGCGCTTGGCGGAAGCCACAGGGTGGGGGCAACACCCACGGCGGAGATACGGAGTCCAGCCATGACGTTGTTCAGTACCGAGGACATCCTGCCCCCCAGCACTGTGACGGCAATGACCAGGACCGAGCTGATCACGCACGCAGACCAGGCTTCCCGGGCCCTTGCCGCGCTCGTCAATGAGGACCACCAGGAGCTCCTTATGCGGATCCTGAAGCTGGTGAACCTCCCCCGGCTGTCCATGGCCGACGACCACGATCTGCGGGAGATCAACCGCGAACTGCGCCTGTGCCTGGAGAAGGGCGGATACAAAAGCCGCCTGCGCCGGCGTACCCATGTCGACCGGCCCGCAGGCATCGGCCGACTCCCTCGGCCCCGCTGGGTGAAGGAAGCTACTGCAGACGGCTCCTGCGGGCTGTGCGGCGACAGCTACAGCTGCGGGGACGAGATCGGGCGGGCCTACCGCGACCCGAAGGTCCCGCACTACTACGCCCAGCCGGGCTGGCTGTGCTGGCACTGCCTGGTGATGCGACGCCAACAGCCGACGCGCCGCGACCTTCTGCTCCGCTTTTTCCATGGCCTGTTCGCCCAGGACGGGATCGGGCTGAACGGCCACGAGTGCGGGGTGCTGCTGAGGTGGCTGAACGTAGATCCCGTTCTGCGCACCAGCAAGCCGTGGGCAGACGATCCTCTGGAAAGCACCCTTGCGCGACTTGAGACCAGCGTGGCCGAGGACAAGCCGGTTACGTGGCTCAGCCCGCAGACCGTTCTCACCATCATCGCGGTTCTGCAGGAACCGGGCTCCGCCGTGACCCTGCTGGAGCCGGAGGACCAGGTACTCACCACCGTCACCCAGCACCTCGCGGAGTGGGAGACCAATTCCTCCAACGTGACTTCCCTGTACGGGACCGGCTGGCGCTACCGTCAGCGGACCCTCGAACTCACCGCCACACCCACCGTTCTTTCCCGTGCTGGCGGTCCATTCCATCTGTTCCAGTGCAAGGTCACGGCCACGGGCAGGCTCCAGGACCCTGACAAGCCCTGAACCCGACCCGCCGCGCCAGAACCGCCAAGAAACGGAGCCATCCACTGTGCCGGAGTCCAGAACGTTGCCAGCTTCACTCTCGACCGACGGTACGGGTTGGGTTGGCATCTTCGCGTCACCAGAGTGGTGGCGCGCCCTGCCCGACGCAGCAAACCTGCGCGAGCTCGTCGAAGAGGCTGCCGCGAAGGGCGAGGCCAGCGTGAACCGGTCGTGGTGTCTCGCTATCGGAGCTGCTACGAGGCGCCCCTGCAAACTCCCGCGAGATGAATGCCCCCACCACGGCGAGGATGTAGACGCACACCGCTGCGGCGTCATCGGCAAGAACAAGCGCCCATGTCGCTGGAACACCACAGCCAGCGGCCCCTGCCCGAACCATCACTTCGGCGCGGCGGCCGACCCCCCGCACCGTAGCGCGGTCAAGACAGCACCACCCCGACCGCGACCCGCAGCACGCCTGCTGAAGAAAACCCCGCTTCAGGTCGTCTGCCCGCACTGCGGGGCCGATGCGGGTGCGAAGTGCCGCTACCCCAACGGCGGCGAGACCAGTTTCCACCTGCCTCGCCGTAAAGCTGCCACCCAGAGCGGTTCTTGAGATCTCTGCCTGCCTGAACAGGTCGTCGCCCCCGCTCGGCTTCCGAACGGGGGCGACGGCCGACGACGTTCTGTGTGTTCAGCGATCGGTCAGGCCCCAGTCGATGTCACCGAATCCCCATCGAGGTCGTCGACGCCCCAGCCGACATCGCCCCGGGTGGTGATCGCGCGCGCGTTCTTCATGATCGTCATGGACGCACCCTGCCACGACCTCGCCCCAGGTCATCAGCGTCGTCTCACCGCGATTTATACGTACCTGCCGTACCGGCCAGCACCACAGCAGATCGAGGCCACCCCGTACGTGGCCCCGGCCCTCGCCGACTTCCGCCGAGGTGAAGAGCGCGCTTCGGAGCCGCCGGCGCTGTGGAGTTGCCTCAACGGACCGCGCGAGTTTCCCGGTCCTTCCGGCGCTCGACCGTCCCGCTCGCTGGGTGGTCGTACCTGTCTGGCGCGGCCTGGCCGACAGGTACGCCCGACGCCTGCCGGGCGTACCGGCACGATCGGGGTTCGGTCTCTCCGTGGCAGGGGGCCGACTTCCTCATACTGTTGCTCCGGGGAACAGTATGAGGAACGCCGTTTCCACACACTGTTGCTCAGAAGCACAACATGGGGAACGAGGACTTCTCGATAGTGTGCGGGTGGGGCACAATCCCAGGTCAGAGCCGAGACTGTGCCCCACCCGTGAGTAGCTCAGGCGGAACGTCGGAGCGGAAGCACGTTGCTTCGAGGCTTGCTCTCGGCGCGAGGCCCGAGCCCGTAGTACCGGATGTTTCCGTGTCGTGAGGCGACCCTGAGCCAGCCGTCCTTGATGAGCTGGGGAACCGTTCGCGACAGCAGCGGACGGTTCATCCCGATCTCCATCGCGACCTTCTCGCCGGTCTTGACCACCGCGTCGTCGAACTCGGGGTCCTTCTTGGCGGTGAGGTAGTAGATGACGATCCGCATCTGGGGATGCGGGAGGGACAGGGTCTCGTTCAACACTGCGGGATCGATCCCGTCGCGTACGAGATCACTCATCACGCCGATTCCTTCCTCTCGGGGATGCCCGGCGCCACGGGCCGTCGGTACGCCGCGGAGTCCTTTGTCTGTTGGGTACCGCCCATCCTGGATGCCAGGTGCGGGGTCGCCCGGTAGTAGATGGTCCGGCCGTGACGCTCAGCCTCAACGAGCAGCGCGGCCTTCGTGAGCTTCTTGAGCGACGTCGCCACCGTCCGGGGAGTGATCCCGACCCATTCCGCCATCTTCTGGCGAGACCAGCGGAGAACATCTCCCCGCTTCTCGGGACCGTGGACGTGCAGGGCCAGGATGTCGCGGTCGGAGGGCGTGAGCCCTGCCTTCTTGTTCAGGATGGCCAGTCCGATTTCATTGCTTACTGCGGTGAAGCCTCCAGGGAAGTTGTAAGCGAGGCGGCCGCGCTCGTCGTGATCGAGGTCGTGGAAGTCGACCTGCTCGCCGGTGCTGACGTCGACGAACCGCCGAATCCGGGCGGGCCCAGCAGCGGACATGAGCCCAAACCTTTCCTCTCGGGAACAGTGACGCGTCGATCATTGCATAACACTGTTCCTGAGAGTGACAGTCAAACCGGCGTGTCTGCTGTTGCTCTGAGAAACAGTCAGTGGTCTCTGACTTCATCATGTTATGAAGCCAGAGACCCTTCGCGAACCGACGTTTCTGCAGGTCAGAGGCGGTATGGGCGCCGCGTCCTCTACGTACGTCACATGACCCTGGTCCCCGGGGACCGATCCTCGGGTGGTGCCACCACGGACATCACCTGAAGGGGGAGGCGGAGTGTCCATCGTGCAACGCCGTCTTGACGAACCGTTACTACCCACAGCAAGGGGGCTGAGCCCCAGCACGGGGCTGAGCGAGCCACACGTGGCGGGTCGTGGCTATCAGCGGAACCGGCTCTGGCTGGCTTTCTGGGGCTGATGTCCACGACACTCACCCGGCCTGCTCACCGTCCGAACCCTTCTGCCAGGAAGGGGGCTTGCCCTCCAGGAAGGCTGTTCGGACCAGCGTGTTCACTGGGCAGCAGCCATGTGAACCACCGGCAATTCCCCTGCCGTGCCACGCCGGCTGAGTGCCGCCTCCCGCAGACGAGGCAGGGAGGCACCCGTCTCAGCGACGGACAGTCCAACTACGGCTTGCTCACGAAGACGGCCCCTGGTGCCTCGGACAGGACAAGCGTCATGGTCTGCTCAGTCAGAGGCTCTGGAGAAATGTCGTAGGTCCGCGCGACCTGCTGGAGCCGGGAGATCGCCTTGCGGACACCGGGGCCGTTTCCGGCAGCCCACTCGATCCGCATCCAGTCACGGAAGAGGACCTCCGATGTCTCATCGATGTCCAGGCCGCGCAGCACCGCGTGCCGTGCCGCGTCGAGGTCGGGCCGCTCCCCTTCGCTGAGCCAGGAAGCCAAGGTGTGGGCGACGTCGACCACACGGGAGATGATCTCCTGCTGGACGGAGTCCGCCCACGGATAGTCATGGCCCTCAAGGGGCTTTCCCCGTACCAGACCCAGGGCGTTCTCCAGGTAGGGGATACCGCTCTCGGCGCCTGCGGACAGTGCGCGGGTGGCCATGGCCTGAAAGCGGTCCCAGTCCGATGTCACCGCGCCGGGACGGAACCGGTAGCCGTTCTGCGGTCGGGGGAGACGAGGCTCGCCGGCCTCGGTGTTCCCGAATCGGGCGCGGAGTTCGGAGAGGCGCGACTGCAACGTCCGGGGTGACCAAGGGGATGCCGGGTCCATGGCCGTGCACAGCCATTCGGCACTCCGCCCCGGGCGCAGGAAGATCAATGCGGCCAGCGCGGCGACCTTCGGGCCGTGGCCCGATCCACTGATCTCGCTGACCTCCAGAGGGCCCAGTACGCGGATTTGCGGCAGATCAGCACACTCCTCCCGCTGCTGCGCGGCTTCGACCCGCTCCGGCGTCCGTGCGCCGCCAGGGACGCCGCCCGGGCCACTGTCTTCCTGGGCAGCGGAGGTGAACGCGAGGAGCGCGGGAAAGGGGTTGCCCGGGTCCTCTCCGCCTTCGCCGACGTACACCGCGCGAGGAGCCGTCGCCGCGTGCGCGTGGTCTTCGGAGAGCTGCCACCCGGCCACCGCCGGACGAGCGGGTTCGTCGGCTACTTCGAGCGCGTGGATGAACTGCCGGTACTGCTCCTCCTCCAGTCTTTGGAGCCGGATCATGCCCTCGGTCAGCTGAGGCACTGACACGGGGGTGTCCGGCGCGACGGTGACGACATCGGCCTCGGGGAAGGCCTGGCGGGCGGCCGGCCCGGCAGGAAGAACCACGGCGACCGGCAGCGTCCGGGCTGCCGAGACCGCGTCGGCGAGCTGCCAGACCTGCTCGTCGGCCACGTCTCCGGCGCAGATCAGGAACCAGGGCAGCGGGCGGGGGGCGGTGTCCTGATGCACTTCGACCAGGAGTGCGCCGAGGTCGGCGACGACGGACTGCACCGTGGGCATGCATTGCACCCTGCCCTTGGGCAGAAGCGTCGCGAGCCGGCTGCCGAGTCCGACGGTGATGATCTCGGTGTGATCGGTCCAGTTGCTCGTGCCCGCCTCCAGCGCCATGGCCCGGGCGATCGCGAGGACGTCGGCCGGGTCGCCGTCCAGCAGCAGGACGGTGTTCATCAGGTCGGCGAGGATCAGGTCACCTGCCTCGGTCGCGCCCAGGGTGACCAGGCCCGGGTAGGGGGCGGCTACCTGACGGGCCGTGTCGCCGTCCAGCAGGACCGCCGCCGGATCCAGGACCCAGACGCCTGGGCTGCCGGGGACGCTGGTGAACGGAGCCGGGGCGGGCGCGTTCTTGTCGTCGGGCAGCAGATGCACCGTACGGCTGGAGATCCGAGCTCCCCGGATCGGGGGAAGTCCGTCGGAGCCCGCCGTGCTGGCCAGGGTACGGAGCGCGGTGTCCAGCAGCGCGGCGGTCGCGGGTTCCCCGCCGGAGTTCAGGACCTGTTCCAGCAGCGTCGGATCGGCGTCGATCGTGATGGTCTCGCCTGCCCGTCGGCGACGCTGCTGCAGGACGCGCTTGACCCCGAGAGCTCCGGCCAGTGAGGCGGCCAGCAGAGCCCCGATCCCGCCGACCAGTGCGGCCTGCCGCGCTGTACTGCCGGTTCCGCCGTCGGGCTGCGCTGCGGTGGCGAAGGTCCGCGCCTGCGGTGGGACCGAGGGCTGTGAGGCGGTCGCGGAAGGCGGCGCGCTCACGGACGGCGTGCCGGACGTCGCGGGGGACTCCGCCCGCGGGGCGCGAGGTGACGAGGCGTCCGGCGCGGAGCTGGGCGCAACGGAGCGCGGGGACGCCCCCTCGGGGGACTCCTCCTTGTGCGGTGCGGTGTCGGACGTCCGCTCGTTGGAGGTGCCGGAACCGTCTCCGGCGGCTTGCTCCGGGGTGGCGTCCGAAGGGGCAGCGGCCGCAGGCAGGGTGAGGTGCTGGCCGGGGTAGATACGGTCAGGATCGGTGAACCGTCCCCCGCCGGGCTGCTCCTGGTCGCGGTTCAGCTCGAAGATGGTCACCCACCGTGACTCGTCGTCGAGTTCCTCCGTCGCGATCTTCGAGAGGCTGTCGCCCTCTTCCACGGTGTACGTACGGGGAGACCGGCCGGGGGCGCCCTGCGCCGCCATACCTCCGCCCTCAGCGCTCTGCGCGACGGGCGGCGCGCTGCTGGCGGCGTCGGCGGTACGGGCGGTGTCGGGCAGGCGCAGGACCCAACCGGGCTGAATGGGGCCGTCGGCACGGAAGACCTGGCCGTCGGCCATGACCCGGCCCGCGTTCAGCGACGCGATCTCCTCCCACCGGTTGCCGTCCCCGAGCTGCTGTTCCGCGATCGACCACAGGCTCTCGGCCGGCCTGGCCGAGACGACGGTGTGCGTGAGGTGAGCGGCGTGGCCGCCCTCCTGGTCCGCGCCGTGCGCGGTGCTGATGGTGGAGGCCCTGGGCGTGGACACGGAGAGAGCGGATGCAGATGCGGGGGCTGCTGTGGCGGGTGACGCTGAAGCCGCCAGCGCCGTTCCGGCCGGTAGAGCCACCAGGACCGCGCCGACCAAGGCCGCGGCCATCCGCTGCCCCACCGCCAGACGAAGCCGCGGCGCGGCGCGGCCTCGTAGCTGCGCAGGGATTTCCACCAGTACGGACAGAGCGAACAGGGCCCACCCGGCCCACCCCGCGACGGCGAGGAGCAGCAGGAACACCTGACCGGAGTCCTGTGTCGACAGCAGACTGCCCAGGGCGTTGATCCCGGCCGGAGCGACCACGGCCGTTCCCCACCACAGGAGAGCCGGGAGCCCGGCCAGCAGGGCGATCAGCACCACGAGGCTGACCAGGGCCCGCAGTACCGCTGCGGGGCCCGCGCCCCGGCGGCCCGTCCGAACGGGCGGCCGGACAACGCCGGTGGGGGAGTGATCGGGCATGGACTACGCCTCTCTGTACGGTCTATCCGGCCTGGTGCAGCAAGGTGGCGGTCCCGTGCCCGGACACCGGCATGGAACCGATGCCGACCACGGGCAGGAAACGGGTCTCGTAGGTGTCGGTGACCGTGACCGTGAGCCGGGAACTGTCGCCGGAGAAGCTGACCTTCCCACTGACTCCGGCCCGGCTCAGGTAGGCGTACGCGGCGGCGGCCGCGCTCTGCTGGTCCACCCGGATTGCCTCGCCGGTGACGGCGGCGGTGGGGTCGATGGCCTGTCCGCCGGCTCGCGCGGCCTCGAAGGCGACCGCGTCGGCCCGCTCGGTGGCGCGGAGCTTCCCGCCACCGTCCAGGACGAGGCCGGTGATCGCGAGCAGCGCGACGACGCACACCGCGACGAAAATGGCGATGCCGCCCCGGTCCTGGTGCCGTGGCTCGTTGAACCTGTGCACGTCAGCCCTCCCTGGAGCGGTAGGCGTCGATGACGGAGGAGAAGCTCCCGCGCAGCGTCTTCGCGCCGGGAGCGCCGGGCAGCAGCAGATCCGAGAACGCGACAGTGCACTCGACGGTGACGGTCGCGTACCCGACTTGACCCACGGGGAGGTTCAGCCCGGCGGCGTCGACGGAGACCCGCGTCGACGTGCAGGCGATGCCCTGGTCGTCCAACGAGCGGGCGGCGGCGGCCGACGCGGCGGCGGTGGCAGCCCCGTAGGTCCGCTCGATGGACGCGGCCCGGGCTGCGTCCTCCGCGGCGGCGTCGACCTTGCTGCCCGAGGTCACCAAGCGGCCGGCGGCGACCGCCATGCACACGAACATGATGAGGAGCGGAGTGATGATCGCGGCCTGGATCGCCTCGCTGCCCCGGTCGTCCAGCGGCCGTCCGGCGCGAATTCGCGCCCTGCGCCCCACTGAGGCGATCACGGTGATGTCCACCGCTCGCGCGGGCCGGTCGCTGACTGCGAGATCAGCTTCCCCGGCACACCGGGCAGCAGGGACACGGCCCGCCCCGTCACGGTCACCTTCATCGTCTCGGCGGTGCTCCCGCTCGTGCTGACGCCGGTCGCGCTCAGACTGTCCCCGGCGATCCGGTCCAGCGTCTCGCGGGCCCGGGCCGCTCCCTCCCCGACCGATGCCTGGTAGACGCGGCCAGCGGAGACGCCCTCGCGGGCAGCGGTCAGCGCGACGCTGCGGGCGTAGTACTGCATTCCGACCTGTACCGCCGCGATCGTGAGGACGATGATGAACGGGAAGACGATGGCCATCTGGACGGACGAGTCTCCCCGGTCGTCCGCGGTCCGCTCGCGCAGGCCCCGCACTCGCCGGTGGACCTGCTTTGTTCCTGGCGTTGCTCTCACGGCGTCAGATGCCTGCGAGAAGGCCGTTGTACTTCGTGACGACCACGGCGATGGTGCCCGCGATGACCAGGGCCCCGGCGACTGCGGCGACCCAGATGATGACGGTCGTGATCGAGATGTCCCCCCGGTCCGGGGACCCGCTCTGATCGGTCCGTGCCCGGAGCCACTGACGGGCGGCGGACAGAGTGACGGCGAGCTTGCGCATGACGATGTCTCCCTCGTGCGTATTCGGGTTCGGGTTCGGTGTCAGCTGTTCAGAATGCGGATCACCGCAGGAAAAGCGATGAGGAGCATGACCAGCACGGCGAGGAAGGCCCCGGGCGCGGTCATTTTCTCGCTGTCGGCGTTGGCCTCGGCGGCCTGCCCGGACAGCAGCTCGGCGCGCAGGTTCCTCGACCGCGACCTGAGGGTTGCGTAGACGGACGCCCCGTCATCGCTGGACTGACGCATGATCGCCGCGAGATCCTCCAGCACCGGTAGGTCGAGCTCGGCGGTCAGCCGGTCCAGCGATTCCCAGTGGGGCACCTTGTCGACCCGCGAGCGGGCCAGGGCCTCCTGGATCCGTACGAAGGCCCACCCCTGTCCCACCTGGGCGGCCTGCTCCATCGCCTGCTCCGCGCTGGTGTTGCCCGCACGGCGCAGGGCCACCAGGTCGAGGTACGCGGCCATGGCGTGGGCGAACTCTTCCCTGGCCCGGCGCGCCTGGTCGCGCAGGGCGAGGTCCGGTGCGAACCACAGGGCCGCGCCGAACACCAGGCCTGCGCCGACCGGCAGGTAGAACGCCATCCCCAGCAGCAGGAACGGGATCGTGGACAGCGGGGGAAAGAGCAGTCCGGCCGCGCCGAGGGCGACCTTCGTCAGCATGAACTTCCCCGGTGTCTGGCCGACGAGCGACAGGTCCCGGCGGGGAATCCGTACGCCCGGAAGCCGTCCGAGATGGTCCACGAGCCAGGCGCCCCACCGCTCGTCACGGTCGGCGCCCACGGCCTCGGGGGGAGGCACCACCGGCCGGTTCAGCCGTTGCAGGGCGGGCCCCAGCGCCGGCGCGGGACGGACCAGCTCCCTGATGAGCAGGGCTGCGCCCGCACCGGTGGTGCTGCCGGCCAGAACCGCTCCGACGGAAATCACAGGGTCTCCTCAAGTACTGGGCCGTCACCGGACGGCGGGCCGACGGCGACTCGGCTGCGCGGGTCGGCGACGAGGAACCGGGGAACTGGCTTGTGGTCGGCCAGCGACCGCATCCAGGCCAGGACCGCGACGAACCCGGCCACCAGCAGCGCCAGCACCAGCTGGCCGAGCAGTGTGCCGTAGGGAGCCGAGTAGCTGGGGACAAGCATGCCGACGCCCACGACACCGAGGGTGATGACGGTCATCCACCGCACGGTGGTGCGGGGCTTGGCCCGGTCGGCCTCGATGGATCGCCGCTTCGCGACCTCCTCGTGCACGGACTCCGCGAGATCGTCCAGCGCCTGAGCGAGGCCGGGACCCCGGTCGGAAGCCGAGAGGATCAGCGCCGCGACGACTTTGTCGGCCGTCACGTCATCGAGGGCGTCACCGAACGACCGGAGCGCCTCGGTCGGCCGCCATCCCACCTGGAGCCGGTCCACCAGGTCGCCGACTTCGTGCTGGATCGCGTCCGGAACGCCCTTGCGGGATACCTTCAGCGCCTCGTCGAGCCCGCGGCCGAGCCGCAGGACGTTGCTCAGGCGCTGCGTCCAGTCCCCGAGCGCTTCCAGCTTCCCGATCCGTCCGGCCGCACCCTTCGTCGGGGCCAGCAGCCACGGCACGCCCACCGTGGCGACCAGGACAAGAACACCCAGCACGAAAACGCCGGTGACCAGCCACAGCAGCGCACCGGCCACCCCACCAGCGATCAGCCGGTTGCGGCGGCGAGCACGGGCGTCCCGGCTGGCGTACCCGGTGCGCGCCCGGACCCGCGCGCCGAAGGGCGAGCCCTTCGGCAAGGTCGTGCCGACGACCCCGGCGACCACGCCGACCAGCCCGCCGGACAGCGCGAGCCCGCACAGAACCCACGGCAGCAGTGCGTCCATCACGACACCTCCCTGATCTTGAGCGGCAGCGCTCCGGGCCACGTGCCCTGCGGTGCGTTCAGAAGGTCGGCGTCGAACCCGACCCGCCGCAGGTCGTTGATGCACCTCGGGAACATCAGCGGAACCGCGCGCGGCTCGTTCCAGTCCGGACGGGGCCCGAAGATGGTGTTCGTGTCCGGCCGCCCGCCCTCACCGATGCCCGTCACCTCCACGACGTGGCTCAGGAACCGGTGACGGTGCCCGGCGATCTTCGTCTCGTCGACGGAGCTCACGAAGACGATGAAGTGCAGGCCGTTCGCGGCCTGCCGGTAGGCCAGCTGTTCAGACATGTTCGCCTGGGCCAGCAGGTACAGCTCGGCGATCCGGTCGAAGACGACACTGGGATGGATGGCGTGGAGCGTGCAGAGGTTGCCGCCCTGACCGTTTGTCATGGCTTGGAGCATCGCCACGATCTCCGGGCCCCGGACCTCGCCCACCACGATTCTGGCCAGCGACATGCGCAGCGCCCGGTACATCAGGTCCATCAGCGAGATCTCGCCCGCGCTGTGTCCGTCGACCCGCTCGCCGTTGGACTGCCGCGCCTCCATCGGCACGACCTGGCGGTGGAAGCCGTTCTCGTGGGCGAAAAGCTCGAACTCGGTCTCCAGCGTCGCGAACCGCTCGTCCGGGTCGATCTCCTTGAGGAGCGCGCGCAGCAGCGTCGTCTTGCCCGCCGCCTGCCCGCCGACGATCATGATGTTCTTCTCGGCCCGTACGCACGCGCGCAGGAACTGTTCCAGCGTCGTGTCGAGCATCCCGAAGCGCACCAGGTCGTCCAGGTTGGCGTGCCGCATGCCGTGCCGGCGGATCGCGACGTAGGTGCCGGGCGTGACGTCGATGATGGCCTGGAGGCGGGAGCCGTCGGCCAGCCGGAGCGCGAGGAACGGGTCCGCCGTGGACAGACTCCGCTCGCTCTGGCCCGTCGTACGCCGGGCCAGGTCCCGCAGCAGCTCGCGCAGCTCTTCGTCGGAGTCCGCGACCGGGGCGACCTGGACACGACGCCCGTCGGTGAAGTCGAGCCACACCTCGCGGTACCCGTTGATCAGGATGTTCTCCACCCGGTCGTTGTCGAGGTGAGCTTGTAGGCGGCCAGCCCGGAACTGGAGATCGAAAACAGCCTGGGCGACCGCCGCGTCCTCGGCCGGCGTCGTGGCCACCCCACGGTGGACCGCCTCGGCGTCCGACCAGATCGCCACCTGCTCGTTGATCAGAGCACGCCCACGCTGCTCCCGCGCCGCCTCGGACATGCCAGGGTCCGACCGCAGCAGCGCGGTGAGCCGCTCCCCGACCTCCTTCTTGATCAGCCGGACCGCCGCGTAGTCGATGACGACCCGCGGCGGCCCCACCTCGGCCGCGGCCGCGCGGACCCGCTGCCCCTCGGCGGGGGGCGGTACCTCGGCCGGCTGCGCCGGGGTACCGATCCGCCCGGCGAAGGGCGCCGGATTGTGGAAGATCGGCTCAGCGCGCATCGAGCACCACCCGTCCGTCGAGGCCGGGAGAGCCCAGCCGGGCCGTGCGGGCCGCGAGGACCTGCACCAAGCGCTCCGCCGACGACCGCGCGCTGCGCATGAGCGCGCTGGACTCGAACTTCCGCGGCTGACGCGCGCCGTCCGACAGCACTTCGGCTTCCTCCGGGCGCCACGGCATCACGGCCACGACGTCGGCGCCCAGGTGCTTTTGCACCTCTTCCCGGCTGTACGGACCCCGGTCCACCAGCAGCAGACCGAGTTCCGGGGTGCTTCCGACCTGCTCGCGCAGAGCGGTCAGCCGCACCTCCGCACTCTGGAGACCTCGAAGGGTGTTGCGGGCCACCACCAGCACCATGTCCGCGCGCTGCGCCAGGACGCCGGACGGCCCGAACGCCCCCCGCCGGCCCAGGTCGACGAGGACGTCGTGGTGATGCTCCTCCACCCCGGCGAGCATCCGGGCCAGCTGCTCCCAGACCGGTCCCATCGAGGAGGCATGAGCAGGGTCGTACAGGCCTGGCAGGACCAGGCGGTCCCGGCTGCCGGTGTCGGTGACGTCGACCAGCTGGCGCCAGAACGCCTCGGCGAGCTGGTTTTGGCGCCCGGCGAGGGCGAGGTTGCGCAGCCCATGGGTGTTGCCGAGCGTCCCTTGCAGAGCGCCGGGCAGGATCGCGCCGCCGTCCGGGTCGCACTCGGCGAGAATCAGCCGGTGCCCCGTCCGCAACGGCCACGAGAGCAGCAGGGCCATGGCCGTGGTGGTGACTCCGGGGGCGCCGAGTCCCCCGGCCAGAGCGATGACGGCCATCAGCGGCCGTCCCGGGCGGCGACGATCACGGCGACGTTCCCGGTGGCGGCCTGGGCGGCGAGGCCCGGCCCGTCCTTCACGGGGACCGCGACGTCGACGACGACGTTGCCGGTACCCGCCGCCGGAGCGCCCACGGTCACCACGGACGCGGCGAGCGTTTTCGGTGTCCGTTCGAGGCCGGTCTCCTGCTGTGTCGCAGTCTGATCAGCGTCCGGGGTGCTCACGATCAGTACCTGCTGCCCCGGCGAGAGGCGGGTGGCGGGCAGCTGGGAAGGCTTCACGCTCACTCCGACGACCTGTTGGCCGGGCCCCACGAGGGACTTGTCCGTGACTTGGGACGGTGCAAGCAGCGATCCGGCCCGGAGATCGGTGGCGGCCCGTTGCCCGACGATGCTGCGCGACCTCGAGGACGCCACGGACTTGACTGCCGGGTCGAGCGCGACGGACACCTCACCCAGGTCCGCCTTCGAGAGCATCGCGCCGGCGGGTACGTCCCGTGTCACGACCAGGACTGCGGTGCGCTGTCCCGACGCGGAGTACAGGACGGCGCCGGACAGCCCGCCCGCCGCGATCAGCGCGACGGACAGGGCGATGAGCCCCGGTCTGCGCCGGCGCTGTTTGACCATCCGTGGGGCTGCCACCGGTGCGGCGGCCCCGTTCGGGCCGGGGACCGTGAAGGTCCGGTCGGCCGTGGGGATGGGGGTGCTCTTACTCACGACTGCTGCCTCCTGGGACACGCAGGTGCTCATGGATGCCGGAAAAGGGGTGGACCGGCAGGTCAGTTGACGACCTGGACCTCGGCCACGGTGATGTCGACGGCGCTGTCGCGCAGTTCGGTCAGGCGGCCGGTCGCGCCGCCGCCGGCCCAGTCGATCGTCCACGTGGACGTCGCGGTGACGTGGTACTTCCCCGATGGGTCGGAGGATGAGGGGCGGGTGTACCGGTAGCCGCAGTCCGGCGACGGCCGGGCGCCGTACGACGCGCGGTAGGGGGTTCCCGGGCCTGTGCACTCGACGTTCTGCCCGTCGCCCATCGACCAGACGATCGTGGTGACCTTCGCCGTGGCGGTCACGGTCACGGCCCCGACCGAGGCGCTCGCCGTGTTCGGCCCGTATGTCTCGGGCCCGGCGTGCGTCCACAGGTAGACCGGCATGCCGATGACCCCTGTGCTGCCGGGCTTCGGCGTGATGCCGATGTCCGGTCCGCGCAGCAGCATCTTGTCGACGGCCTGCCGGGCGACGACAGCCGGGTCCACCGCCGTCGGCTCGTCCTGGGCCCAGAAGGCGTGTCCGATGGTGGTGTCGTTGGCGGTGCCGACGCCGGACTCCGCGCACGGAGCTACGTAGACGGCTCCGTCTCCGGGGTCGTGCCCCTGCCACAGCTCGCTGCCGGCGGGGGGCTGCGGATCGAGCCTGCGCGGCGAGCAGTCCTCCCCTGGGAGCGTGCCGCCCTGCTCGCCAGACGGCACGGTCGAGCTCGGCTGTTGGCCCGAGCCGCCGGAGCCGCCGGAGCCGCCGGAGCCGCCGGAGCTGCCGGGCGTCTCGGCCTCGACGCAGATCCACTGGCTGTGGCAGTTCTCGACGCCGCCGCGCCCGCTGCCGGCAGCGTGGGCCGCACCGGTGAGAGCGAGGGAGAGGACGCCGGAGGCCGCAGCGGCGCGGCTCCAGGTCAGCACGCCTTCTCCTGCGGTTCGTCCTTGATGACGCGCCACCCCTCCGGCCACTTCTCCACGACGGACAGGACGATGTACTTCGTCAGCCGGTCTGCCGGGAGGGTCACTTCCTTGCCGGTCTTCCGGTCAACGGCCTTCCACGACGAGACGTCGAGGCAGCTGGTCAGCTTGACGTTCGGGATCTTGCCCGAGAGGTCCGCCGAGGTCACCGTCGGGCTGTCGACGGTGACCTCTCCGACAAGGATCTGCCCCGTCCCCGCCAGGTTCGCGATGTCGTGATCGGCGTTGACGAGCGCGGCGCCAGCGGCGTAGTCCGTCAGCCGGGTGCCCTTGGAGCTGCCCTTCGCGTATCCGCGCTCCATCTGCTCCCAGTACGCGGTGTACGTACGGACGGCCTGCGTGCCCGCCGTCTCCGCGGGATCAGCGGGCAGCGACGGTTCAGCGGTCGCGCTGGAGGCCGGAGGATCCGAGAGAGGCTTCGCGCCGTCCGGTGCCGGGCCGGACGAGCAGGCGCTCAGAGTGACTGCGGTGGATGCCGCCAGAAGTGCCCAGACGCCTCCGGAGAGGTTCCGGGTGCGAACGTCTTTCCGGTATGACCGTGATCGCGATGCCACTGTTTCTCCTGTGCATATGCCTAGAGATGGTCTGACCTGCGCAGGGCGCGCGAGGAACTCGCGACCCGCGAAAACGAACCCGGCGGTCAGATTCGTACCTTACGCAAACCTTCGCCAACAACCCAGCCGGTAAAGGGTGTTGAAATGCCGCTAGATTACCCAAACCGTCGCAACTGGACTTCCTGGGCTCGTCAGTTGCAGGTGCCACGAGCAGCGAAAAAGGCGGGGCCGCTTCACGGAGAGGCCCTACCCGTCGAGCAAACAGGCCGTGCGCCCGACGAGTTCCGCTCTATGTGAACCGCGTGACCGGTTTTTGACGAACCGTCGGGCTCACCGCTCCGCCCCCGGGCGGTCACAGGCCACCGCCCGCTACCCCTCCGGGCCGCCGCCCGCCATCCGCGACTCCCCACCCCGCGAGGAGCGCCTGCGCGGCCTCCTCCGCCTCACGCGCATCTTGCTCGCAGCCAGGACACAGCCGCCCACCTCCACGCAGGATCGGCTGGCGGCACGACGGCTCCGCGCAGTCCTGGAGACGGCCGCTCCCCGAAAATCCGTCGTCCCTGGCACGCCGCCCGCTGGCCGACCCTCGGCCGGGGGCCGACTGTCGCCCGCCCCCGGCCCTGCGCTCGGACTTCCAGTCAGCGAGACGCACCGCACAGAGCCTGCACTCCTCGCCCGTCATGACGTCGCGCCCGCTCTCGCACCGCGCATCAGCGCAGGCGAACCGATCTCCCCGCCGCAACGGACGCACCAAGGCGATGGCGACCCCAACCGGCTTCCGCAGCTCCCCGGCGGCATACTTCGCCGCGAACCCGTGATGCACCCACCGGTAGGCGATCCTCTCGCCGAGCTGCTCGACGCTGCGCCCGTCGGTCCGCATGGCCGCCAGGATCGCCTCGGACACCCGCGGGAGTTCGGGAAGCGCCTGAGCCAGCTCCTGCGGATAGAAGCGGCGCACCGCACGCACCGTAGCGAGTTCGGCCGCGGTGTGCCGTGCCCGGCCCCCTTGGCGCTGCCCCTCAGGGCCGTTGCGCTGTTCCGGGCCCGAATCGCGCGCGCCACCAGCTCCCGGAGTCGCGGAAAGTCCTTCCGACGCGGCGAAGCCGCCTTCGCCCGCTCGCGCGCTACTACCTGAGGTTGAAGTCCTTCGGACGTCCCAGCCGCTACGCGGCACAGCCGCCTCGGTGTTCTTCCCGGTGGTCTTCTTAGAGGTAGTGGTCTTCTTATGCGAGCGATTTCCCTCCGCTGGATTCCCCTGCGCTGGAAAACCGCACCTAGGCTCCGACCTGCCCACGTCACTCTCCGTGGCCTGGGCGAGGTTTTCGCATCCTGGTCCTGACCTGCGGTTCTGCTCCGCTCCGCCTTGGCGGTCCTCAGGGTCCCAGCCGGAGTCGAAGGACAGCACCAACCCGTCGGGCATGTCCGTGATGAAGTAGACGGCGTCACCGAGCTGCCCGGCGGCGTTCCTGACCCGGTCGCGCTGGAGGTACCCCAGCGCGACGAGCTCCCGCAGAGCCGAACTCACCGCCGACACCCCGTCGGTCGAGAAGCTGGCGATCGCCTCCCTGCCCACCCCGAACCCGTCGCGGTGCGTACTGATCAGCCCGAAGACGCCCTTCGCCTTGAACGACAGACGCCGGTCACGGAAGAGCGCGTTGTGGATCTGCGTGAAGCGGGCCTGGAACACGTCGGCCGCCATCGGCCCCCGCCGGATGGTCCCCCCGAACCGCTGCTGACTCGGC
The DNA here is from genome assembly GCF_053597235.1 of Streptomyces sp. NPDC001493. Lineage (NCBI taxonomy): Bacteria > Bacillati > Actinomycetota > Actinomycetes > Kitasatosporales > Streptomycetaceae > Streptomyces > Streptomyces sp. NPDC001493. The sequence continues at coordinate 84,597 of NZ_JBSFHV010000025.1, forward strand.
ACGGCTACAGCTCCGTCCACGCGCGACGCTCCGCCGGCCCGGACAACGGCGTCCACACCGGAGCCGACGGCCCGTGCTCTTCGATCTCCTCCAGCACCGCCGCGCCCAGTGCGACCCTCGCGGCGAGCTGAGCGACCAGATGATGCCCGGCCGCCATCGCCCGCAGGTCCTCCGTACGCTGCTGGAGGGTGCGCGGCGACGCGCCGGTCAGCACGAACAGAACCCGCGGGTAGACCGGATAGAACCGCTGCCAGGCGAACATCTGCCCCTGCTGCGCGATCAGTCCCCGGCGCCCCGCAGGCTGCGGGGAGTAGTCGTGGAAGCGGGCGTACGAGATCAGCTTGCGCGCCAGACGCTCCGAACTCATCGTCGCCCGGTCGATCTCGACGAACGCCCGGTACTGCAGGCGCCGGGGCGAATTGACGGTGTAGTGCATCATCGCGTCCGCGACCAGCTGCTCCTCCCCGCCGGTGTCCGGCAGGCGGTGACCGACTTCCGGCACCCAGTCCAACGGCCCGTAGTCGTCTCCGCGACGGCGCGCGTCGGCGAGGAAAGCGAGGTGCGCACGGACGCCGGCCAGCGTGTGCGCGGCGCGCAGCGAAGCCTCGGTCGCGTTGGCCGGCGGCACGACGGACCGCTCGCGGAGCTCCGGCCACAGCGTCGCCACCTGGGCGCCGCGCAGCGTGAGGAACCACAACCGCTGCCCACGGGTCCGGGGCAGGGTCGCGAACGAAACCAACTTCTCGCCGCGCAAGGTGGTCATGAGGCGGGAGGTAGCCTGCCGCGCACCGTGCGGCCAGAGCAGCTGGTGCAGCAGCGGGGTGGAGATGACCCGGTGCTGGGCCAGCAACGCCATGGCCCGGTGAGCGGGGGTGTCCTGGACGGAGAACTCCAGCGCTTTGGCGCTCGGGACGGTGGTGCTCATCGGTATTGCTCCTGACTGGTCGACTCCGGCCCCGTGGCGGTCGGATGTGTCCCGGGTGCGCTCAGATGCCGGGGTCGGGCGGTGAGGAAGGACGCGACGACGGCGTCGTGTCCGGCTGCGGCCCCGGTGAGTTCGGCCAGCGGCCTCGCACCGGAGTTCTTGTGTGCGGCCCGTCGCAGCGCACGGACCTTGTCGCGCTTTTCGAGCGAGCCGAAGACCTCGGCCAGCTCGGGCCCCCGGATCAGCAGCGGACCGACGCGCCCGCCGTTCACCGTGAAGGACGCCCAGTGGTGGTAGCGGTCGAGTTCGGCGGCATCGAGGGGGCTGACCTGTTCGCCCCACTCGTTGGTGATGTGGCGCACCGCCTCGACGGAGCCGGCGGTTGTCGACAAGCACGAAGCGTTCTGCAACAGCGCCGTACGCACGTTTCCGCTGATCCGGTGCAGGAGCTGCGTCATGCCGTGCATCCGCACCCCGAACTTCCTCAACTGCTCGGTGATCTCCGCCAGGGACGTCGACGCGGCACCGTCCAGAGAGATCAGCTCATCGAGATACGCGCGGAACGACGCCCGCTGCCGCTCGGGCAGGTCCCGGCGTGAGAGTCCCGCGCGCAGCAGATCCCGAACCAGCAGCGACACCAGCAGCCGGTCCGTCGGGCCCGTTCCCGCCGGACAGACCCACACCACCGCGGACTCGTCCATCGCCCGCCGGATGTCGTAGCTCCCGACCGGCTGCCCCAGGAAAGCCCTGATGACGGGGGAGGCCGTGAGCCGATCCAGTGGGTTCAGCACCGTCGGCAGTGCGTCCTTCGGGATCTCCACGAACGACGTCTTCCACCAGGCCGCCGCTCCCGCGTCCAGCCGGCTGACGACCAGGTCGCGGAAGGACGGGTCGGAGAGCAGCGGCCTGATCTGGAACACGGTGGCCTGGCAGTGCGCGGCCTCGTGCGCGACGGCCAGCTCGTTCACCGCGACGAGTGCCTCCACGGCCTTCGTCAGGATCGTGATGGCGCGAGGCGCGTTCGCGCTCTCCCACCCGAGGCTGGTGGCGAAGGCGTCGATCACCGCGGCCGCGACCTCGTGGGCGGCCCGCCCACCCGTCATGCTCAGCGGGTTCCAGCACGCCAGCAGATCCTGGTCGCCCCGGACGGTCAGGTCGTACACGAACGTCCTGCGCATGATGCGTGGGTGCGCGAGGTACGGTGCGGCCGTCGCCCACGAATCGCTGTGCGGATCGATAAACACCAGACCACGGCCGTTGTGGGCCCTCGCAACCGCCTGGCAGAGCGCCCGCATCGTCTTGCCCCACCCGGCTTTGCCGACCTGCACCTCGAAGAGGGTGTCGGCCTCCCGCGTAGCGACCAGGCGCTCCCGCCCGTCCGGACCCCGGTGCCAGCCCTGCGGCACCAGGTCCTTGCCCAGTTCGAACGTCGGGATGTCCGCGACCATCAGCGGCAGCCGAGCATGCAGGGTCGGCGGCTTCAAGAACCCGGCCAACTCCTCCACCCGCGCCCACGAATTACGCCCCGGGCAGATCCGGCCCGTCGCCCACCGCTCGTCGAACCGCTCCCGCCACGGCCACCGGTCCGGCCCGATCCGGACCGGTCCCAACGACCACCCCACCGACGAGAGCCTGCTCCGTGCCGCGTACACGTCGAGCGCCGCCCCGATGTGCCGCAGCCGCCGCTCCGCACGGCCCACCACGTCCGACGAACACCGGACCAGCAGCTGTACCCGCACGAGCCCCGCCTCCTCGGCGAGCTTGCCCAGCATCTTGTCCCGGTCCAGGCGCGGCGGCCGGGGCGCCATCAGCAGACTGCGCTCCCGTCCCCCACGCTGCTCCCGGGGCGTGGTCAGCTTCGTGAGCTGCCAGGCCAGCGCGTCCTCCATCGTCGCCGCGTCCTGCGTCATCCACCGCGCTTCCCTCCTCGACTCACGGCGGGCGTGCTCACGGGCGCGATCGACGACCTGCCACCGCCTCGCCCGCAGCGGCCACTTCGACGCCGGCGACAAGTCCAGACAGACCTCCGCCAGATCGCCCATGTCCACCCGCAGGTCCGCGACCGCGTCGATCAGCGGCTGCAAGGGGTCGGGCTCCAGCGGGACATCCCGCAGGCGGGAAGCCGGAGCACCGTGCAACGCGAAGACCGCCCGCACCGTGTGCTTGGGCTCCTTGCGCCTCTTCCCCGGCCGGACCGGCTCCGTACGGACCCGGGCGTACGGGGTCTGCAGAAGCAGGTGCCGCGCGGACGACGGGCCCTCGACCACGTAGGCGAGCGGCTTCCCGCCGTCGGCCCGCAGCCGAACCCGCACCGCACGTGCGGCACGCGGCGTCCACCACGGGCCCGCCCCCGCCGCACGGATCAGCTGCGCCCCGAACCGCGTGATCTCCTCCGCCGTGGTCTCGAACTGGCGGGAAGGAATCAGCTCAACGCACGTACGCCGCCCCAGAGCCAGCGCCGAGAGGCGGCGTTCCACCACGCTCCACGCGCTCCACAGAATCCCGCCGATCAGTCCCAGCAGCCACGCGTACGCGTAGAGCCACTGCGACCACGACCAGGCCAAAGAGCCGAGAGCGGTCAGGGCGGACCAGGCCGCCCCGGGGGCTGAAGCGGCCATCACCGTACGGGCGTCCATGTCTCTGTCTCTCCTTGGTGAGTGAAGTGCAAGGTGGCGGTGCGGTCCTCGACGAAGGTCCCTGCGGGATCGGCGCCCGCCCACACGAGGTGCACCACCGCAGCGGACCGGGCGCCGGTACCGCGCCGGGCGGTCACCGCCTGGATCCGGACCCGGGAGTACGCCGGTGGCACCGTTTGGGGGGAGAAGTAGGAAGGCCACCTGGAGCGGCCGGTCCCGGTGACCTCCGCCAGCCACACCAACCGCCCTAGGGAGAGGAGTTGCTCCTCGTCGGTGGGATTCAGGTCGTCGGGCGTCGCGTTGTCCAGGGCCGCCTGTACCAGCCGGTCGGCGCCGGGCCCCGCGCCCGGCTCCGGCAGCCCTGCCTCACTCGACGTCGGGTTCGGATGCGGGGCCGCACGGGGAGCGTCTTCGCTGTCTGCGGCAGATGCGCTTTCGGTGACCGGCGCCCGCGACGGGGCGGCGGTCCGGCGGCTTGGGCTCCCGGCCCCGCCGAGCGCCGGTGAGGCCGAGGGGAACGCGAGGCCTGTCCCACCGTGGGCCCGCTCCTGATCGGAGGCGGCGAACAGGACCAGGGCGCAGCCGGCGGCCGCGAGCGAAGCGGCCGCGCCGAGCAGCGTGCGGCCTCGGATGGGCGGGCGCGTACGACGGTAGGTCGTCATAGGATTCGGGCTCCTCCCGCGTAATCGGCCATGGAGCTGACCGGGTCGACGCGGACGGTTGTGCCGGGACGGGGGGCGTTGACCATCTGGCCGCCACCGAGGTAGATCCCGACGTGGTGGATCGTGGAGTTCTGCGTGGGGATGTAGCCGTAGAACACGAGGTCACCCGGCCGGAGAGCACCGATCCCGGCCGACGCGGGGATACGGGTCCCGACGTCGGCCTGGGCGGCGGCCGTCCGCGGCAGCCGTATCCCGGCCTGCGCGAACGCGTACAGGGTCAGGCCGGAGCAGTCGAAGCCGACGACGGTTCGCCCGTCCTGACCGCCGGGGGAGCAGCACACTCCGCGAGAGCGGCCGGACGCCCCGCCGCCTCCCCACGAGTACGGGGTGCCCTTCTGTGAGAGGGCCGCCGACAGGACCGTACGGGCGTTCCCGGTGACCTGGCCGAGCTCTACGCCGCCCGTGGCAGCCTCGTCGTACCGGTGGATCCAGCTCAGGACATCGTCGACGTAGGCGTGGGACCTGTTGTAGGCGAACAGGGCCTGCTCCAGCTGGGATTCGTCGCCCACGTCCCGACCGTCCCCGCACAGGTAGACGGCCGCTCCCAGCGCGGCGTCGTCCGCGTTGTGCGGGTCGATGGCACCGTCGTGGTTGGCGTCGCGCCCCACCCTGCGGAACGTCGCCGGCAGGAACTGGAACGGGCCGACCGCCCGCTCGAACACGACATCGCCGTCCCACCGGCCACCGTCCGTGTCGAAGATGGCGCTCGTGTTCCCGCCTGCCCCCGAGCCGTTCAGGACCGGGCCCAGGATGCGCGGACTGATCTCTCCCGCCGCGCTGATGCTGTGTCCGTTCGCGTGGTCGGACTCGATGCGGGCGATCCCGGCGAGGATCTGCCACCGCATGCCCCGGCAGCCCGGGACGACGTCCCTCACCCCGGCCACAGCCGTCTCGTACGCGGACAGCATCCGCTCCGGAATCCCGGGAGCAGCTGCTCCGATGACCTCCCCAGAACCGCTCAGGCTGATCGCCGCCGAGTTCATCGACACCATCGGTGCGACGCAGCTCGCCACGCACACCAGCACCACCACGCCGAGACAGCCGATTCGCCAGTGCCTCACGGAGCCTCACCGCCCCAGGACGGGTCCTTCTCCCAGCTGGTCCGCTGTGCCCGCATCAGGGCGTCGAAGACCCGGCGGCGCGCGTCGACGGCGGGGTCCTCCAGCCGTTCCGCCGTTGTCTCGCCCCGCGTCGGGAGCGTGGACGCAGACGCCACCGGCGCGGTCGCGATGACTGCCGCCGTCGCCGTACTGCCCAGCTGTGCACGTGCTGTGCCTACGGGGTCATGGACCTTCCACGTCGCAGCGGCCCGCTGCGAGACGTGATCGACGCCCGCCACAGCCGATCGACCGACCGAAGCCCACTCGCCGGCGTCCTCACGCACCTGGAGCGCCGCGACCCGCAGCTGACGGCGCGCGTCCTGCGTGAACTCGGTTCCTTGCCGTACTCCAGAACGCACGTGCCGGGGTGCGCCAAGGGTCGCACCGTACGCGAAGCGGGCGGTCCGGCTGGCGACCCGGTACCCGCGGAACCGCATCGCGCGCCGGTGGAGGCGAGGACCGGGCAGTGGACGGTCCGACGACGGGTCGTGCAGGACCTCCCCGGTCCGGGTGTTCACGACCATGCGGTTGGCACCGCCGTCGCGCCGGGAGGGCGGGTCTTCGCGATCCGCTGCACCAGCCGTTCCGGGCGCGCTTCCGTTCGCGATCCGACGCAGGAGCCGAACGGACTCGTCCTCCTCCTGCGGGCGGCGCCCGATCAGGGCCCCGTACGCGCCTCGCAGGGCGGCCCGCCCGCCGGCGAGACCCAGCATGAGCGGAGCCAGGCCGCGACGGCCCTCGGCCGACGCCTCGCCGAGGAGGCGGGTACCGTCGACGGGCTGTCCAGCACCGTCCGCCAGCGCCATGACGCTCCCCACGAGACGGTGGCGCAGCCCCAGGGCGTGGTGACCGCCGGCGGACTGGCCCAGGAACCCGCCCGGCCCCGCACCGCGGCCACCCACGTTCATCGCGAGCGCGGCTCCGAGTTCCGACGAGTCCCCCGCCAGGTGAGTCCCGCCGATCTTCGCGTACCTCATGCGCATCGCCATGCGGTTCCCGAACGAGGTGGTGCCGCTCAGGAGACGGCGGTGGAAGGCGAGCCCGGCCACGGACAGGACGTCCAGGAGCAGGATCCTCTCGATCATCAGGTCGGGGCCCGATGTCAGCACCGCGTCGACGGCGATACCGAAGAGAGGGATGAACATGCAGATCGCGAACGTCGACAGCATGCTGATCGCGAAGACCGACATCCACTTCCACACGGCCTGCCGGCTCGGGCCCGGCAGCATCCCGACGACGAAGGCGACGACACCGACTGCCGCCGCGGCGACGTCGGCGGCCTGGGCGCCCAGCAGCACGGTGGCGGACGACAGCAGCAGCGCGCAGATCAGTACGGCGGCGACCAGCAGCAGCACCGCGCCGCCTGCCCGCCACCATGTCGGCTTGCTCGCGTACTCGGCGCACGCCTTCCCGACCGGGCCAGCGCTTTCCATGTCCGTGAGCGCCGCCGCGAACTGCTGGTCCTCCTCGGTCAGGACCGGGCTGGCCGCGTCCAGCAGCGAGTTCCCCGCGGTGAGCGGAGGCAGAACCGCCCGGCCGTTCGCGTCCTCGCAGAACTCCTTCGCCGGGCCCTTGATCTTCTTGCACGGGCTGTCCTTGTCGCTCCCCGGCCGGTAGCCGCCGCTGACCAGGCGCAGATGGACGGCGTACGCCTTACGGTCCGACGGCTTCGCCGGGTCGAGCGTCCTGCCCCACTGCAGCAGCATGTACGGCTTCACGATGAGCGCGTTGGTCACCGATTCCTGAAGCGGACGCGCCACGTCCGCCGCCGACACCGGCCTGCTGCTCTCACGCTCGTAGCAGTTCACCTCGGCCTGTCCCGCGATGTCCGGACAGGGACTCGCGCTCGCGACCTTCCCGCCCCACGAGTAGGAGTTCACGGTCAGCTGCGCGACCTCCGCCGCGCCTTCCTGCGTCGCCGCCAACGGCCCCTGCTCGGCCAGCAGGTAGTCGGGCCGCACGAAGGCCGAGGCGGCGAACGCGGCGATCAGCAGCGTCAGCACGATCTCCCCCAAACCGCTGCCGATCTTGCCGCGAACGACCATGACCAGCCCGAAGATGAACGCCCACCCCAGCAGCAGCCCCTTGAGGCCGAGGGAGTCGACGACCGCGTGCTCGTACGCGTCCGAGACTCTCTGCGCCGGCCCGGCCAGCATGTGCAGCAGCGGGAACCGGAAGGCGAACTCGACGGCCCAGCATGCGAGCCCGACGAACACCCGGATGATGGTGAACAGTCCGCTCAGCACGAACGCCAGAACCTGCGACTTCAGCGAGACGACAGAGCCGCCGTTGGCGGACAGCTCGTATCCCTCGATCGGGACACCCTCGGAGGACAGGACGTTCAGCGGAGACAGGAGATCCGCGGACTCGCCGCCGCCGGTCGCGGCGTGGGCGACGGAGGCGTTCACGCCCAGGAACACGACGAGCAGGAGGCAGATGTATCCCGCCCTCAGTACCGTGCCGCGCCCCGGAAGGCGACGCAGGGCCCGGTCGACGACGCTTGTGCTCTTCGCCTTGATCACCGGCATGCCTCCGGCCGGCCGGAGTACCAGGACGGCGGCGGTACGCGGGGGCACGTCGTGACCGCCGTGAGGACCTGGTGACGGACGACGAAGGCGATGGTCGACATCGGCGGGACGAACAGGCCCAGGGCCAGGAGTCCGGTGAGGACCAGCAGGCCCAGGCGGTCCCAGTCAGAACTCCGCACGGGGGCCTCCTGCGGAAGCGGACCCGGAATCCTTCGGGCCGGTGGTGCGATCCGACCCGGGGGTGGTGTAGATCGCCCGCTCGATGCGCGGGACCGGCGGCACGTGCACTTTGATGCGTCCCACCTGCATCCGCGGGTCGCGCAGCAGCATCTCGCCCTCGCGCCCAAGCTGGCCCACCGGCGAGAGCCCGGTGGTGACCAGCCGCACCAGGTCCTCGTCGTCCGGGTCCAGCCCGAGGAAAGCCAGCCCCTTCCGGGCCCGGGCCTGGTCGCTCGTGCGGGCCAGCACCTTGTACGCCAGGAGCCCCGCGTCCTTGCCCAGCTCGTCGGAGTCGTGGGCGGCCAGAAGACAGCCGGCCCCGTGCTTCCGTCCGTCGTGCAGGATCTCGTGGATCAGCGCGCTGCCCTCCGCGCTGCTGGTCAGCCAGTACACCTCGTCCATCGCGACGGTGCAGAACCGCGACGGGTCGCTGAACGCCGCCTGCCGGGCGATGGCCGCGACCAGGTAGAGCACGGCACGGCCGATCAACGCCTCCAGCGGCTGCTGCCGCAGTACCTCGACGTCGGCGAAGGCTTCGCGCGGCGGCAGCGTCAGCCCGGCCGTGGTCATGACCACCATGTCCGCCCCGAGGTCCCCGTCCAGGGTCACCGGCGCGAGAGCCGGATCGAAGATCATCCGGGCCAGCGGGTTGGCACTCACGATCCGCAGCAGTTCAGACATCGTGGCTGCCGCGTCTCTCCTCGCCGCCCCGGCAGACCTGCTCGTGGCGAGCTTCCGCAGAACCCGCAACGCCGATGCCATCGACGGCTCGGGACCGGCCGCCGCCTCCTCGACCGCGTGGTGCAGCACCGCGCCCGACGCCGACATCGGCCCGATCCCGAGCTGCAACGTGAGGTAGGACAACGCGTAGTGGGCGCCCACCGGCCCGCCGAACACCCTCAACGGGTCGATCGACACCTGCGCCTTCGCCGCGTCGATGACCTGGCAGCGGCCCGCGGCCGCGGACTCGGCGAACGTCGCCCATTCCCGGATCGGTGTCCGGTCGATGATGATGGCCCGCCCGCCCCGGTCGGCGACGGCGGCCGTCAGGAGTTTCTCCAGGACGCTCTTGCCGCCTCCCAAGTCTCCGACGATCCCCATCGAGGCGCTCGCGTTGTGCTGCGGCGCGTCAGCCAGGTTGATCAGAACCGGGCGAGCGGTGCCGGAGTCCAGATCGACGCCGATCATCGCGCCGGTCGGATCCCCGAGCCGCGTGTTCGTGAACGCCCCGCACGCCGCCCAGTCCTCGGAGAGCTGATGCTGCGTGAACTCCCGCACGGCGGCCGGCCGGACCGCACCCGGAAGCCCCAGACTGAGCAAGGCCTCCTGCATGCCGTGCGGTCGAACCGCCCGATAGTCGCCTCCCGACAGCAACGAGGCGAGCGTCCGGGCCCGAGCGTCACACACCTCCGAGTCCGGGCCCCACACGGTCAGCACCGTCACGGACTGGACCTCCACCTCCACACTGGAGCGCGACAGCCGGGCGTCCTCCTCGGCCAGGTCCCCGGCCGCCTCCGGAACCGAGTGCGGCATTCCCAGCGGCCTCGCCCCGTACTGCTCGGCCTGGTCCAGCAGATCCTTCTTCTTCCGCCGCACCTGCTCCAGAGCGCGGTCAGCCGGCACAACCTGCATGTCGACGGTGAAGTCGACCGGGAAGTCCAGGGCCTCCAGCTGCGCCAGGAGATCCGCCGAGTCCAGCGCCTGCGCCGCCGGAACCTCCGCCAGCGCGAGATGTGCCTGATAGCCGGTCCCGTCCTCGCACTCCACCTGCAGCCATCGACGTCCGAGCGGGGAGGCGCCGCCCTCGCGCCACCATGAACCTTCGCTCCGGGCGGTGCGGCCCCGGCCTGCCGCCCTTCTCCCAGGCGCGCCTTCGTTGCTTTGAGTGGAACGGCCGCCCTCGGTGATACGGATCTGTCCGAGGTGGGAGTACGACGGCGAACGCAGCACCTCCTGGCGCACCAGCCCACCGAACTGCGAGGACTCCTCCGCGTCGGAGAGCAGCGGCTCCTCCAGGCCGCGGTGCACCGCGTGCTGCACCATCCACACGATCTCCGCCGGTCGGGCCGGCCGTAGAGTCAGACCACCGCCCAGCGCCGACTGAACCCGCTCCGCCCTCCCCGCGTACTCGGCGACCTCGTCCGCCGCCACCGGCGTCGGAGCGAGCCCAAGGAGACCAGAGAGCTCCGCCCACACCGCCGATCCGTTCGCCGAAAGATCGAACCGGCTTCCCCGCCCTGTCAGCGGAACCGCCAGCCACAGCGTCCGACGGTGCATTTCCTGTCCGTCCAGCAGGTCCAGGGCTGCCGCCGTCATCTCCGCCCACGCCGGAAGCCGCTGCCAGTCGACGCCCTCGACCATCTGCTCTGCGACCTCACCGGGGTCCACCCGGGCAGCCAGACCGAACAGTCGCGGAGCCCCCGCCAAGGACCGGATCAACGAGGTCACCCGCCCCAGCAGTTCGTCCCGCACCTGGGGTGCCGCATAGCGCCCTCCGGCCGGAGCCACCCTCCACACAGCCCAGACGGTGCCGGACACCGACCAGACCAGATGCCCGGCGATGTGCCGGAAAGGAATCCTCATCACCGCACCCCCGCCGAGACGGGAATCCGCGCCAACAGCCCGGTAAGGCCGCTCACCGGCACCGGGAGAGGGGCAACGCCCGGACGTTCCGCCCCGCGCCGACCGCGGCCCGGCCGGCGCCGACTCACCACCGCTTCCCGGCGGTCCACCACCCCGATGGCGGGGGGCGCGAGGGGACCCACGACGAACGTGCCCGACAGGGTGGAGGGCCGGCGGTCCCGCGCCACCCGGCCGCCGATCCGCCCCGCCGGATGCCGGGCCAGCAGCGCGACCCAGCCCGCCGCCGCGACCAACGGTGAACGGCCACCGATCTTCGCTCCCCGGACAGCCCACACGGCGACCAGCCACACGACCACCGGTACCGGCCCCAGCCACGACCACCAAGCGAATGTTTTGACCAGCAGCAGTGCGCCGCCGCCCAGCACCAGCAACTGGGCGGGCGTATACGGGCCGAACCAGATGACCCAGTCGCCCAGCTTCCCCAGCACCCACGGGTGCCGGCGGGCCGCGGTGTACACCCGGGCCACCCGCTGCCTCTTCGGCTCATTTCCGCTCACAGGGCGCCCTCCCGACCGGAAGGCCCGGAGACGACGACGGTCACCGCGGCCCGCCCGCTGGCAGGGTTGTTGACCTCGTCCTCGAAAATGCCGGCCAGCGTGTCCCGCGAGTTGTAGATCCCCAGCGCGATCACCAGACCGATCAGCGCACCGATGCCGGCCTTCAGGCTGACCTTGCGCACCACCGTGATCACGACGATCGAGATCAGCGCGACCTTGAGCCCCTTGTCCCCCCAGTCGCCAAGCGTCGCCAGCCACGAATCACCCAGTGCGTCGAGCTTCCCGGCCACCACTACGTGCCCCATCACCTCTTCTCACCTCCGGCCGGCGCCGTCGTGCGGGCGCCCGCGTCCAGGGACGTGACCTCCCACCGCCCCGACCGCGCGGTCAGCGTCAGCGCGTAGGACAGCGGCCACTCCGCAGACTCACCACCGAGCGCGGTGACCCGCACCTGGACCCGCACTCTGGAACCGTCGCGAGGCACCGGCCCGTCAGCCGCCTGCGAATCGGCGAACACCTCCTCGACGCGGACCGCCGAATACCCCGTCCCCGACACGGCCGTCAGTTGCGTCTGCGGGGACAAGTACCGCCCTACCTCGCCCACGCCGGCGAGGTACGCGCCGAAGAAGGCCTCCAGCGACGTCACCACCTCTCCGTCAGACGGCAGCCTCCTCTCGTACCGCGACGAACCGTTCAGAATCGTCGACGGCCCTGCGACCTGAGCCGGCTCACCAGTCACGGTGAATCCGCCGGCTCCGCCCGCAGAAGCGGAGGCGAGCACCGGCACGGCGAAGTACTTCACCATGCTGCTGGCGCCGACGCCCTCCGACGTCTGGTCACCAACGAACCGGGCGGCGACGACCACCGACCAGCTGTCGCCCTCCAGACGCTCGCTGCGCACCGCCACCACGCTCGCCAGCGACTGGGAGGGGGCGGCGCCGGACACGGACGGCAGGGCGACGTCCGGTGCAAGCGAGCGCACCGCGACGGCGGTGGCGCCATCCGGCGCGTCGGCATCACTGCGCAGCCACAGATCGCAGAACAGCACGGCCACCCCGGACGGGTCCGCAGTGCGCACCGGCACAGTCGCCGTCGGCTCGGGCCGCGAGCCGGACACCACCGTGCGCGGTGTCGCGCAGGCGACGACCAGCGCAACGGGACCGGCGACCACCGCAGTCCAGGCGCCGACGCGGACCAAAAGCTCCCGCCGCCGTCCGAACCGCAACGTGCCCACGGGGGTACCGGATCGGCGCAGCGGGGGCGAGGAAGGCACGCCCACGGGGGCTGTCCTCCGGGAGGTTCGCTCGGGCATAAGGGGCTCCAGGTGAGAGGCGAATGCGTCTTGCCTCAAGGAACCCCGGGCTGCTCACCGTCTCGCTCGCCACAGCAACCTGGTTGGCATCACGGTTGCGCTACGCCTGCGCTGGTGAGTTGCCCGCGGCCGTGGTGAGTTCCGCGCGAACCCTCCCCACGCCTGGTCAGAGCCCTGCAACTCGTACGACAGCCCTGCCACTCACCACCTGATCAGCTCCACTCAGCGGCGACCGGGCAGGCATTCAGCGGGGCCTCGTCCAGTGAGCGGACGGCAAGTGTCGAAGCCGGCACGCCCCACCGCCGGATGCTGGCGAAGGTTCCGTTGTCGGCCCCGGCACTTGCGAAGCCTCGGAAATGCGGGCCGTCCTGATGCTGAGCGGCACGGGGCCGTCCGAGTGGCGCATACGTGTCTGGCGGGAGAAGCGCTCGTTGGCCGCTCCGGGGAACCAGCGAGCGGGGGAGATCCAATGGGGAACATCCCTGTGCGAGAAAGAGACCGCCCATGACAGTGATTTCGCCGGAGAACTTCGGCAGCGACGGTGCCCTCACCATGGACGGGCCCACCCACGACTTCCTCGGTGAGCAGGCTGGGCAGTCCGATGGACTCCACCAGCAGCTCTCCCTGTCTCCGGTGATGAAGTTCTACGGAGAGACGGAATCAAAGGCGTTCGCGGCCGCTGCCCGCTGGGCGGAGAAGTACGTAGACGGTGCGGAGGTCACGGTCCTCAGCACGTTCTTCCGCCACATCGACGACGACCTGGACGACGAACCGCCCTGGGAGTTCGGCCTTGTCCTGGAGGTGATGTAGCCACGGGCCGGCCTGACGAAACTACTCGGCGTCCGAGCGGACCTCAGCCAGGATCCGGTGAGCCTGCCGCTCGGAAACGCCCTCGGCCTCGGCCACCTGGGCGGCGGAGAGCTCACCGGCCGCGTTTTCGATCATGGCGCGGATGCGGTCCTTCCGTGCGTTGGCACGCGCAAGGCGCGGGTCGCTGCTCCGGTCTCGAGGCTTGGTGTCCAGGCTTCCCTTGGGCCGGCCGCCACCTGCACGCTCACCGGGGCGGTTCGCGTCCCAGTTTCGGATGGTGCTCCGCTTCCAGTGGGGAACTCCGCACGTCGCGTCGATCTCGTCCGGTGCGGGCGCGAATCCGTGGGCGACGTAGGACGCCCACGCAGTCGGCTTGATGACGTTCTTCAGCTGGTGACGGGCTTCCTCGCGGTCCAGAAGGTCGTCCGGCGATTCCTCCGCGGGGAGCTCAGGAATCTCCTCGCCGGCGACGTGCGCGTCGATCTGCTCGGCGTCCCAGATCCGTGTCTGCGCGCCGGTCCGGCTGATCGGAGCGGGCAGGGATTTGGCCACGGCGGGGGGAAGGGTCTTGCGCCCCAGGCGCTCAAGTACTTCAGCGGTTCCGAGAGGGGTACGGCCGGCGAGAATCATGTCCAACTCCTCCTGCCGACTGCGTTCATCGGCTGGGCAGGTCCGGTTCGGGTGCCGCCCTGGGACCAAACAGCGCGACGCTAAAAACTGTACACCAACTATTGCGATTGGATAGCCGGCGGAACGAGCCGCACCCCGCGTCCGGGGGTGTCCGGTGACCAGCCAAGTCCCGCGCAGGCTCACATTTGCGGGCTGAAGATGGTACGAACCGTGGTACGGAAAAAGGGGCGTGACGGCCCTTCACGCAAGAGGGGAACACATGTACTCATTCCGGGTACTGCTCGTGCCGCAGTGCGCCGAGTGCCGCACCCCGGTCCTCGACGACGCCGGCCGCGAGCTCACCGTCGAGGCGCGGCTGCTGCCCGCCGAACTCCGCGACCGGCTCACCGCGACGGGCTGGGACGTCGCCCCCGGCAACCCGAGGATCAACCGCGGCCCGTCCGACCCGATCGGCGAGGACCGGCTGAGCTGCCCCCCGTGCACGACGGCCCGCCAGGCCGTCGCCGCCGCCGCCGAACGCCGCCTCGTGCGGGACCTGTCCCGGCCGAGAGTCCGGCACGTCGGCATGGCCGACCGGCTCGGCGAGGGCTGGGCCCTCACCCAGCGCGAGGGCGACGACGACATCCGCCGATGGCTGGTCGAGCACCAGGGCCAGGTGCGCGGCGCGGTGAACCGCTACCGCCGCACCAGCGGCGGACTCTCCCCCGGGTGGGAGGCCCACCGGCTGCTCGGCTCCGCCTTCGTGCGGGTCGACGCGATCACCGCGTGCCAGCACCGGCCCGGCAGCAGCTACCTGTGGGCGGCCCGCGACCTCGCGGCGTGGGGCGTGGCCACCCGGCCCGCGTACAACGAGCCCCGGCCCGAGTGGGCCACCCGCACCCCGACGAAGGCGAGCACCCGATGACCACCCTGCCCCCTGTGGTGTCGTGGGACGGCACCATCCGCGAGCGCACGCGCGGCGAGGTCTTGCGCGTCGAGGGCACCGCCGCCCGCATCCGCCGCGAGGTCGCCGAGATCCGGGCCGCTGCCGAGCAGCTGGCCGCCGCCGGACCGGTCGAGGCCGCCGTCGCCGAGTTCCTCACCGTCCAGGCCGTCCTGCTGGAGCGCGCCGGCGCGACCCCCGCGCGCGCCGACCGGATCCGGCCGGACGACGACACTGCCGAGGAGCCGGGCGCCTACCCGAGCGCGGCCCGCTCCGCGCTCCTGATCGCCCGCGCCCACCAGGGCGCCCGCCGGTGAACCGCGACCACCGCGGCGCGGACCCGGACCCGGCGACCGGGCTGGTCCACGCCGTGCCGAGAAGCGCCAGCGCGCACGTGGATGAGCCTCCCAGCATGGCGGCACGATGGGGGGCTCGGTCGCCCCGCGCTCTCCGGGGAGAAGAGGCGAGCGAGTCGGGGGAACGTCGGGCGGTCGATGTCGAGGGGGGCTCGTTCGTAGTTACAGCAGGCGGGCGGCGGTCTCCGCCAGGAGCGCGGTCGCGGTGGTGGTGTCGTGTCCGAGGACGAGGGCCTGGTGCGGGAGGGCGGCCAAGGCCCGCATCAGTTCGGGGGTGGGTCCGGTGAGGGGCAGCAGTCCGAAGATGTCGGGGTAGCGGTCCTCGGTGGCCGCGCTGAAGAAGTCGCCGTCCTGGACGCCCCGGGTGGTATCGGCCGGCGCGGGGGCGGCGCCGGCCTGGATGCTCGGGAAGAGAATGGCTGCGGCGTGGCTCTCGGCGGCCAGGTCCATGGTCAGGCGGCGAGGCGCCGGAGGTAGTCCAGCGTTCGGGCCTCGCCGATGTGGCGACCTGGCGGTACCGCGGGGATGCCGGACGGCCAACCCGGTGGCAGCGTCTGCGGCCGCGCCCCGCCGGACGATTGTCGACGGTGAGTCGCTGGTGAGTGCGGACCGCGGTCGTCATGTCTTGCCGGGCGCGCCGGGTGCCACACCTCGGGCCTCCTGCGTGCCCTGGAACAGGACGCCCCTGCGGCCGGCTCCCGGTTCGGCGGGGCGCCGCAGGCCCCTCGGGCCGAGGGGTTGACGGTGCCGCAGGCCGCGCACGACCACGACGGGCCGCCACAGTCGTGGCACGCGTCGTACGTCGCCGGGTTGTCGGCCCCGCACCCGCAGCCCTACGCCCTGCGCGAGCGCTTCGCGGCCGCGCAGGGCGATCTCGTAGGTGCTCAAGAATCTTTTTTTCGTACGGGCCGGAGTGTTCCGGCCCGGGCTGGGCGGTTCACGGCGTGGCGACCCACGCCCGTGAGGGATCTAGAACGGCTGCTCGTCGTCGTAGCCGAGCGTGCTGGGGCTGGTCGCCTGGGACGTGGGCTGGGTCCAGTCGTCCGTGGGGTCGTCCGGCGGTGCCGCGCACCGGCTGCATTCGGCGTGGTTGGGGTGAGATCCGCAGGTGCACATGGTGTTCAGCCTCCTGGAGGTGTGGGTCCGGGGTCTTGGGTGATGGTCTTTCTGGCCAGATAAAGTGCGTCA
Organism: Streptomyces sp. NPDC001493; assembly: GCF_053597235.1. Classification (NCBI taxonomy): domain Bacteria; kingdom Bacillati; phylum Actinomycetota; class Actinomycetes; order Kitasatosporales; family Streptomycetaceae; genus Streptomyces; species Streptomyces sp. NPDC001493. The sequence continues at coordinate 101,085 of NZ_JBSFHV010000025.1, forward strand.
GATGGCCCGCAGGCGACGCGGGGAGCGCGCCGGCGGTGGGGCGCCCGCGTCGGGCCAGCCGTCAGCGGAGAGGCCATACGAGGGCGGCTTCCAGCTCGCCGGGGCGTAGTGCCGGTAGACCTCCTCCCAGGGGGCGTTGAAGTACGCGGGCAGGAGACCGCCCCGGTTCGGGATCGGTTCGGGTGCGGCAGCGTTCTGCTCGCGCACCTGGTCCGCGACCCGCTCGGCGTGGTCGACGTGCCGCTTGCAGAACCAGTGCGGCCGCACCCAGCCGGTGCGCGGGTCCAGCTCCAGCACCTTGTGGTGGGAGTCGGCCCCGCAGATCCGGTGCTCATTGCGGTAGTCGACCGGCTCGACGTAGTCGGGGCCGACGTGCACGATCGGCTCGGGCAGCGGCCGCAGCGCCACCACAGTCTCGTCGTCCAGGGGGGAGGGGGCAGGGCGAGGCCGGTAGACGTACGGGCGCAGGCGCGGAGCCTCGCACCCCGGCGCCTGCCCGGGGCCCCAGGTGCCCGCCGTGCGGGGCGGCTCGTAGCGCGGGGCGTCGTCGGCGACCAGCGCGTCGAACCGCGGGCGGCCCCCCTTACGGCCCAGCACCCGGGCGGTGGTGCTCAGCACCTGGCCCGGATCGCCGGGGGCGATGGCGAGGACGTACGACACGGCGAGCAGCAGCTCCCGCGCCGGCGGCGCGGCCCGCCGGTCGCCATAGATGCGGTGGACGGTTTCGGCGTGCTTCTCCGCACGGTCCAGGCGGGGGAGTTCGTCCCGCGCGCTCATCCGAAGACCTCCACCAGGCGGATCATCGCCTTCGGGTTCTCGCGCTGCTGCTGGCGCCGTACGTACTGGTTCCAGGTGCGGTTATCGCAGCGCACCGGGATGCCGTCGCCCGGGTCGTAGTCGACCAGGCAGGTGGTGTGCACATCCTGCGTGAGGACGTCGGCCAGGTCGTCAGCGTCGTACAGGGGCTTCTCGCCCCGCCACATGCGCTGCCGGTCGACCCGGGCCCGGGCCGAGGCGATGCGGACCTCCAGGGCGAGCGGGGAGAGCGCGGCCCACTCCAGCAGGACGTCGGCGTGGCACGGCTCGCCGGGCGCGCACGGGCACTTGCCGGATCCGCCGGGGCCGATCGCGACCACGAGCGTCCCGGGCGGCAGGTTGAGGAATGTCTCGCTCACAGCGGCTTCCCGTCACAGTCGATGTATCCGTCGGCGGACTGGTGGGGCTCGATGCAGCCGGCGTGGGCGTCGTCGAAGTCGTCATCCTCAGGGTCGTCCACCTCCGGGATGTACGGGCGCGAGAGGTCCACGACCGCGAAGAACTCGCGGGCGGTCAGCGGCACGCCGGTGCGGACCCGGGTGCCCGACGCGGTCTCCACGCTGGTCCCGTGGTCCACGACGGCGTCGAGTTTGCCCCGCTCAGCGGTTTCGTCGGTGTCGGTCAGCCGCTGGAGTGCGTCCTTGACGGTGACCGTCGGGTCGAGGCGCGAGGCCTCGGTCAGCGGGCCGTTCAGCGCCGCGTACCCGGTGGCGTAGCCCTCGTGGTAACGGCACGGCCGGTCGAGTCCGGCGCAGGCCGGGCAGTCCTCCCAGTCGGCGGCGTTGTACGGCTCGATCTCCATGGGCACCTTGGCCGTCGGGGGCAGCTCCAGCGCGGCGTGCGGCCGGGCGACGCCGAGGACGCGCGGAGCCCAGTCCTCGGGCAGGTCGCGCAGCCGCATGGCGAGCGCGGCGGCGACGCCCGGTTCCTGCTCGGTGAGCGCCCGCCACAGGGCATCAGCCCGGGAGGTCGAGTGTGTACCGAATAACGTCATGTCCGTTCCTTTCAGGATGAGTTGGTCAGAGCTTGCGATGCATCCAGGCCGGAAAGCGGCTCGCGCAGCGGGAGCAGGCGGAGCCACCCCAGAACGAGGCGCCACCCGGCAGCGGCCGCCCGGACGAAGTTGATGTCCGTGGTGCCGCAGAGCCCGCACGCGGGCTGGACGGGCCCCGTCATTGAGACGCCGGCGCGGACTCGGGGAGCGGCTCCCACTGGCCGGTCAGCCAGTCAAAGGCCACCCATGTGCCGTCCGCGCGGCGGTCGGCGTAGGCGTTGGTCTGCTGGCTGCGCTCGGTTCAGAGCGGGCGGGTGGGTCAGGCGGCGGCGAGGCCCGTGATGGCGTTCATCACGGGGAGGTTGTGGCCGCCGCTGTCCTCGTCCCAGTCGGTGGCGATCTGGACGGTGCCGATGCCGGGCAGCGTGGCGGTGACGGTGATCTCGACAGCGGGGAACGTTCCGCCGCTCCAGGTCCGCTGCACGGTGCGGGCGGTGACGACGCCGCCGGCGCGTTCGTAGATGGCGTTCAGCTCCTGCTGGGACCAGACGCTGACGCTGGTGGCGGTCTCGCCGTCGATGATGCGGGCGGAGCGCAGACCGAGCGCGTGGCGAACCTTGGCGGCGAGTTCCCTGGTGGCGGCCTGCTGGGCGGCCTCGGCGGCGGCCACCTCGGCGATGTGCTTGGTGTCGACCGGGGTGGCGACGGGCCCGGCGATGACGTAGGCGACGACGTACAGGTCCATGGCGGTCATCAGATACTTCCCTACTGGTTCCGTTGCGATGGCCCCACCTTATAGGCCAACGTGTTGGCCTCGCAAGTGGCCGACACGTTGGCCCCTATGCTTCTTTCATTAGAGCAACCCAGTGGCCTTACAGGTGGCCAACAAGATGTGAGACCATGACCCCATGGCCACCGACTACGCACCCGACGAAGAAGCCACCCGGCTCTACGCCCGCTACAAGCGCGCCCGCGAAGCCGAAGCCGAGCTCAAAGACCCAGTGCGGACGCAAGCGGCAGCCGACCTCAGGGCCGGAGCCACCGTCAGTCAGCTCGCGAAGCTCACCGGACTCACTCCGGAGCACTTCCGACGCATCGCCCGAGCTGAAGGCGTCGAGCGCCTTCGGCCGCCCACCGTCGGCAAGCTCAAGCCCGCAGGCGGCAACGAGTGACCGCCAACCTCGCCGCTCCCGAAGGCGGGAGGGCTGCTGACGAAGAAGGCCAACCTCGACTTGGGACGAGGCGCAGATGACCGCGTGGTCGCCGTGCTCGCCGATGACGTGCCCGGTCACAGCTTCGACGGGTACGGCGAGGTGGCGTGCCAGGGCAATCCGGTAGCGGGCGGTGTCGGTGTTCGATCCGACGCCGTAGACCCGCTCGCATCCAGACACGTCGGCGAAGAGCCGGGCCAGGACGTCGATTGGCTCGGGCGGGCGGGGTCAGAGCCGTGCGGGGAGTCCGCACGGCCCCTGGTGAGAGGAGACCTGCGGGCAGGGGCGGCCGACCCGGTCGATCCACCGCGAGCAGCGGCCCCGGAGGAACTCCCCCTCCGGGATGTGCCAGGACCGCTCGTCCTGCTCCCGTTCCCACTCCGAGGGCTGCTCGGGTACGCGGACGACGTCGCCCTCGGCGAGGGACAGTTCGGGGCCGCTGTCGAAGGCCACGATGTACGGGAACCGGCTGACGTACTGCCGGACGAGGATCACTCGACCGAGTGATCCCGCCGCCACGTCGTACGGGACGCTGTAGTCGGCCGGCTCCGCGCCCCAGCCCTCTTCGTCCTCCAGGTCCTCATCGAGGTACGACCCGCGCAGCCGGTGAGCAGCGCGCACGCGGTCGCCGTCCCGCAGGATCAGTGAGTTGACCCTGACCCGGCGCACGAGCTCCAGCCGGTCGGCGAGCGTGAGGGTGCCGAGGGCGGCGTCGAGGGAGGTCTGCATGCCGCCACCGTAGAGGCGCGGCAGGGGCGTCCGGGACGGTTCGGCCGGACGCGTTGGGGCCCGCACCGTACGGTGCGGGCCCCAACAGGCTTTTTACTGCGTCTTTTCGGCATGCTCGCGGATCGCCGCGGCGACGTCGAGGCCGAGCACGGTGACGTCCAGCTGTGCGCGACCATCCCGACCGCGCATCGCTGATCGTGGTGAGTCGGTGCGCCGGCCGACGCCACCGCGCACCACCACGGCGGTGGCACTGTGCGCAGTGGTCGCGCCGAGAGGTTGAGGAGGCCGTGACGTGCTGCCGAGACATCGCGTCGGCAGCACCGGTCAGGCGGCGAGGCGACGGAGGTAGTCCAGCGTTCGGGCCTTGCCGATGTGGCGGGCCATGGCGGTACCGCGGGGGTGCCGAACGACCGGCCCGGATGCAGCCTCTGCGGCCGCGCCCCGCCGGACGATCTCGGCGATGGAGAGGTTCTGCTTGAAGCTGTGGCCGACGTACTCCTCCAGCTCGACCATCTCAGCGGCCTTCTCCGGCCGCAGACGGGACGCGAGGGTGAGGTCAGACTCCGACGCGAGCACGCAGAACGAGCAGGAGAGACGAGACATGCCCCAGTCGTAGACCGGGCTGTACGGGAGCCCGGACCGGGCGATCTCGGCCCAGACCTCCTCCACCGTCCAGGCGTGGAGCGGCAGCCAGGTGAAGACGGTGCGCTTGGAGTTGCTCGCTCCCCCATCGAAGGCGAGCTCGGCGCGCTTCATCCGGGCCGGACTCTCCTGGGCCCGCATGCCCATGCAGTTCAGGATGCGTACCGGGCGCCCGAGCTGTGGTCCCAGTTCACTGGTCAGCCGCGTCATGAGCCGCCGCACCTGGGCCCGCTTGTGGTCGCTCGTGCAGTATCGGGCTTGGGAAGAAGGCCAGGCAGGCGTGGTGACGTCGCCCTTCGCACGCAGGGTGTGGTGCCGCTCCCTGATCTGCTGGACGAGGTCGCCCTGCTTGCGGGAGACGACCTCGAAGCGCAGGCCGTACGCGGCGGCCTGCGCCGCGGCCAGCGCGCGGGTTCCCTTCCATTCGACGTCGCCCAAGTCGCAGTGGACGACGACGATCCGGTGAACGACGCTGGAGTGGGTGGCCAGCCGGACGATGTGCGACTCCATCGCCTGGGAGTCCTTGCCGCCGGAGCTGGATACGAGGATGACGTCCGCCCACGTGAGCAGCGGGGCTGCGACGCGTCCAGCAGTCGCCGGGGTGAGCCTTGAGGCGTACGCGGTGATCTCGTCGGTGGTCGGCCGCGTTGGTGAGTAGTCGACGGGGGAAGACTTCCGGGACATGCGAACTCCTTTGTGAAGTGGTTCGGGAGCGCCACGAGCGCGGGGCCGACCGGTACTCGTAGCGAGAGGCGTAGCTGGTTGGTGAGCCTGAGGGAGTCACTGGTCTGGTGCGAGGTGTTGCCGGACGATGCGCCGGTGCCAGCGCACCGCCCAGTCCGGGCAGCTGGAGCAGCTTCTGTGGGTGTGCCCGGGCAGGGGCGCGGAGTAGCGGGCGTCTTCGGACCAAGCCATGGAGTCCGCGGAGACCAGCGCGTCCGCGTAAGAGGCCAGACCGAGGGTTTTCACCCCGAACCCGTGCAGCCGGACACCTTTCGTTGCGAAGTGGCGGGCGATTCGCCCGATTTCGGATGTGCCCTGTCGTCGGCACACGGAGCCGAGGCCGACGACGGGTTCGGCGGTGAGATCGATACCCGCTTCGGTGTAGAGCTGCGCGCAGTGCGTGTAGTCCTCGAACGTGTTGCCCTGGAGGACCAAGATGAACGGGATGTCGGGCGCCAGGGCCCGTAGTTCGAGTGCGTTGTCGACGGTGAGTCGCTGGTGAGTGCGGACCGCGGTCGTCATGTCTTGCTCGGGCGCGCCGGGTGCCACACCTCGGGCCTCCTGCGTGCCGTGGAACAGGACACCCCTTCGGCCGGCTCCGCCGAAGATGACCTGCCGCTCACACATCCAGTCCTGGGGTGCGACCCATCGGCAGCTGGAGGCGCCGAGCTCGGCGAGATACCGGCGGATCTCGGCGACGTACTCCGGGGCGGTGAGGGTCCACCGGCCGTGACGCTGAAGTTCGGTGAACCCCCCGGAATCGATGCAGTAGGGGTGAAGGGCACGGAGAAGCCGGCTGACGCGCGTGGCGATCCGCACTCGGGAGACGAAGAACGTGACGCCCTGAAAGAGGGGGAAGAGATCCCTCTCCCAGAGCCAGTTGACCATGTGTGTCCCAAGGTAGAACTCGGTGAGTTCGGAGCGTTCACGGCCCTTGGCCTGTCCGTGGTGAGCCGGGCAGGGGCACGGGCCGCAGGCGTCGCCCACGCACTGACCGCACCTCTGGCACTGGCCACATGCGCAGTGACCACAGAGGCGGATGGCGACGCAGGAACAGGAACGCGCGGTCAGGATGGGCATAGCTGCTTCCCGGATTCCTGGCGGGGTGAGTGGACGGCGCTGACGCAGGGAGAGGTGCGGGTCCCGGCCTGGCCCCTGCGAGGCGCTTGGGCTCCGTAGGGGCGCGGTGTCTCGCAGGGCGGGGTGGGTTCAGCCGCAGAGGGGGCTGTCGGGGTGCTGGTGGAACCTCGACGACCGGAACGGATCCAGCCCGCGTTCGTCGAGGGTTCGAACGGTGTCGCTCCCGGCCATTTCGCCGAGCGTGCACCATTCGGTCATGACGCGGCCGTTGCCCGCGTAGTAGGCGAGGATGCGGGAGGAGGGCGATCCGCCAGGAAGGGCGTGCGAGGCCTTGTAGACGAAGCCGCCGCAGGTGATGTCGATCGAGTCCTCGGGCCACCATGCGCTGGTCTCGGCGGTGAAGCTGGACTCGCGCACGTGGGCGAGGTTGGTGTCCGGGTCGGCGCTGCGCAGCGTCCGGCGGGACCGGGGGTCGCACTCGCAGTCATCGGCCTCTTCGAACGTGAGCAGATCGTGGTGAGGGAAGAGGAAGAAGGTGCGGCCATGGTAGTCGGTGAGGCTGCCGTGGTAGGTGACGGGCGTGCCGATGATGGGGAGCGGGCTGTTGGGCTGGCTGCTGATCACGCGGTTCTCCTGGTGGTGGTTGATGGTTTGGGCGTCGGGCCGCGACCAAACGGCCGACGTATAAAACTGCAGCACGATAAGCGTGGGGCGCGTCGCATGCTTGTGAGTGAGGGCGGAGCCCGTGTGGTGGCAGGGCTGGAATCTGGAGCGGGCGAACGTTCGGCGCGGGACGGGGCGACCGTCTGCGGTGCCGGGGCCACGGCCCTTCGGTGGCGGCACGGGCCGCCACCGAAGGGAAGGGGTGTTGCTCAGTTCTTGGGGCGCAAAGTCAGGGAATGCAAGGCCTCAGCTCGCGTCGTGGAGGCAGGGCAGGGGCCGAGCAGGCGGTCCAGATGTGCACGTACCTGGAGCTCGTGGCCCGCACGCCGCGCGCGGGCCACGGAGTTCAGCAGTTCGGCTGCCGCGTCCGGTGTGGTCGGATGCGAGGTGGAGCAGAGGCAAACGGTCGCCGTTTCGGTCAGCTGACTGATCCTCTCGGCGTGCTGCTCGATCGGGATGCAGCCGTCGTGCCGGTTGACGGGGCGGGGGACGTTATCCCCGTTCCTGCCGCGAAGGTGGGACCACCAGCGGACTCCCTGCCATCCGCAGAGGCCGCACGTCATGGGCCAGGGGTTGTCAGATCCGGGGTACGGGGCGAGAGGTGTCCAGGCCAGTTCGGCGAGCCGTGCCAGGGCCCGTGCGGCGCTGGTGATGTTGCGGGGCGTGGTGAGGTCGAGCTCACGGGCCTGGCTGCTGCTCTCCGGTTCGGTGCCGGTCGAATTGGCCGTGATGGCCCCGGCGTCGAACAGGTAGGCCAGGTGGGCTGCTGCGAGGTTCCTGTCGTCGTGGCCTGACTCGATGGTGACGCCGAGCGGGATGGCATACCACTGCCCGTGCCACCGGTAGATGTGGCCGGTGAGCCGGTCGTCGACGGTCACCGGGTAGCGGCCGTCCTGTTCGCGCTGCCCGATCGTGTAGCGCGGTTCGTTGTTCGCGTGCATGAGGTTCCTTCGAGTGAGATGTTGCGGTTGGGTGTCGGGAAGGGGGGCCAACCCCTTTCCGACATAAAGAAGTCTACCACGATTACATGGATTCTGGGTTGGTTTCCCGTGCCGTTTCCCTGGTCCCCGTCCAAGCTGAGGGCATCGGGCGGGGGCTCCGGAGCGGCGGTAGACCTCGGTCCCGGGAGGGCGCTCCGGAGCCGAGGGCGCCAACTGCGGCGCCGGGCGCGAAGGAGCACGGGGGCGGCCTTTCGCCTCCCCCGAGGGCGGTTCACCCGGTAAGGAAGTTGTCCGGCTCGCGCGTTCCGGTGCCGAGATGCCGGCCCGTTGTGTTCTTGCGGGCGAGTCGTGCGTCGTGTTGCTTCCGGAGCTGGCCGAAGCTTGCGCAGCCCTGCTGCTGGACTTTCCGGCCGCTACACGAACCTCTGGGGCTATGGCCTGATGCGCAACATGCAGACGTGTTCGTGACGTTCGGGTGGCGGAATCCGTTTCACCACCAGATCGGGTGATGTCGCAGCGACAGGGGCTCTGACACCAGTAGCCTTGCGTCTCATGGACTTAGGAGTGAGGCGGCAGCCCGGGCGGAGCCTCGCCGTGCATGGGTTCTCGGCTGCTGACTCACTCTCCGTGCGCCAGGCGCGAGGGATGATGAGGGTCCTCACCCAGGCCGACGCCGAGGCGATCCATCAGGGCCGGAACGAACTCGCCCATGGCGGCTCGACCAAGGCTCTGGAAAGACACCCGCTCGCGGCCATGGGGCCCGAGGGGCGTGCTGAGCTCGTGCTCTCCGTGAGCCAACGACTTCCTGATGGTCCAGTCGCCGCCGTCTTCCGAAGGATCGCTGAAGACATCCGGGACCTTGGGGATCGGCATACTGCGGCCAGCTGTCATCTCGCCGGTACGGCGCTGGAGGTCGTGTGGTTGGTGTGGAGATCAGCGGAACGCATAGGTGACCTCGAAGCGGAACAACAGGATCGAATCCGCCGGCACCCCGGCAGGATGCGGATGCTGAATTCCGCCGAGGTTCCGCTGTGGGTGCTCGGCGCTCTTCAGGGCATGTCCACTGCGGACCTCACGACGTTGACGCCGGAAACCCTTCTGGCACTTGCGGGCCTTGAGGAAGCCGACGGCCCGGTCCGGCATGACGGCCGGCTGCTGAGCCAGGCCCGTGCCGCCCTTCGGGTTCTGCGACTGCTGGCGCTCCTGGGCGTCGAGCCTCCCTGCTTGAACGAACTGCTGGCGCTCTTGGTCGTCAGCATCCGTGGCCATGACGACACGTCGTCGGCGGCCGTCCAAAATGTTCCGCTTCCTGCCCGGCCGTGCCATCCGCCGGGTGAACTTGTTTTGGCTGAGCCTCGAGTTCCCCGAGCGCCGGGAAGCGCGGTCTTCCGTCGTTTCATCGACCGAGACCGCCACCAGCTGCATAGAAGCGGAGGGCGCGGACGGCGCCTGACCGCGTAGTTTGGTGCGAGGTCCTGCTTGATCCAAGAGGACCGGACATGAACTCAGAAGATTTTGCCCTGTGGATCACGACCGTGGCCGCTGTTGGCTCGCTGGCACTTCAGGTGAGAGACGCCTGGCCGGAGAAGCGCGGCGACGAGCCCGGTGACGGCAGCGGGGCACCGGGCGGAGAACCGCTCGCCCCAGAAGACGGCCAGGGCTAGACGGAGTCGGGGCCGCCCGCCGAGAGGCGGGCGGCCCCGCGCGAACGGTCAGTACCCGGCTGGAACCTTCGGGGCGTCGTCAAGTGCGCGGAGCACCCGCTCGGCCTGGTCCGCGGACAAGTCGGTGAGGGTCACGCCGACGCGCTCGAACCCCTTGCGGGCCGTGACGCTGACGCGGGCCTCCGGGATGAGGAACCCCCGGTCGGGCCCTTCACCCCGGGGCACGCCCTGCCAGGCCAGGTGCCACGTCAGCTGTTCGCTGGGCGATCCGTACGGCGAACGGGGCAACGTACGGACATGAGGGAGCGCCGCGAGGCGCCCCGCCACAGTGGAGCGCAGTGCTTCCTCGTGCTGGTGCTGGTCAAGCTGCGCCCGCACGATCTCCTGCGCGGCGGCGAGAAGGGGCAGGAGCCGGCGGGACACGTCGCGCGCGAGCTGTCGCGCTGACTTCGTCGCGGCCAAGGTGATGCGACCGAAGTTCGGCGGGACGCCGCGCATGCCGGACGGCGTTTCCAGCTTGCAGCCGTAGGCCGTGATCCGCCCAGCATCACGGCTGCGCGCGTACCGGTCGATGTACAGGTGCACCCTGCTGCCATCCTGATGCACCAGGTAGGCGGCTTCTGCCGGAGACTTGGGGTCTGGCTCGCCGCGCCACCCCTGGGGCAGGTGCGTAGCGATCTCGAAGGTGAGGCGGTGCACGTCGGGCACCGAGGCTGCGTTGGTCATCACGGGACTCTTTCGCTCAGCTTTCCTGGGCCGGGGTGTCCGTCGAAGCGGGTCGGCGAACACCCCGGGGTGTGCCTGCCGGAGCAGGCGTGATTCGGGCGCCATTCGGAGGGCCAACTCCACCTGACGTAAATAACTCCGCCACTAATGGATGAAATCCCTGGGGGGTTCCACAGGTCAGGTTCCTGCGTGACTAGGCCAACTCCCCACATTCATATGCAAGTAGAGCTCCCAGTGCCTCTGCTTGCACTCCTGCGAGTCCGCTTACCGACACCTCGATCTCGTTGCCCCCGCGACCGATCAGGAACCGCATGTGGACCCGTCCGGAGCGCCGGTCGACCGCGCTTTGCCTCAACTTGTCCTCGTGGGTCACCTCCACACTCCCCGGGGCCCTTTCAAGGCCCGGTCCCAGAGAACCGGCGATCCGCTCTGCGACGACCCTTCGGGCAGCTTTCTCCGCTTCCGCTTCGGCTTCCAGCTCCAACCATCGCGCGAACACGACCTCGTACCGGGGCAGCAGCCGGCGCCGGATGTGCCCGGCCACGTACGTCGCGCCGTCCGCTGCCATGCTCACCTCGGGACTCGGAGGACCGAAGCGGGGCGGGATGCCCCGTCCCCACATGCCGCGGGCCGTGACACTGCGCCCGGTCAGGATCAAGACGATCTCCCGCCCGTCGCTGCTCCGCATACGCGCGGCGCATTCCCACGACGTATCCGGCACGCACCACCACGAGCGCTCGGCGACGGTGAGCGAGGCGGCCACGTGGTGGGCCAGCTCGGCGAATTCGTCCTTCTGCACAGACTTCTCCTTCGAACGGTGCCGTTCGGAGCTGGTGGTGCTCGACGTCTTTTCCGGTGCCGTCATGCCGGGGCGCAGCTCGCGCCCCGGCATGACGGGCGGGGCTAGTCCTCGGTGTTCAGGGCGGCGTGCATCTTCGGGTACCAGTGCAGGGCGTCCCGCTCGCACATCCGGCGCTGGCCGCAGACCGTAACCGCGTTCGCCCAGCAGGCACCCCAGTCGCACTGCCAGGCCTCCTTCGGGCCGCAGATGCCGCACGACCCGGTGCTGATGCCGTGGAGCTCGCACGGGCTGTACCGCTCGCGGTCCGCCATAGCTTCCAGCTGCTGGCGGCGGCGGCCGAGTTGCGACGCGGGCACCCTGGGACGCCCGTCGCTGTCATACCGGAAGGCGGCCTCAAGTTCCCTGTACCGCTCGGGCGTGACGAAGAAGGCGGCTCCCTGAAGGCTCCACACCATGGCCAGATGCCCCACCGCGGCCAGCTTTTCCAGCTTCTGGTAGCCATGCAGATCGGCTGCGGCTCGTTCGTCAAGGGACCACCGGTAGCCGTACCGGCGCATGCTGCGCAGGACTTCGGCGGCCGGCCCGACCAATGTTTTGTCCAGCGCGTGCACCGCGGTGAGCACAGCTTCCGGGGACCGGTTGAGTTCGTCGGCCACGGCCTGGGCGTCCTCGGCGCTGGTCGGCTCGCTCAGGGCGTAGCCGTGCAGCTGGTCGACGACCTGGAGCCCGATTCCGACGGGGGCGGTCAAGTACTGCGGGGGCGGTGCGACCCCGTTTCTGCGTGCCATGCGACTACTCCTCTGCTGGTTGCTGGGTGAGTGACTCGGGTGTCGGGCGGGGGCCAACCCGCTCGTCTCTACTGGTGCGTTCGATGCCACCCGGCGGGGTGCGTTCGCCGTCACGGTGGGCGGTGGCGAACTCCCTGCCGACCGGCTCGGCCTCGACCCGGTGGCCCTTCGGGTGGGCGGGAAGGGGGCCGCGCCGGGCGCGGCCCCCGGGGTGTGTCAGTCCTCGTCGGGCTGGCTGATCGTGAGGACGACCTCGCCCTCATCACCGCGGTGGATGGTTCCCTTCAACTCGACCTTCCTCGCGGCTCGTGCCCTGCCCCCTCGCGGTACTCGGTACAGCTCCACCGGGAAGGTTGCACGTCCCCGGTGTCGGCGGGCGGCGTACGCGGTCATGAACAAGACGTCCCACAGTCGGCCGTCGACGTCCTGCGGGGTCTGCCGCCTGCTGTCGGCCTCGTGCCACTCCACACAGTCCACCCAGACCGCCCGGGTGAGGGCAGCCGGAACCCTGATTCCAGCCTCTCCGCTCATGCTCGGAGGTGCCTGGACGAGGACTCCGTCAGCAATCGCGTCTGCGCGGGTGTACCGGTCGATCTCCGGCCCGAACAGATCGCGGAGTGAGGTGACCGAGCCGGGCCGATGCTGGGCTTCCTGCGGAATGGACCGCATCGCGTCCTCGCTGACCGAGGGGTCCGGTTCGATGCGGGACGACGTGGACGTGCTCTTCGTGTTCTCCATGAAGCTGTTCTCCTGCGGTTTCGTGGTTCGGGATGTCGAAGGGGGCCAACCCTTCGACATAAAGAATTCTACCACCGTTAGGACGATTTGTGGTGTGGTGTGAGTCCCCCCGCGCGGCGCGTTTCCGTCGGTTCCAGGTCCGAACCCCCGAACCTGACAAGCAGCTGCTCAGCCCGCGCCTGCCGGTGGACGCGCCAGCACCAGTCGCGTACCGCCTCCGCTTGGTCGTGCAACTCGGCCGCGCTCCTGCTCGGCCGGCCACGCTTCCTGCCCGCGAAGATCTCCGCCTCGGCCGCCATTTCCCGGTACGCGTACGCGATCACCTCGTACGCCCCCCGACGGCGGGTGACGCGGTTCCACTGGCACCGTCCCGATTCCTGCTCCAAGACAGTCAAAGAGCACCGGGGCCAACGCTCGCTGCCCTGGGCGGGCTCCATGTGGAAGTCCAGCCAGCAGGAAACCCGATCGTCATGCAGCGGGTCGTAGGGGTAGTCGTCCCGGGGTGCCGGGACCGCTGCTCCCGAGCGACGGTCAAGATGGGTCTTCACCCGGTCCAGCGTGGGCGTGCTCTGTGTCCTGTTCAGGACTGCCAGATGGTGAACTACCACGGGAAGCTGCCACGCGGCGGACCCAAACGGTGCGGTGGGCATGGACCAACTCCGCCGGGAGGTGCCCGCACCGTCGGTGATGGACACGCGCAGCACCAGCAGGCGGGGCGAGCGAATGGAAAGGGCCGATTTAGTCATGACTGCTCCCTGGCGCGGTACAAGGGGAATCCCGGCTGGCGGAGTGCCGGATGAACCGTGAGCGGGTAGGTCCGGCGACACCGGCCCTACCCGACACGGTCAGGAAAGGTGGCCGAGAGCCAAGGCGAGCGGGCCAAGGTCCGCGCGTCCCACGCGCACCAAGGCGGCAGCGGTGCGGACGTCGGCTTCACGCACCAGCGCTGCTCCGGTGTATCCGGACCTCTTCGCCGACAGGTACCCGACGCACAAGGCGCCGAAGAGTTCGTCGTCCAGCGAATCAAAGAACGCCTCTGCACTCATGCCGATATCTACGGCCATCTCCCGGATGCGCGCTACGGCAGGGGCCATGGCCTCCTCGATGTCGGCTTCGTCAATGCCGAACTCTGCGAGCTTCGCGCAATCCTGGTCGACGTATTCATTTCCTGATGCCGGGGTGCTGCGGTGCTGCTGATTCAATGTCACGCGAACTCCCTGTTGGGTGGTTTGGGGGCCGGACCGGGACCAACCGAACCGACATAAAGAATTCTAGCACCATTAACGAAGCCGTGTCCGTGCTTCCCCCGGCGCGGCGTCGGTAGACATGACCGCTATCCTGGAAACGCATCACAGCTCGGTGCGGAGCCCTTCGGAACTCCCTGCTGGTTGTGGTTTGGGAAAGGTCCGGCGGTTGGGCCAGCCGCGAAAGCGGTCCGCTTCGGCGGACAACCGCCGGACCGCCACACACACGAAAAAGTGGGCGAGACGCATCCGCGTCTCGCCCACTTCCATCTCCTGGCCGGCCCCGGCTCCGCCCGTCGGGCGAAACCGGAACCCGGAACGGAACTAACTACCCTCGCTGCCGCTCCTCGGCCTCATCCGAGGCCGCTACGCCCTCCTCGGCCTCATCCGAGGCCGCTACGCCCTCCTCGGCCTCATCCGAGGCCGCTACGCCCTCCTCGGCCTCATCCTGTCCAGGCGACGACTCATAGCCAGCGTCGTCCCCCCTCGGGGCTCCCCCGTCCTGCGCGCTCTGGCCCTTCGGCTCGCTCGCTCGGTCCTCGTCAGCGGTCACCAGCTCAGACGGCAGGGACGGCACATCACCCTCGGCCAGATCAGCGGAGAGCTCCTGCACCCCCTGCTGCTCCTGGTCCTCCGCTCCTTCCGTCTCCCGCTCACCATGGAGGATGCCGGATTCGTGGTCGGACAGCGTGTAACCCTCCTCGACCAAGAACTCAAGCCATTTGCGCTGAGCCTCGCTCCGCACGGACCACGCTCGATCGTGCATCTCCGCCTCGAAAGCGGCCGCGACCTGAGCCAGTAGCAACAGCGGGCGCCGAGCCTTCCCGGTGCGCGCAATCAACGGCGAGAACGGGTCATTCGCCCCCTCCGACACGGGAGCGCCGACGTAGCGGCTGACCTCGGCCGAGGCCTTCTCCTGCGCCCTGTTGATGAACCGGCGGTATACGTCCGAGCCGTTCATCATCGTTTCGAGCACCAGCACCCAGGCGGCATCCGAAATACCCTTGCCCTTGCAGAGTCCCGACACGAACTCCTGGCGGACCTCCCGTGCGGCCCGTGCCGCCCGATTCCTCTCAACGACGTTCCTCCGCTCGATGCGAGCGAGCTCCTTGGCGCGCGCCACATCTGCCGCGACGGGCACTCCGGAGACGAGATGCCCGTACCTCTCCGGGTCGGTGCAGCAGTAGACCGGCTTCAAGTTCCCGTCCAGCCGCGCAGCCCGACCCGGGCACTTGGCGTGCGCGCTGCTCGCGATCGCCTTGCCTTGGCTCGTAGTCAGCTTGGCCAGCGGCACATCCGTGGCATCCCATTGACGGAACCCCTCGATCACCCGCACACCCGAAGCTGTCAGACGCTCCACGATGGCAGCACGCTTCTCCTGCTGCTGCAGCTCCTGCCGCAGACGCGACATGGCGTGCTGCCAGTGACCGCGCCGAGGCGTCTTCTCTGCCACGTCCTTCTTCTTGGCCTGGTGCAGCGTGACGGCCGCGTCCGCGACCCGCTCGACCTCCTGGAGGTCAGCCAACTCGGTCAGGTCGAAACCGTAGTGTGCACCGGTCTCCAACCCGGCCGGCGTAAGGGCGGCGGCCTTCTTGGCGGCCTTGAGCGCGTCCCGCTTGATGCCCAGAACGGCTGCGGACCGTCGGCGGCCGGCCTCGTCCAACCCGATCAGTTCGAGCTGAGCCGCGCCGTTCACCGCATCGCGGTCCGTCATACGAACTCGCTGAGTGTTCTCGACCAGCGACAGCAAAAGCGTCTCCGCATCATCACCGTTCAGGTCATCTCGCACGAAAGCAGGGATGAGACGAATGGGCTGCCCCTTGGCTGCGGCCTTCACCGCTGCCTCTCGCGCGGCAAGCCACCTGCGCTGGCCCTTGTAGACCACGTACACCGACCCCTCACCCTGCCCCGAGCGACGAACTCCGATCGGCTCCTGCACACCGATCAAAGCCACGGACGAAAGCAATGCTGCGTCCGGCTTCGAGTTCTCTTTGCGAGCGTTGCGGTCGTCCAACTGGATTTCCCGGGGGTCGAGGTGCACCAACTCTCCAAGGGCGGAGAGGTTGTGCGGCTGCTGCTCCACGGTGGAGTTCTTGCTCATTTTTTTCGTTTCTCCTTTGGTGCGGTTTGGATGCCGGGGGGAGCGGGGCCAACCGATCCCCCCCGGCAGAACACGACGTCCAGTTACTGCACTGGCGCCGGATGGGTGGCACTGGTTTGAACTCACCAGTCGCCGTCGAAAACCTCTTCCTCGTCGTCAGCCAGCATCGCCATCGCCTGTTCCTGCATGCTCCCGGGAGCGATGAAAGGACAGAACTGCGGACAGCTGTACTCGCCGTCGTTGCAGGCGGAACAATGCACAGCATCTCCATTCTCTGTCTGCGGAACCTGGGGTGGTGGTTCCTGGTGCGAGGTCAACCGCTACCAGGAACCACCGCTGGAACCCTGTGGGAATCAGAGTCGGAAAGCGCTGCGGAACGCGAGCACACTTGCCTCGCGTCCCTTGGCATCCTCGGGGACGAAACGGCTGTGTGCCTCGTCTGCCGTAAGTGGACGCAAGCTTGTGTGGGAGAGCTTGTCCCACACCCGCGTCACCGGGTGCCGTCCGGGGGTCGTTGAACGGACCGTCACCATGCAGTTGGCGTCGATGCTCAGCAATCCGGCACCGAGAACCGTCGCGAAGACCTTTTCCTGGGAGGCATCGACGCGGGCCAGGAAGCCGAAGTGCGACTCCACCGTCACGACTGCGCGCGCCGGAACGGTCACGCCATCGGCAATCTCGGTGGCGCAGAAGAAGAGATGCTCTCCGACCGGCAGGCCCAGAAGAATGTCAATCATCACTTCGGATCCAGCGGCGAAAAAGGCTTCACGATTCGACTTGGCGTTAACGGCCATGCGGTCACTCCTTGTTGTGCTGTGGTTTGGGCGCCGCAAAGGGGCCAACCCCTGCGACTTCCTGACATAGAGAACTCTACCACTACTGCAAGCATTCGTGATCACTCGCGACACGCCCCCAGAAGCGCAGCATGTGACGCACCATCCGTAGCACCAGCGGTTTCGAGATTCGTCGCGCCATGGGTAGCGACATGAGTTGCACCAGGAACCCCAGCTCACAGCCAAATCCGCAGGTGACACCCCACGTCTCGGGCGGTGCGGACTCAGACTTCCCCTCGTCCTCCGGGCCTGGCTTCTGGATGGGGATGGATGGAGGCGGGTGACGGGGAGTCGGGGAACACGCCCAGCGCTGCGCTTGGCCACGAAAGCCGGGCGACGGCCTGTGGGCCGACGCGTGGAAGCTGCCACCCCTGATCGCACCGTCGCGGGCTGCGACGAGCTAGCACCGGCGGCCTGCTGGCGCGGGGCTCTCCCGTATCGCCATGCGACCCGCCAAGAGAGGCGAATTCAATCCCCAAAGTGGGATCACAACTGCGGTTCTAGTCAAGGGAATTGGGGACAACTTCGCCGTCTTGGATTTAAGCAAAGCACGAGAGCGAAAGAGTTGCTGTAGTTATGGTAGAGTTCTTCTTGTCAGGAAGTTGAAGGGGTTGGCCCCCCGGATACGCCCAAACCACAGCACTACAAGGAGAAACCGAATGACCCAACAGGAATCCTTCGCTCTCGTCATGTACCCCAACGGGGTCATCCGAGTGGTCGAATGGCCCATCGAATCCTTCACGAGCCTTCAGGTCCTCTACAGGGAAATCGAGTGCGACCGCATCGACGCTGTCGCTATCGGCGCAGATCTCACAATGTGGGTTGACGACGAAGGCCAGATTAACGGCTCATTCGTGAACCTCTTCGCCACCCGCATCTACGCCGCACACAAGAAGCCGCACCAGCTGTACCAGGGAACAGCAGTCTTCACCGGTGGAGCGGACCGGTCGGGAGACACTCTCGGCCTCACTCGCGATCAGATCATGCGCCTCATTCGAATGCACATGGGTGAGGAGGCAGTACAAATTCCGGCGCCGCGCCCGGGACAGCATCTCAGCATTCCGGCTCAGCGCACCAAGTAGCTCCCCAGCGGCGGGGGGATTGGCACCCCCCGCCGCGCCCAAGCCACATCCAACAGAAAGGCCCATCATGGACCCCCACCGCTTCAACGAGCACCGTTCGACGGAAGAGGAAGTCAACCTCGCAATGGACATCCTCCAGCGGATGACCGACGCAGCCGGAAACGGCGTACACTCCGTCACTATTGCACTCGGCGACCTGGTGACGAACACCCGCTGCCTCTGCCGATTCGAATTCATGAATCAGGGAGAAAGCATCACGTTCGACAAACTACAGGCCGCGCGTTTCAGCTTCATTCTCTCTGCGGCCGTTTCCGGCAAGTTCGCCTCCGGCATGGTACTGCGTACGTTCGGCGAAGGAAACGCGCACGATAGCGTGCGGGCGTGGAACTTCATGGATGGTGATCCACTGCCGATGACCGGCGCCGAAACATTCAACTCCTACTGCGAGAACGCAAGTACGGGAAAATTGGTCGGACCCGCACCCGGAGTTGAATATGAGGATGCTCCGGTAATCCACATCTAGCGATGTGAGAGCTGAATTGACCCCCTTTCTCGAACGAGAAAGGGGGTCAATTTGCGTACCCGTGCGGACCGGCGGAAGTGGAGGGGCTCAGATCACAAACGCTACACAGTTCAGCAAGTGATGCAGATTCATAAGGCAAGGTAAGTGTCATCAGTGCGCGATCATCGCAGTTCTCGCCCCGTAAACGAGAACGGATGAAAGAGGCTTGGCGTGTGAGGCGAGTCGCTGTGACCATCCCCCAGCCTAGGGCGATGCGCCCGTGTCCGGCCAGCCTGACGGATCGTCAGATCGCACACCAGTCTCTGGCGATCCGTCAACTACATGTCGGAGGTGGTGGCCAGGAACCCCAAGCCCTACACAGGCCCGCGCGTGATGCACCTCCCCTCGTAGCCAGCCAAGGCGACCGCGCTTGCGCGGGTGCCCGCAATGAGCGCTTGCGCGAATTGCATTCCCTCAGGAATTCCGTTTACGGAATTCCATTCCAGCGCTTGCGCTGGGACGCGGAGAGTGACAGTGACAATGCGTCACATGCCGAACGGAGCGCCACCGCGGAGGCGCGGGCGATGCTCGCCGCGGGGCGCACCGGTACGGTCACC
>NZ_JBSFHV010000026.1:0-118737 GCF_053597235.1 Streptomyces sp. NPDC001493
GGACCGGGATCAACGTGCCATCCACGATCCAGAGCCGTTCCACGGCGTCGGCCGGGCGGGTCGCGGGCTCGATGGCCAGGAGCGGCCTCAATCTCCCCCCCCCCCACGGACCGGCCCGATTTTTTTCGGCCCCACGCCTCGGCCCCACGCCTCGGCCCATCCCCGGCGATCTCCCGGCCTGGCAGCCCTCCGGGCCCCACCCGGCCAGGTCCACCGCACCACCCGGCCTGCTCCACCGCACCACCCCCCCGGAGCCTCTGGCCCGGAGCCTCCGGCGCGGGCCCGGTACTCCCCGGAGTCGCCGCGCGACACGGTGGTACGAGAGGTGGGCGAGTGCTCACATTTCTCTGTTTTTCGCGGAGTTGTGACAGACCGGGTTGGGCCCGTGCCGCCTTCCCGCAGTAATGTGACGGCTTCGGGGATTGCCGGCGCGCGGCGCGGCACTCGTCCGCGCGGGGCCGTGCGGACCTGGCGGCGAACCCCACGGGGAGGTCCCCGTATCCCCGTGAAGGGGCAGGCGGGCCGATGACCCGTACGGAACCGAGAGGGTGAACTCAGTGAACTTGCGCGACCTGGTGTACGGGCTCTACGCACGCCGGGTGGAAGGCCGGCTGGACCACTCGCAGGTGCCGAAGCACATCGGGGTCATCCTCGACGGCAACCGCCGCTGGGCGAAGGCGTCCGGTGGTTCGGCGGTGCAGGGGCACCAGGCCGGCGCGGACAAGATCTCCGAGCTGCTCGGCTGGTGCAACGAGACCGATGTCGAGGTCGTCACGCTCTGGCTGCTGTCGACGGACAACTTCGACCGCCCCGAGGCCGAGCTGAAGCCCCTTCTCGGCATCATCGAGAACACCGTGAGCAACCTGGCGTCGGACGGCCGCTGGCGGGTCCACCACGTGGGCACCATGGACCTGCTCCCCGCGCAGACCCAGCTCGTCCTCAAGGAGGCGGAGCAGGCCACCGCGGACATCGACGGGATAATCGTGAACGTCGCCGTCGGCTACGGCGGCCGCCAGGAGATCGCCGACGCCGTGCGGTCGCTGCTCCTGGACCATGCCGACAAGGGCACCACCTTCGAGGAGCTGGCGGAGGTCGTCTCCACCGATCTCATCTCCGAGCACCTCTACACCCGCGGCCAGCCCGACCCCGACCTGGTGATCCGTACGAGCGGCGAGCAGCGCCTCTCCGGATTCATGCTGTGGCAGAGCGCTCACTCCGAGTACTACTTCTGCGAGGTCTTCTGGCCGGCCTTCCGCAAGGTCGACTTCCTCCGAGCGCTCCGCGACTACTCGGCCCGCCACCGCCGCTACGGCGCCTGAGAGCCCAGGCCCCCGGAGCCTCTCCCCGGTGCCTCTCCCCGGTGCCTCTCCCGGGAGGCGCCCCGCGGAACTCCGGAGCCTCCCAGGGGCCCCCGCGGGCCACGCGCACTCCTTATATACGTACGCATCACGCCATGAGGGCGTCCCCGCCGGCCGGGGGCGCCCTCGTGGCGTCGTGACGCCCGTCGCCCGGCGGTTGCCACGTGTCCACCTGGGCGACCCGGGACGGTGGCACAACCCGTGGCATGGCTTCGGGCGTTCGAGGGAATACCCCTGACAGGTCGACGTCCGGTCAGCAACCAGGCGGACGTCGCATCACGTGGGCGGCCCACCGGACCGTCCACCCGGGAGGCCCTTTGCACACGAAGGACCGTACGCACCGTACGTCCGACGCGGAGGGCCGGCGTTCGGCCCGCGCATTCGGGTCCGAACCCGGTCCGTCCTCTTCCTTTGGGAAGTTCCGCGACGTCCGTCGCACTCCCCGACCTCGTCCGAGGGGGTACGTCCTTCCGTGGTGACAAGCTCAAAGCGCCGCATGCCCGACAGGCGCACCTATGTTCTCGACACCAGCGTCCTGCTGGCCGACCCCAACGCCATGACGCGCTTCGACGAGCACGAAGTCGTGCTGCCGATCGTCGTCGTCACGGAGCTGGAGGCCAAAAGGCACCACCCGGAGCTCGGTTACTTCGCCCGGCAGGCCCTGCGCCTGCTCGACGATTTCCGCGTCCGGTACGGCAGGCTCGACGCCCCGATCCCCCTCGGGGACCTGGGCGGCACGCTCCGTGTCGAACTCAACCACTCCGACCCCGGCGTGCTGCCCGCCGGCTACCGGCTGGGGGACAACGACTCACGGATTCTCGCGGTGGCGCGCAACCTCCAGGCCGAGGGGTACGACGTCACCGTCGTCTCCAAGGACCTCCCGCTGCGCATCAAGGCGTCCTCGGTCGGGCTGCTCGCCGAGGAGTACCGCGCCGAGCTCGCCATCACCGACTCGGGCCACACCGGGATGGCCGAACTGCCGCTCTCCGGCGAGCAGGTGGACCTGCTGTTCGCCGAGGAGACGCTGTACGTCCCCGAGGCGGCCGAACTCCCGGTGCACACCGGGCTCGTCCTCCAGTCCGAGCGGGGCAAGGCGCTCGGCCGGGTCACGGCGCAGGGCAACGTCCGCCTGGTGCGCGGGGACCGGGAGGCGTTCGGCATCCACGGCCGCAGCGCCGAGCAGCGGATCGCGCTCGACCTGCTGCTCGACCCGGAGGTCGGCATCGTGTCGCTCGGCGGCCGGGCCGGTACGGGCAAGTCGGCGCTGGCGCTCTGTGCCGGCCTCGAAGCCGTACTGGAGCGCCGCCAGCACCAGAAGGTGATGGTCTTCCGGCCGCTGTACGCGGTCGGCGGGCAGGAGCTGGGCTATCTCCCGGGCAGCGAGGCCGAGAAGATGAGCCCCTGGGCGCAGGCCGTCTTCGACACGCTCTCGGCGGTGGCCGGGCGCGAGGTGATCGAGGAGGTGCTGGGGCGCGGGATGCTGGAGGTCCTGCCGCTCACCCACATCCGGGGCCGCTCGCTGCACGACGCGTTCGTGATCGTCGACGAGGCGCAGTCTCTCGAACGCAACGTCCTGCTGACCGTTCTGTCCCGTATCGGGGCGAATTCCCGGGTGGTGCTCACCCATGACGTGGCCCAGCGGGACAACCTCAGGGTCGGCCGGTACGACGGAGTGGTCGCCGTCGTGGAGAAGCTGAAGGGTCATCCGCTCTTCGCCCACGTGACACTCACCCGCTCCGAGCGTTCACAAATCGCCGCACTGGTGACCGAAATGCTCGAAGAGGGATAGAACAACGACAGATTCGACGATCTGTCCCGCATGTCCATGGGGGTCGCCCGGCGAGCGAAGGAGCTTAGCCGGGCGTCTTCATGTCGCGCCGTCATTTCCGTCAAACGGGTGGCGTAAACGGCGTGTGAGCTTTCCCACGCAACAGGGAATTGCTTCCCGGCGTCCTTGTCCGGCAGAGTCTTGCTTCCGTCAGGCCCCGCATACGGAAACCGGGCACCTTCCGAGGCGCTCAGCACCACACAACTCAACAACCGATCTCCGTATGCCGCCCGCGAGCACTACGCGGCACTTCCGCCAGGAAGTCGCCCACCGGGCCCGTGCCTCCCGTGACCCAAGCAGTAGGGAGGCCAGTGTCAGAGGGCACGATCGCGCCCGCGAGGTCACCTAAGCGGGCGATGCTGGAAGGACACCGTGTGAGCCGGATCTCGGTCCGGGGGTTCGCAGTGGCATCAGCCACCGCGGTCACCACCGTTGGCGCCGTCGTAGGCGTTGCTTCGGGCAGCACTCCCGCTGTCGACGACAACAACTTCGAGGCGACCGCAGCCGACACCACGCTGCTCGCAGACATCCCCGTGGGCCACCAGGCCCAGGTCCAGACCGCTTCGCTGACGCAGCAGGCCGATGCCCAGGCATCCGCCGCCGACGCCGCCGCGAAGAAGTCGGCCGAGGAGTCGGCCCGCCTGCAGGCCGCCAAGGACGCCAAGACCAAGAAGCAGGCGGCCGAGGACCAGGCGGAGCGCGAGAAGGAAGCCAAGGAGGCCCAGGACGCCAAGGACGCCGCGGAGCGCGCCAGCCGTTCGGCCGTCCGCGACGCCACGTCGTTCGCCGCCCAGGGCTCGTACACCGTCGCCGAGGTCCAGGCGATGGCCCGGCAGATGATCCCTGCCGACCAGTACCAGTGCTTCAGCAACATCGTGAACCACGAGTCGACGTGGAACTACCGTGCGGTCAACGCCTCTTCCGGCGCGTACGGTCTGGTCCAGGCCCTCCCGGGCTCCAAGATGTCCTCCGCGGGCGCCGACTGGCAGACCAACCCGGCCACCCAGATCAAGTGGGGCCTCAGCTACATGAACGGACAGTACGGCAGCCCCTGCGGCGCCTGGTCGTTCTGGCAGGCCAACAGCTGGTACTAGGCCGCACCGGCAGCCCACCGCTCAACCTCCCGATGCCCCGCACCGTCCTACGGTGCGGGGCATCGTGCGTGGTGCGACACGTTGCCCATGTACGGTCGCATTCCGGCTGTTCGGGGGTAGACGGTCGGTGCACACCCACGGGGGAGAGGGCCCACGTATGTCGAAACTGCCCGGTTGGCTCGGACGCGTCGGGGCCGAACTGACCGACCTGGCCGCCCGCCTGGACGAGCGGCGGCAACAAGCCGAGGCCGAGGAGGCGGAGTCCGGGCACGCCCACGCCCACGCGCATCACCGGCACCACCACGCCCCCGCCCCGGCCGCGCAGCGCGCCCCCGACGCGACCGCGCAGGTTCCCGCGCCGCCCGACTACGCCCCCGACGTCGCCCCCCGTCCCGATCCGGTGGCGGCCATCCCCTGGGGCATGCGGGTCGCCGCCGAGGCCGGCTGGCGGCTGCTCGTGCTCGCGGGCACCCTCTGGGTGCTGATGCGCGTCATCAGCGCCGTCCAGCTCGTCGTGCTGGCCTTCGTCGCCGCCCTGCTCGTCACGGCGCTGCTCCAGCCGACCGTGGTGCGCCTGCGGCGGTACGGGCTGCCGCGCGGCCTGGCCACCGCCGTCACCGCCGTACTGGGCTTCGTCATCATGGGGCTGGTCGGCTGGTTCGTCGTCTGGCAGGTGATGGACAACCTCGACACCCTCTCCGACAAGGTCCGCGACGGGATCGACGAGCTGAAGCGCTGGCTGCTCGACAGCCCCTTCCACGTCACCGAGTCGCAGATCAACGACATCGCCAAGAACCTCAGCGACACCATCGGCACCAACACCGAGGAGATCACCTCCGCCGGCCTCCAGGGCGTCACGGTGATGGTCGAGTTCCTCACCGGGATGCTGCTGGCGATGTTCTCGACGCTCTTCCTGCTCTACGACGGCAAGCGGATCTGGCAGTGGACCCTCAAGCTGGTCCCCGCCCAGGCCCGCCCGGGCGTCGCCGGAGCCGGACCGCGCGCCTGGCGCACCCTCACCGCCTACGTGCGGGGCACCGTGATCGTCGCGCTGATCGACGCCATCTTCATCGGGCTCGGGATCTACTTCCTCGACGTGCCGATGGCGGTGCCGCTCGCGGTGTTCATCTTCCTCTTCGCCTTCATCCCGCTGGTCGGCGCCGTGGTCTCCGGGGCGCTGGCGGTGGTCGTCGCGCTCGTCACCGAGGGGGTGTTCACCGCCCTCATGGTGCTGATCGTGGTGCTGGCGGTGCAGCAGATCGAGGGGCACATCCTCCAGCCGTTCATCCTCGGCCGGGCGGTGCGGGTCCACCCGCTCGCCGTGGTGCTCTCCGTCGCCGCCGGCGGGATGGTCGCGGGCATCGGCGGCGCGGTCGTCGCCGTACCGCTGGTCGCCGTCACCAACACGGTGGTCGGCTACCTGCGGTCGTACAGCCGCCAGGAGGCCCAGCGGCACGCCCCGCACCCGCACGGCGCCTCAGCACTCCACGTGGCCCCCACCCCCGCCCCCGGCACCCCGCCCGAGGACCGGTACGACGAGTCGTACCCGGGCGGTACGGGGACGGGCGCTACGGAGGCGGGCGGTACGGGGACGGGCACTACGGAGTCGGGGCCCGCGGGTCCCGCCGACGGCGGCACCGCCCCTCCGGCCGAGGCCGGGCCCGGGCCCACCGGGGCGGACGGCGCACCCGGAGACGGCGAGGACCGCCCCCGCGCGTGACGGGCAGACCGTGACGGGCGGACCGTGACGGGCAGGACGAGCCCCGGGACCCCTGGAAACCGCCCCACGGGACCCGGGGCTCCCGCGTGCGAGGGCGCTGGGCGGTGTCCGGCCGCCCCGGGCCGTCAGCGGGCGGCCTTCGCCACGGCTGCCGGGGTGACCGGGGTGAAGAAGTTGACGAGGGTGCCGTCGGGGTCGCGGAACAGCAGCGACCGGTTGCCCCAGGGCATCGTGGTGGGCTCGTTGACGAAGTCGGAGACGAAGCCGGTGAGGTTCCCGTACACGCGGTCCACGTCCTCGACGAGGAACTCGATGATCACACTGTGGTTCTCGGCGGGGCGGGCGGAGCCCGGCGCGAACAGCGGCACGGTGCGGGTACTGCCGATGGCGAGCGTGGCGCCGGAGGTCCTGATCTCGGCGAAGTCCTCGGTGGACC
The DNA here is from genome assembly GCF_053597235.1 of Streptomyces sp. NPDC001493. NCBI lineage: Bacteria > Bacillati > Actinomycetota > Actinomycetes > Kitasatosporales > Streptomycetaceae > Streptomyces > Streptomyces sp. NPDC001493. The sequence continues at coordinate 6,437 of NZ_JBSFHV010000026.1, forward strand.
AGGTCGCCGGTACACCGGTGGCCTTCTCGTAGAACTCGACGAGACGCGAGATGTCGCCGGTGATGATCCGGATCGATGCGAGGTCCATGGCGGTCTCCTTGAGGCGGTGGAATCGCTGCACTTCGCACGTTAGAAGCAATACCGGACAGAAACGGTCCGGTAGGGGCGGCGGGATTCCACGGGCTCACGAAGGCTCGCGCCGCGCCGAAGCGTGTTGCGAAAGTCCCGCCTGTCCTGCGGGCGGACGGCGCCACTTTCACCACACGCTTTAGACTCCGGCCATGTCCCGCCCCGCCGGCCGTGTGCTCGCCCTCCTGGAGCTGCTGCAGTCGGGCGGCGTCCGGACGGCCGCGGAGCTGGCCGGCCGGCTCGGCGTCGACGTCCGTACCGTGCGGCGGTACGTCGGCCATCTGATCGACCTCGACGTGCCCGTCGAGACGGTGCGCGGCCGCTACGGCGGCTACCGGCTCGGCCCCGGCCACCGCATGCCCCCGCTCATGTTCAGCGACGACGAGGCGCTCGCCGTGCTGCTCGGCCTGATCGCCGGGCGCCGTGCCGGGCCGACGACGACGGCGGACACGGCGGGCGAAACGGCCGCCGCCAAGATCCGCCGCGTGCTGCCCGAGCGCGTCGCCCGCAGGCTCGCCGCGGTTCTGGAGACCCTGGCCTTCACCGCTCCGCCCGGCGAGCCGGCCGCTCCGGACGCCGGGGTCCTGCTCACCGTCGCCGACGCGGTACGTCGCCGCCGCCCGCTCTCGATCGGATACACCGGCCGCGACGGCCGGCACAGCGAGCGCGGGCTGCACCCGGACGGGATCGTCTCCCACGCGGGCCGCTGGTACCTCACCGGCACGGACCCCGGGATCGGCGAGGACCGGACCTTCCGGCTCGATCGCATCGCGGACGTGAGGACCCTGCCCGGTTCCTTCGAGGGGCCCGAGGGGCCTGAGGGGCCCGGGCCGGCCGAGCGACTCCTGTCCGGGTTCGCGACGGCCGCCTACCGGCACCGGGTGACCCTGCGGATCCACGGCACGGCCGAGCAGATCCGTGCCCGGCTCCCCGCGGCCGTCGCGAGCCTGGACGAACCTCCCACGGACACCGCCCCGGACGCCGCTACGGATACCACCACGGACACCGACACGGACACAGTCACGGACACCGTCACGGACGTCGCCCCCGGGGCCGGGCGCTGGCACCGTGTCGAGCTGCGGGCGGAGCGGCTCGACTGGCTGCCCCCGGTGCTCGCCTCGCTGGACCGGCCGTTCGTCGTCGAGCGCCCGGACGAACTGCGGGACCTCGTCGTCGCGTTCGCCGACCGCCTCGCCGCCCGCGCCCGCCGGACCTGACACCGGCAGGCGGCACGCGGGAAAAGGCAGGCGGGCACGGCGGAACAGGCGGGTGCGTCCAGGGGGACGGGAGAAGCGCGCGCACAGCGCAGAAGAAGGACCCGCGGACGGTCGGTCGTCCGCGGGTCCTTCCCGTACAAGGTACCGCTGTCCTATTCGGCGAGCACGGCCTCGGCTTCGAGGGTGACGCCGACGGCCTGGAGCACCGAAGCGATCTTCACGGCCTCCTGGATCGTCTCGCGGTCCACGCCGGCCTGGCGGAGCACCTGCTCGTGGGAGTCCAGGCACTGGCCGCAGCCGTTGATCGCGGAGACGGCGAGCGACCACAGCTCGAAGTCGACCTTCTCCACGCCCGGCTTGCCGATGACGTTCATCCGCAGACCCGCGCGGAGGTTGCCGTACTCCGGGTCCGACAGCAGGTGCCGGGTCCGGTAGAAGACGTTGTTCATCGCCATGATGGCGGCGGCCGACTTCGCGGCGGTGTACGCCTCCGCGGAGAGGTTGGCCTTGGCCTCAGGCTCCAGCTCGCGCAGGACCTTCGGCGAACGCGAGGCGATCGCGCAGGCGAGCACGGTGCCCCAGAGCTGCTGCTGCGGCAGCTCGCTGTTGCCGATGACCGAACCGAGGTTCAGCTTCAGGTCCTTCGCGAAGTCCGGTATGGCGGACTTGAGTTCGTCGAGTGCCATGGTGGTATCAGCTCACTCGCCGGAGAGGAGGGCGACCGGGTCCAGGGTGTTCTCGCCCTTGGTCCAGTTGCACGGGCACAGCTCGTCGGTCTGCAGGGCGTCGAGGACCCGCAGGACCTCCTTGGGGTTACGGCCCACGGAACCGGCGGTCACCATCGTGAACTGGATCTCGTTGTTCTGGTCGACGATGAAGACGGCGCGCTGCGCGAAGCCGTCCTCGCCCTCGATGCCGAGGTCACGCATGAGCTCGTGCTTCGAGTCGGCCATCATCGGGAAGGGCAGGTCGGTCAGGTCCGGGTGGTCCTTGCGCCAGGCGTGGTGCACGAACTCGGAGTCTCCGGAGAAGCCGAGGATCTGGGCGTCACGGTCGGCGAACTCGTCGTTCAGCTTGCCGAACGCGGCGATCTCGGTCGGGCACACGAAGGTGAAGTCCTTGGGCCACGCGAAGACGATCTTCCACTGACCCTCGTAGGTCTTGTGGTTGATCTGAGCGAACTCCTTGCCGCTCTCCAGCGACACGCAGGCGGTCAGGTCGAACTCGGGGAACTTGTCACCAACAGTGAGCACACGATCTCCTAGCAGGTCAGGAATTCCCCTTTTGGGGGCCTTCCTGGAGGGTTGGACTGACCCCACCTTGGCACAGAGTGCATTGATCACGGAAATAGCTACACTCGGTTCCGATGATCGGAGGTACCTATCAGTGGCTCAGGCAATCCAGGGCAATAGGACCAAACAACCCAGCCTCTCGCAGCTGCGCGCCTTCGTGGCCGTCGCGGAGCACCTGCACTTCCGGGACGCGGCGGCGGCGATCGGGATGAGCCAGCCCGCCCTCTCCGGGGCCGTCTCCTCGCTGGAGGAGGCACTCGGTGTCCAGCTCATCGAGCGGACGACGCGCAAGGTGCTGCTCTCGACGGCGGGCGAACGCCTCGCGCTCCGCGCGGGTGCCGTCATGGACGCGGTCGGCGCGCTCATTGAGGAGGCCGAAGCGGTACGGGCGCCGTTCACCGGAACCCTGCGGCTCGGCGTGATCCCGACCGTCGCCCCGTACCTGCTGCCGACCGTGCTGCGCCTCGTCCACGACCGGTACCCCGAACTCGACCTCCAGGTCCACGAGGAGCAGACCACCTCGCTGCTTGAGGGGCTCTCCTCCGGACGGCTCGACCTGCTGCTGCTCGCCGTACCGCTCGGCCACCCCGGGGTGACCGAGCTGCCGCTCTTCGACGAGGACTTCGTGCTGGTCACCGAGCGGAACCACCGGCTCGGCGGGCGCGCGGACCTCCCCCGCGAGGAGCTGCGCGGCCTGCCGCTGCTGCTGCTCGACGAGGGCCACTGCCTCCGCGACCAGGCGCTGGACATCTGCCGGGAGGCCGGGCGCACGGACGGGGCGCCGGTGACGACGACCGCCGCCGGGCTCTCCACCCTCGTGCAGCTCGTCGCCGGGGGCCTCGGGGTGACCCTGCTGCCGCGTACCGCCGTGACCGTGGAGACCGGCCGCAACCCGGCGCTGGCCACCGCCCGCTTCGCCGAACCCGCCCCCTCGCGACGGGTCGCGCTGGCCATGCGGACCGGGACCGCCCGGCACGAGGAGTTCGGCCAGTTCGCCGCCGCGCTGCGCGAGGCGATGGCGGCGCTGCCGGTACGGATGACGGCCGCCGGGGAGGACTGAACTCCGGCGGCCGCCGGTACGGATGACGGCCGCCGGGGAGCACTGACCCCCGGCGGCCGTCCGCCCGCCCCTCGCGGGGGAGCCGCCGCTACTCCGTACGCAGCCCGTCCGGCCGCATCAGGCGCCAGAGCACCGGCAGCGAGAGCAGCGTCACCAGCAGGACCACGCCCGCGCCCGCGCCGGCCATGGGCAGGAACAGCCACCAGTCCGAGACCGGCTTGGCGGTCATCCAGGACAGCCCCCAGCCCAGCGCCAGCCCGCCCGCGACCGCGACCACCAGGCCCACGCACACCGGGATCGCCGTCTGCCAGAGCACCGACCAGCCCAGCGTCGAGCGCCGGGTGCCGAAGGCCACCAGGACCGACAGCAGCCTGCGCCGCTCCCGGAGCTGCTCCAGCTGCTGCACCAGCATCGAGGCGGCCATCAGCAGCAGGACCGCGGTTCCGCCGACCTTCAGGGCGGTCTGGATGCTCGCGTACCGGCCGTCCCGCTCGGTCGAGTTCAGGGCGACGACCCGCATCGAGGGATCGATCACGGCCGCCGTGTTCCGTACGAACTCCGAGACGTCCGGCACGCTCTCGTCGATTTTCACCTGGAGGACCATCGTCGCGCTCGGCAGGGTGGTGGGGTCGATCGCGCCGAGGGTGGCGAGGATGCCCGTGGTCTCCTCGCCGTGCGGGTCGAAGCGCCCGGTGACGGTCCGCGCCGATGCCGGAAGAGTCCAGCGGACCGGTCCGTCGGCGGTCCCGTAGTCGTCGATCTCGACCTGCTCGCCCTTGCGGGCGGCCTCGTCGACCCAGTCGGACATCTCCTGGTCGTGGGCGGGGTGGGCGACGAAGGTGTCGCCGTCCGCGCAGTCGCCGATCCTGGCCAGTTCCTTCAGCGTCGCGCAGTCGCCGACGGTGATCGAGGTGGTGGGCTGGACCTCGTCCTCGGTGTATGTGCCCGGCTTGGTCGCGAACACGTCCACCGTGCCGATGACCTTCTCCACGCCCCGGGTGGACCGGAGCGACTCGATCGCGCCGGTGGCGCCCTCGCCGGAGACGTTCTGGGAGGCCATGTAGAACTGGGCCCGGGTGGGGTCCTGGCCGGTCATCCGGTTGAAGTCGGCGTTCATCGAGGCGAACAGCATCTGGAGCGCCACCGCGCCCGCCACCGCCACCGTGATCCCGCTGACCGTCCGCGCCGCCGCCCCCGAGCTCAGCTGGAGCCGGCGCCCGGCCAGCTGCCAGGGCACCGGGCCGCCGCGCAGCCTGCTCACGCACGCCTCCAGCGCCCAGGGCAGCAGCAGCGCCAGTCCGCCGAGGACGAGCACCGCGCCGATCACGACGGGGGCCGCCTCGGCCGTGCCGTCGTCGGGCGCCCTGCCCTGTGCGGCGAAGACACCGAGCCCGGCCAGCGGCAGCACCAGCCGCCACCAGAGCCGCCGCTTCCGGCCGCGCGCGTCCCGTACGACACCCAGCGGCTCCACCACCACGGACCGCATGGCGACCAGGGTCACCAGCACCGCGCAGACCGGGACGGCGCACAGGACCAGCGCGACCAGGGGAGCGGAAGGGGCGAGGTCGGCGGGGAAGACGCTCTGGTCCCAGACCGAGAGGGAGCCGGCGAACGGCCGCCCGGCCACGAAGAGGGCCGCCCCGCAGACCAGTCCGAGCAGCGCGCCGAACAGTGCCTCTCCCGCCGCGATCCAGCGGACCGAGCGGATGTCCGCGCCCACCAGACGCAGCGCGGCGAGGCGGCGGTCCCGGCGGTCCCCGCCGAACCGCACGGCGGTGGCGATGAAGATGGCCACCGGCATCAGCAGCACCACGCCGACCATCACGCCGAGCACGAGGAGCAGCGGGCTGAGCGGAGGGACGGGCAGTCCGCCGCCGTAACTGTTCAGCCGGTGACCTCCGTTCGCCCGGTCGAGGGTGGAACTGCCCAGGTAGAAAAGGCGTTCGCCGGGGGAGACCAGTCCGGCGTCGGAGATCGTGCCGTCGACGGGGTACGGCAGACGCTCGCGCAGCAGGCGTCCGTCCGGGGCGTCCAGCATCTCGGCGAGTGCGGGCGAGACGTACATCCGCCCGGCGGCGGGGACGCGCGGCAGGCCCGGCGGCAGCACCGGGTGCGAGCCCTCGGCGCGCATCAGCACGCCCTGGACCGCGCGGTTGCGGAACTCGGTGTCGATCCGGGTGATGAGGACCGTGCGGTCCGTCTTCTTGTTGGTCTCGGACGCGAGGGAGGACAGGCTCTCCGACCGGGCCTCGCTGCGATCGTCGCGCGTCTCCAGCAGGTGCGGGACGGCGGAGGCGACGAGCAGCAGCGTCACCCCGATGCCCACCCCGACCGTCGTGAGCAGGGTGCGCGCCCAGCCCTCGCGCCCGCCCGCCGCGGCGAACCGGACGCCGAGTCCGAGGTCGCGGAGCCATGCGGGTGTGCGCGTGCGGGGGTCCGGTCCGGTCACAGGGCGAACTCCAGGTCGGTGGCCCGGCCGTCCCGGACGGTGACGTCCCGGTCGGAGTAGGCGGCGACCCGCGCCTCGTGGGTCACCAGCACCACCGCGGTCCCGGAGGAGCGGGCGGCTTCGGTGAGCAGCTCCATGACCCGCTCGCCGTTGAGGGAGTCCAGCGCGCCGGTCGGCTCGTCCGCGAAGAGCACCTTCGGGGAGGAGGCGAGGGCGCGGGCGACCGCGACGCGCTGGCCCTGTCCGCCGGAGACCTCACCGGGGCGCTTTCCGGCCACGTTCTCGACCTCCAGCCGCTCCATCCAGCGCAGTGCGGTCCGCTCGGCCGGCTTGCGGCGTACACCGCTCAGCCGCAGCGGGAGCGCCACGTTCTCCACGCAGGTCAGCTCGGGGACGAGCTGGCCGAACTGGAAGACGAACCCGAACTCGGTGCGGCGCAGGGCGCTGCGTTCCGCGTCGGACATCGTGGAGAGCTCGCGGCCCGCGTACTCGACCGAGCCGGAGTCGGGCGTGATGATCCCGGCGAGGCAGTGCAGCAGCGTGGACTTGCCGGAGCCGGAGGGGCCCATCACCGCGACGACCTCGCCGGGGCGGACGGAGAAGGACGCGCCGTCGAGCGCGGGCGTCGCGCCGTACGTCTTGCGCAGGTCGCGCGCGCCGAGCAGGGGGGCGGGGAGCGGGGAGCCGGGGAGCGGGGCGCCGGAGAGCGGGGCGCCGGAGAGCGGGGCGCCGGAGAACGGCGGGCCGGAGAGCGGGGAGCCGGGGAGCGTCACGGGGCGACCACCTCGGCGAGCTTGTCGAGCCGGGCGGCGGTCAGTTCCAGCCACCGCAGATCGGCCTCCAGGTGGAAGAGCGCGTGGTCGCAGATCAGCTGGTCGGCGAGGTCCCCGCCGCGCTTGCGCTCGGTCAGCGTCCGCATCATCCGCAGGTGTTCGGCCCGCTGCGCGTCCAGCACCTCGGCGGCGCCGCGACCGGTCAGGATCGCCAGCACCACCTTGGTGTACAGCGTCGACTGGAGGTACGGCTCCGGCTTCTCCGGCTGGGCGAGCCAGGTGGAGACGTCCGTGATCCCGGCGTCCGTGATGGCGTACCGCTTGCGCTCGGGACCTCCGTCGCTCTCCACGCCGTCGACCTCGACGAGCCCGTTCTTCAGCAGCCGGGACATGGTCGAGTAGACCTGCCCGTAGTGCAGCGGGCGGTCGTGGCCGAACTTCTCGTCGAAGGTGCGCTTCAGGTCGTAACCGTGGCGGGGACCGGACTCCAGGAGTCCGAGCAGGGTGTGGCCGATAGACATGCGGAGCACTGTACACGGTGTGTATACCTACCGTGTATAGCTGGCCGGAAAGGGCGGGCGGGAGCGCCCGTGACGGGCGCGTCCCCCTCACTCCGGCGGGTGCGCCCCTGCCCCCGGCTCCGGGTCGGGCCCCTTCGGCGGGCGCCCCCGGCGGGCGATGGGCGACGTCGAGCCGGGCAGCCGGCCCGCTTCCGCCAGCGCCCGGCGCAGCAGGAACTCGATCTGCGCGTTGGCGCTGCGCAGCTCGTCGGAGGCCCAGCGGGCCAGCGCGTCGTGCACGGCGGGGTCGAGCCGCAGCAGCATCTGCTTGCGCTGCCGCGGCCCGCGCCCGGAGCTTTCCTCGGTCACTGGTAGAGCGTGCCCGTGTTCAGGACCGGCTGCGCGGCGCGGTCCCCGCAGAGCACCACCATCAGATTGCTGACCATGGCCGCCTTGCGCTCCGAGTCCAGCTCCACGATGTCCTGCTCGGCGATCCGGGTGAGCGCCATCTCGACCATGCCCACCGCGCCCTCGACGATCTGCTTGCGGGCCGCGACGACCGCCCCGGCCTGCTGCCGCTGGAGCATCGCCGAGGCGATCTCGGGGGCGTACGCGAGGTGGCTGAAGCGCGACTCGATGATCTGGACCCCCGCCGCCCGCACCCGGGCGGTGAGCTCGACGGCCAGCTTCTCGGTGATCTCCTCGGCGTTGCCGCGCAGCGAGAGGCCGCCCTCCTCGTGGGCGTCGTACGGGTACTCGATGGCGATGTGCCGGACGGCCGCCTCGGTCTGGGTGGCGACGAACTCCAGGAAGTCGTCCACCTCGAAGAGGGCCTGCGCGGTGTCCTCGACCTTCCAGACGACGATCGCGGCGAGCTCGATCGGGTTGCCGTAGGCGTCGTTGACCTTGAGCACCGCGGTCTCGTGGTTGCGGACCCGGGTGGAGATCTTCCGGCTGCTGGTGAGCGGGTTGATCCAGCGCAGGCCGTCGGTCCGGATGGTGCCGACGTACCGGCCGAAGAGCTGGATGACCCGGGCTTCGCCGGGCGCGACCATCTTCACCCCGCTCATGCAGAAGAAGGACGCGATGACGATCAGGATGCCGACGATCACCAGGGCCGCGCCGGCGCCGTCGTTGCCGCCCGAACCGAGGATGCCGCCGACGACGATCACTGCGATTCCGACGAGGACGCCGACGACGGTGAGCAGCAGGCCGACGCCGCCCGGGATCGAGTGCGCGGTCACCTCCCTGACCTGCGCGGCCGGCAACTGCGGCGCGTTCACGGGCAGGTCGGTGGTGGGTGCGGGTGTGGACGGGACCGGCCTGCGGTCGTTGGGCTGTTCGGACACGGGGTCCCCCGATTCGTCTGGCTGCCCCGCCGACGCGAGGAGCTTCATGGATTCAAAGTGATATCACATTAGCGGTTTTCGCAACCATGGAGCCCCCGGGGGAGTCGGTTCCTTGAGGGGTGGGTGCTGATTCTCACGTCCGGAAAAGGCCGGATCGCTTGCTTTTTGTCCGTCCTGACAGTGTTAGCTGTCTTGGCTGGGCAGAGCTGACGGCAGAACTGACGGCAGGGCTCACGACGGTGCGGACGGCGACGCCGCCAGGACCGACGACGGAGCCGCGGGGGACCGACCGACCGAGAAACAGGAGCGACACAGCGATGGGGCGAGCGGATGAGCGACGTGCCCGCGGCCGGGAGGCGCGGGCCGGCAAGAGGGGCGGCATACGCGGGCTCTTCACCTGGAAGCGGGTCCTGGGCACGTTCTTCGGTCTCTGCCTGCTGGTGATGGGCGCCTTCGTGGTGCTGTACCTCTACGTACCGGTGCCCGAGGCGAACGCCCAGGCCCAGATGCAGAGCAACGTCTACAAGTACAGCGACGGCACCGTCCTCGCCCGCACTGGCGACGTCAACCGGGAGATCGTGGACCTCGCGCAGGTCCCGAAGGCGGTCCAGCACACCTTCGTCGCCGCTGAGAACAAGTCCTTCTACCAGGACAAGGGCGTTGACCTGAAGGGCACCACCCGTGCCCTGATCAGCACCGTGTCCGGCAAGGGCAAGCAGGGCGGCTCGACCATCACCCAGCAGTACGTGAAGAACTACTACCTCACGCAGGACGCGACGGTCTCCCGCAAGCTCAAGGAACTGGTGATCTCGCTCAAGGTCGACCAGAAGATGAGCAAGGACGACATCCTCGCCGGGTACATCAACACCGCCTACTACGGCCGCGGCGCCAGCGGCATCCAGGCAGCCGCCCAGGCGTACTACGGCGTGGACGTCTCCAAGCTCAACGTCTCCCAGGGCGCCTACCTCGCCTCGCTGCTCCAGGCCCCCAGCCAGTACGACTGGGCCACCGCCACCGACACCGGCAAGCGCCTGGTCAAGGAGCGCTGGGCCTACACCCTGAACAACATGGTCGAGAAGGGCTGGCTCAGCAGCGCCGACCGCCAGGGCCTGGAGTTCCCCGTCCCGAAGGCCCCCAAGGCCGCACCCGGCATGGAGGGCCAGACCGGTTACCTCGTCGAAGAGGCCAAGGCGGAGCTCAAGGAACAGGGCGTCACCGAGGAACAGCTCGAGGCCGGCGGCTGGACCATCACGCTCAACATCGACAAGAAGCGCCAGAAGCAGCTGGAGAAGTCGGTCGACGACCAGCTGGAGTCGAAGCTCGACCGGAAGAACAACAAGGTCGACGCCACCGTCCAGGCGGGCGCCACCTCGGTCGACCCGAAGACCGGCGCGATCGTCGCCATGTACGGCGGGGTCGGCTACACCCAGCACTACTTCAACAACGCCACCCGCGACGACTACCAGCCCGCCTCCACCTTCAAGCCGCTGGTGCTCGCCTCCGCCCTGGAGAACGAGTCCACCACCCAGGACGGCGACCTGATCGGCCTGAACACGGTCTACGACGGCACCAGCGAGCGGCCGGTCGTCGGCAGCGACACCCCGTACGCGCCGCAGAACGAGGACGACCAGAGCTACGGCGACATCAGCGTGCAGAAGGCGCTGAACGCCTCGGTCAACTCCGTCTTCGCACAGATGGTCGTCGACGTCGGTCCCGACAAGGTCAAGAAGACCGGGCTGAGCCTCGGTCTGCCGGACAAGAACTTCCCCGAGCGCCCCGCGATCACGCTGGGCACGATGAACGCCTCGACGCTGGACATGGCTGGTGCGTACGCCACCCTCGACAACCACGGCAAGAAGGTCACGCCGTCCATCGTGAAGTCGGCCGAGCACCGCGACCGCACGGTCGAGGCGGTGGACGGCGTCGGCAAGCAGGTGATCAGCCGGAAGTCGGCCGACACCGTGACCAAGGCGATGACCGGGGTCATCGACTCCGGCTCCGGCCAGGCCGCCAACACCACCGCGTACGAGGCGGCGGGCAAGACCGGCACCTCCGAGAACAACAAGGCGGCCTGGTTCGCGGCCTACACGCCCGAGCTGACCACGGTCGTCGCGCTCTACGGCGAGTCCCCGAAGGAGGGCGGCGGTCAGGTCAGCCTGACCGGCACCGCCAACTCCGGCCGAGCCAACGGTGGTGGCTTCCCCGCCCGGATCTGGGCCGACTACACGCTGGGGGCGCTGAACGGCGGCTCCGACGCCCAGTTCGACCTGGAGGACGTCGAGGCGGGCGAGGTGCCCTACACCCCGCCGCCGACCCCGACCGAGTCGACGTCGCCCACCCCGACGCCGAGCGCCACCACCGCGTCCCCGTCGGCGACGCCCTCCGAGGACCCGACCGAGGAGACCCCCTCGCCGGACCCGACCCAGTCGACCCCCGCAGAGCCCAGCGAGACGCCCTCCGACGACGGGTACGACCCGGGGGACGGCGGCGACAACAGTGGCGGCGCCACTCAGCCGACGGAGCGCCCGGGCGGCGGCGGCCTGCTCGGCTGACCCGCGACGGCGGCCCGCCGGGCCGGGCGGTGGCCCGTGCACACGACCGAGGGGCGGTACCGGAGGATCACCTCCGGTACCGCCCCTCACCCGTCCGGGCGACCGGTCAGCCGCCGTTGACCTTCGCGGCGACCCGGTCGCCGAGGTCCTTGTCGACGTTGCGCCAGTACTGCAGCGCGCGCTCCAGCACCGGGGCGCTCACCCCGTCCAGCAGATGGCCGGAGATGTTCGAGACCAGCCGGTCCCGCGCCGCGTCGTCGAGGACCTGGCGGACCAGCGTCCCCGCCTGGCCCCAGTCGTCGTCCTCGCGGTGCAGCTTGTACGCCTCGTGGACCATCTCGCCCGCCGTCGCCCACCCGGCGGGGTCGCCGAACCGGACGGTGTCCGCGTCCGGACCGCCGTACGAGTTCGGCGCGTACACCGCTCCCGTCCGCGACGGCTCGTACCGCATCGGGCCGTCCTTCGCGTACGAGTTCACGCCGTGCCGGGGCCGGTTCGGCGGGAGCTGCGCGTAGTTCGGGCCGATCCGGTAGCGGTGCGTGTCCGGGTAGGAGAAGAGCCGGCCGAGCAGCATCTTGTCCGGGGACGGGCCGATGCCGGGCACCAGGTTCGACGGCTCGAAGGACGCCTGCTCGATGTGGACGAAGAAGTCCTCGGGGTTCTCGTTCAGCGTCATCCGGCCGACCTCGGTCAGCGGGTAGTCGCCGTGCGGCCACACCTTGGTCAGGTCGAACGGGTTGAACCGGTAGTCCGGCGCGTCCTCGAACGGCATGATCTGGACCCGCAGCGTCCAGCTCGGGTGGTCGCCGCGCCTGATCGCCTCGAACAGGTCCCGGCGGTGCACGTCACCGTCGGTCCCGGCCATCGCGTCGGCGTCGGCCTGCGTGTAGAAGTCGATGCCCTGGTCGGTCTGGAAGTGGTACTTCACCCAGAAGCGCTCCCCGCCCGCGTTCACCCACATGTAGGTGTGCGAGCTGAAGCCGTCCATGTTCCGGTACGTCTTCGGGATGCCCCGGTCGCCCATCAGCCAGGTGACCTGGTGGGCGGACTCCGGGGAGAGCGTCCAGAAGTCCCACTGCATGTCGTGGTCGCGTACCCCGCTGTCCGGGCGGCGCTTCTGCGAGCGGATGAAGTCCTGGAACTTCATCGGGTCCCGTACGAAGAAGACCGGCGTGTTGTTGCCGACCATGTCGTAGTTGCCCTGCTCGGTGTAGAACTTCAGCGCGAAACCGCGCGGGTCGCGCCAGGTGTCGGGCGAGCCCTGCTCACCGGCGACCGTCGAGAAGCGCGCCAGCATGTCGGTGCGTTTGCCCGGCTGGAACAGGTCCGCCTTGGTGAACTGGCTCACGTCGTTGGTCACGACGAAGGTGCCGTACGCCCCCGATCCCTTGGCGTGCACCACCCGCTCGGGGACCCGTTCACGGTTGAACTGGGCCATCTTCTCGATGAGGTAGTGGTCCTGGAGCAGGATCGGGCCGTCCGCACCGACGGTGAGCGAGTGTTCGTCGCTCTCCACCGGAATCCCGGCGTTGTTCGTGGTGTACGGAAGCTTGCGGGTCTCCTCGGTCACGAGCGTCCTCCCGTCGGGTGGGGGGTGGGGTCAGGAGGTGCCCGGCGACGATCCGCCGGACACCCTCAGGCCGCTGTGACGTTCGGGACCGAGTCAACTCCCCGGCCCCGGGGTCGGCAACATGTGCGCCGGCCCCCGACAGGGCCTCCCACCCTCGTACGCCCCTTCTACTGTCCCCCGGTCGCCATCTCGAACCAGACCACCTTGCCCGTGGAGAGCCGCGTCGCCCCCCACCGCCGGGCCAGCCGGTTCACCAGGAACAGGCCGCGCCCGCTCTCGTCCGTCTCCCGGGCCCGGCGCTGCCTGGGCAGCTGCGGCGAGTCGTCGCCGACCTCGCAGCGCAGGATGTCGGTCCGCAGCAGCCGGAGCGTCACCGGCCGCTCGGCGTACCGGACGGCGTTGGTGACCACCTCGCTGACCAGCAGCTCCACCTCGTCCGAGAGGTGCTCCATGCCCCAGCGCTCCAGCGCGCCCCGGGCCAGCCGGCGGGCCCGGCCGGGCGCCGAGTCCTGCGGGTCCAGGGACCAGTACGCCACGTCGTTCGGCGCGATCCCGTCGAAGCGGGCCGCCAGCAGCGCGATGTCGTCGTCCCGGTCGCCCGGCCCCAGCATGTCGAGCACGTCGTCGCAGAGCGCCTCCAGGGGCGGCGAGTGGTCCGGGCCGGTCAGCCGCGCGGTCGCCGCCAGCCGCTCCCGCAGCTGCTCGATGCCGGTCCACACGTCCCGCACCCGCGACTCCACCAGGCCGTCCGTGTACAGCAGCAGCGTGCCACCGGCCGGCGCGTCCAGCTCCACCGCCTCGAAATCGACCCCGCCCACCCCGATCGGGGCGTTCGGCGGCACGTCGAGCACCTCCGCACGCCCGCCCAGGTGCAGCAGCACCGGCGGCGGATGACCCGCGTTGGCGACCGTGATGCGGTGCGCTACCGGGTCGTACACCGCGTACAGGCAGGTCGCCATACGGTTCTCGCCGAGCCGCTGCGCCTGCTCGTCCAGGTGGTGCAGGACCTCCTGGGGCGGCAGGTCGAGACCGGCGAGCGTCTGCGCGGTGGTGCGCAGCTGCCCCATGATCGCGGCCGAGGTCATCGAGTGGCCCATGACGTCGCCCACGACCAGCGCGACCCGGCTGCCGGGCAGCGGGATCGCGTCGTACCAGTCGCCGCCGACCCGGGCGGTCTCGGCGGCCGGGAGGTAGCGCGACGCGAGCCGCACCCCGGTCGGCTGCGGCAGCGAGTCCGGCAGCATGGTGCGCTGGAGCTCGTCCGCGATGTACGCCTCGCGGCCGTAGAGGACGGCCTTGTCGATGCCGAGCGCGGTGTGCGTCGCGAGCTGCGCCGCGACCAGCAGGTCGTTCGCCTCGAAGGGGGCGCGCTCGGTGGTCCGCAGGAAGACGGCCGAGCCGATGACCCGCCGCCGGCCCCGCAGCGGGGCCAGGATCGCGCGGTGACCGGTGGGCGCGGGCCGCCCGGAGCCGAGCAGCTCCGGCAGCGCCGACCGGGCCGCCGCGTTGTCGCCGAAGACGGGGCGGACCCCGCGCAGCACCTCGCTGAGCGCGCCACCGGTGTGGACCTCGCAGAGATCCGCGACGGGCAGCAGATCGGTCCCCGGATCGATCACCGGCGGTCTGAGCCGTTCGGGGTCGTGGAGCGCGTCCACGTCCTCCTCTGCCGTCCGCAGCCGGTCGCTGCGCCGCAGCCGGAGCACGAACGGCTCCACCGGCCGCTCGTCGCCCACCGGCAGCGGATCGCGCAGGTAGATGAGGATCTCGTCGCAGAAGGTCGGCACGCTGGCCCGGCAGAGGCCGAGCACGATCTCGTCGAGATCGATGCCCCGGGCGATCCGGCGGGTGGCCGCGCCGACGAACCGCAGCCGGTCGCCCTCGCGCCGCGCCGCCGCCTGCGGGTCGGGCGCCGCGAGGACGCCCGGGGCGGCGGGCGCGGCGCCGGGGGCTCTGGGCGCCCCGGCGGGTCCCGGGATGGCCGCGGGCGTCGCGGTGGCCGGCGCGGCGTCCTGCTGCCGGGGCCGGGTGCGTTCCTGCGGCCGGGCGGCGAGAGGCCGGTGGCCTTCGTGGGAGGTGGGGTGCTCCGTCACGCGTGGGGTTCCGTCCGTCCGGGCCGGTTGTATGAGGCAGTCACCTCGTGGGGCGACACTCTGCCCCGGTGAGAGCGGTGGGAACAACGGCGCTCACCCGCGACCGCCGCGCGCGGGGCCGAAACCTTGCGCACACGTGACCGGGCGCTGACAACGTTTTCGGTGCCCGGGGTGTCCGCCGCGTCCGAGGCGTTCACCGGAGTGCCCGCCGCGTCGGAGGCGTCCACCGGGGTGCCCGCCGCGCCCGAGGTGTCCGGGACGCGCGGTGCGGTCCCGGCGGCGCGGACCGCACCGGCCGCGGGGGCGGCCGTGCCGGGGTGTCCACCCGCTCGTGCGAGCACCACGCCTCCACCCCCTCGTAGTGGCTTCCGCGGCCGTGCGCCCCGTCCGGGCTGCGGCCCGGGCGGGTGGTACGGCCTGTGCGGTGTCGCCTGTGACATGCGGTCAGGTCCGGTGGCCGGTACGCGGGTTGTCGCGCACGGGCCCTCGGGAGGCTGATCCTACGGGCGCCCCCCACGGGTGATTCAAGAGTCTCACGACGGCGTACGCGCGCGGGTGCGGTCCCAGTCATCCGGCAGCGCCGGGACGGGCCAGGCCGGATCGGGCCGCCAGTGCTCCCAGCCGTCCCGGAACGGGGACCCCCACGCCTCGATCACCGAGACCGCCGCACGCCCCGCCCTGCGCACCCGCCCGGCCGTTCCGGCGTCCATCAGGCCGACCCGCTGGGCCTGCGCGAACTCGTCCTCGTCGAGCCACTTCCAGCTCCGGTCGGGGTTCACCGAGATGTCGAGGAAGTGATCCTCGGAATCGACCCCAGAACTCCAACGAGTGAGTGGTTCCTCGAAGTTGACGTACCAGTTCCGGAAGACCCAGCCCCGGTCCCAGAAGAGCCAGACCGACCAGGGCTCACCCGGCCGCGCGAGCTTCAGCACGCCCATGCCCCACCAGGTGTACCGGGCCGTGGTGCGCGGCACGGTGTAGCGGGTGGCCAGCGGTTCCGTGTGCACCTCGGTGCCGTTCGCGAGCACCGGCCGTACGCACTCGGTGCCCGGTGCCATCCACACCGCGAGCAGGTCCTCGGTGTCCTGCACGACCGTGACCGGACGGCAGATGCGCAGCGGCGGAGCGTGTGTGGCCCCGACCTCGCTGCCCTTGTCCCGGTAGCGCCAGAGGATGTGGTCCCCGGGCGCCCAGCGTGTGTGCTCTCCCGTACCTTCCATGAACAGATCTTACGGACGCCGCCGCGCGGGCGCTGCGATACGTATCACCTCGCGGTCCGGACCCCGACGGATCGTCAGGGGAACCTGACGATCCGTCCGGGGCGGAGCTTCACGGCCTGGTCATCCGCAGCACGTCCAGCGCCGCGTCCAGCTGTTCCACCGTCAGGTCGCCCCGCTCCACGTACCCGGAGGCCAGCACGGTCTCGCGGATCGTGGTGCCGTCCGCCAGCGACTTCTTGGCGACCTTGGCCGCCTCCTCGTACCCGAGGTACTTGTTCAACGGGGTCACCACCGAGGGCGAGGACTCCGCGTAGGCGCGGGTCCGGGCGGTGTCGGCGGTGATGCCGTCCACCGTGCGGTCCGCCAGCAGCCGGGCGGCGTTCGCGAGCAGCCGTACGGACTCCAGCAGGTTCTTCGCGATGACCGGCATCATCACGTTCAGCTCGAAGTTGCCCGCCGCGCCCGCCACCGCGACCGTGGCGTCGTTGCCCATGACCTGCGCCGCGACCATCAGCACCGCCTCGGGGATCACCGGGTTCACCTTGCCCGGCATGATCGAGGACCCCGGCTGGAGGTCGGGCAGCGCGATCTCGGCCAGCCCGGTGCGCGGCCCGGAGGCCATCCACCGCAGGTCGTTGGAGATCTTGGTCAGTGAGACCGCGACCGTACGCAACTGGCCCGAGACCTCCACGAGGCCGTCCCGCGCCCCCTGTGCCTCGAAGTGGTTGCGGGCCTCCGTCAGCGGCAGCCCCGTCGTACCGGCGATCTCCGCGATCACCGCGGCGGAGAAGCCGGGCGGAGTGTTGATCCCGGTGCCCACCGCCGTACCGCCCAGCGGGAGTTCGGCGAGCCGGGGCAGGGAGGCGCGAAGGCGCTCGACGCCGTAGGAGATCTGCGCCGCGTACCCACCGAACTCCTGTCCAAGGGTGACGGGCGTCGCGTCCATGAGATGGGTACGCCCCGACTTGACGACCTCCGCGAACTCCCGCGCCTTGCGCTCCAGCGACGCGGCCAGGTGCTCCAGGGCCGGGACGAGGTCGCCGGTGACGGCGGCGGTGGCGGCGATGTGGATCGAGGACGGGAAGACGTCGTTCGAGGACTGCGAGGCGTTGACATGGTCGTTGGGGTGCACGTCACGGCCGAGCCGCTCGGAGGCGAGGGTGGCGATCACCTCGTTGGTGTTCATGTTGGACGAGGTCCCCGAGCCGGTCTGGAACACGTCGACCGGGAAGTGGTCGTCCCACCGGCCCTCGGCCACCTCGGCGGCGGCCTCCCGGATCGCCTCGGCGACCTCCGGGTCGAGCACCCCCAGACCGGCGTTGACCTTGGCGGCCGCCGCCTTGATCCGGGCCAGTGCCTCGATGTGGGCGCGCTCCAGGCGCTGGCCGGAGACGGGGAAGTTCTCCACCGCCCGCTGGGTCTGCGCGCGCCACTTGGCGTCCGCCGGGACCCTCACCTCGCCCATCGAGTCGTGTTCGACACGGAATTCCGCCGGGTCCTGTGCATCGGTCATGTTGTTCGAACCTCCTGTGCCGTTGAGCGCGCGCCGTCGCGGGGCTATTCCCCCCGGGCGGCGGCCGGCGGATCGTGGCCGGGGTGGCGTCCTCGATCCGCCGGACACGTGCCCGGCCCGCCCCGGAGCCACCCTCTCCCGCACCCGTACCCCGCGCGCACACGGCACGCGGGGTACGGGGACGACGGGCGGGGCCGGCGCCCCCGCCCGCTCAGGCGGCCGTCAGTACGGCGCGCAGCGCCGCCGCCAGATACCCCGGGTCCTCGGCCCCGCACAGCTCGCGCGCCGAGTGCATGGAGAGACCGGGGACCCCGACGTCGAGCGTGGTCACCCCGAGCCGGGCGGCGGTCAGCGGGCCGATCGACGTACCGCAGGGCATCGCGTTGTTGGCGGCGAAGGACTGCCACGGCACCCCGGCCCGGTCGCACGCCTCGCGGAAGAGCGCGACCCCCGTGCTGTCGGTGGCGTACCGCTGGTTGGTGTTGACCTTCACCGTCGGGCCGCCGTTCGGCAGCGGGTGGTGGCCGGGGTCGTGGCGCTCCTGGTAGTTGGGGTGCACGGCGTGGGTCATGTCGGCCGAGACGCAGAAGGAGCCGGCCAGCGCCCGCGCCCAGTCCTCCGCGCTGCCGCCGCGCGCCGTCACCGCGCGCGACAGCACCCGCTCCAGCAGCGGGCTCTGCGCCCCGGTCTGCGAGGCGCTGCCGACCTCCTCGTGGTCGAAGGCCGCCAGCACCGGGATGTACCGGGGCTGCTCGACGGCGGTGGCGGCGTCCGCCAGCGCGGTGACGCCCGCGTGCACGGAGACCAGGTTGTCGAGGCGGGGGGAGACCACGAACTCCCGCTCCACGCCCAGGTATCCGGGTGGCTGGACGTCGTGCAGCATCAGGTCCCAGCCCAGCACGTCCGCCGGGTCCGTGCCCGCCGCCGCCGCGACCCGGCGCAACAGCGCGCCCTCCTCGGGGGCGCCGAGCGACCACACCGGGGCGAGGTGGCGCTGCGGGTCGAGCAGCGCGCCCTCGTTGACCTTCCGGTCGAGGTGGATGGCGAGTTGCGGGACGCGCAGCAGCGGCTCGTCGATCCGCACCAGCAGCTCGCGCGGGGCGCCGGGGGTGCTGCCGCGCAGGGTGAGCCGGCCGCTGATGCCCAGGTCGCGGTCGAGCCAGGTGTTCAGCGGCACCCCGCCGTAGATCTCGACGCCGATCTGGCGCCAGCCGGCCGTCCCGGTGTCGGGGTTCGGCTTCACCCGCAGGTTCGGCGAGTCCGTGTGACAGCCGATGATCCGCAGGGGGGTGTGCACGGGCGCGTCCTCGGGGACGTACCAGGCGATCAGCGCGCCCGCGCGGGCGACGTAACAGCCGCCGGTCGTACCGCTCCAGTCGTCCGTGCCGCGCAACTCGCGGAATCCCGCCTTCTCCAGGCGCGTCGCGGCGCTCGCCACCGCGTGGTAGGGGGAGGGGCTGGCGGCGATGAAGGCCAGCAGGTCGTCGGTGTGGCTTCGGTGGGGGGCCGGCGTCATGCGTCGTCCGCCTTTCCGGTGGTGTGCGACCGCGAGGGTGGGGCACGGGGGTTGTCGGCGATCTCCCCGCCGCTCGCGGCACACGGGCGAGTTCAGCGCGCACGGCTCGTGCGGGCGGTGGGTGTGCCCGGCGGATCAGGGCCGGACGCGCTCAACCCACCGCAGACGCCGGGCGCCGCGCAAGCCCGCCACCGGGCGCGCTGCGGGAAAGGGGCGGTGGTCCGGGCACCGGCCGGGCCTCCGGCCACGGGGGCCGCGGCGGCACCGGGGAGCGGGGGACACCTGCCCACCGGCACCGGGCGCCGGGCCGAATTCGCTGTCCGCGCGCGCCGGATGCGCTCTCACGGGGGCCGCACCACGGGGCGGGGGACGACGCCCGCGCACCACCGGTCCGCCGCCCCGGGAAGAGCGGCCGTCACCTGGCGCCATTTCGCGAAATTGGCTTGATTTCGACGGTGCGCTCGGGAGTGGCCCGCGGGCGCCCCGGAGCGCTCGGAGGGTGCGCGCGCGGGGGCGCGGGCGGGGGCGCGCGGGCGGCTCCGCACAACGCGCAGGGGCGCCCCGGCCGGATGTCACCGACCGGAACGCCCCTGGGGGCCTCCGCGTACGTCGCGACGCGTACGGAGGTCGCGACGCGTACGGAGGTCGCGATGCGTACGGAGGTCGCGATGCGTACGGAGGTCGCGATGCGTACGGATCAGGCTCCGTGCGTCCGGCGGACGGTACGGATCAGGCTCCGCGTTCCGCGAACGGCAGGGTTCAGGCGAGGCCGGGGCCGCGCACCGGGATGCTGGTGAAGGTGGGCGCCGGGGCGGGCTCGGTGAAGAAGTCGTTGCCCTTGTCGTCCACCACGACGAACGCGGGGAAGTCCTCGACCTCGATCCGCCAGACCGCCTCCATGCCGAGCTCCTCGTACTCGACGACCTCGACCTTCTTGATGCAGTCCTGCGCCAGCCGGGCCGCCGGGCCGCCGATCGAGCCCAGGTAGAAGCCGCCGTGCGTGCCGCAGGCGTCGGTGACCTGCTTGCTCCGGTTGCCCTTCGCCAGCATCACCTTGGAGCCGCCCGCCGCCTGGAACTGCTCGACGTAGCTGTCCATCCGGCCGGCCGTCGTCGGGCCGAACGAACCGGAGGCGTACCCCTCGGGCGTCTTCGCCGGGCCCGCGTAGTAGACCGGGTGGTCCTTGAGGTACTGCGGCATCTCCTCGCCCGCGTCCAGCCGCTCCTTGATCTTGGCGTGCGCGATGTCGCGCGCCACGACCAGCGGACCGGTCAGCGAGAGACGGGTCTTGACCGGGTACTTGGTCAGCTCGGCGAGGATCTCGTCCATCGGCCGGTTGAGGTCGATCCGCACCACGTCACCGGACTCGTCGAGGTGCTCGTCGGTGGTGTCCGGCAGGAAGCGCGCCGGGTCCGTCTCCAGCTGCTCCAGGAAGACGCCCTCGGCGGTGATCTTCGCGGTCGCCTGGCGGTCGGCGGAGCAGGAGACGGCGATGGCCACCGGCAGCGAGGCGCCGTGCCGGGGGAGGCGGACCACGCGCACGTCGTGGCAGAAGTACTTGCCGCCGAACTGCGCGCCGATCCCGATCTTCTGCGTCAGCTCGAAGACCTTCTCCTCCAGCTCCTTGTCCCGGAAGCCGTGCCCGGTGGGGGAGCCCTCGCCGGGCAGCTCGTCGAGGTAGTGCGCGGAGGCGTACTTGGCGGTCTTCAGCGCGAACTCCGCCGACGTACCGCCGACCACGATCGCCAGGTGGTACGGCGGGCAGGCCGCGGTTCCCAGCGAACGGATCTTCTCCTCCAGGAACTTCATCATGGAGGCCTCGTTCAGGACGGCCTTCGTCTCCTGGTAGAGGAACGACTTGTTCGCGGAGCCGCCGCCCTTCGCCATGAAGAGGAACTTGTACGCGCCGCCGTCGGTGGCGTACAGCTCGATCTGGGCCGGGAGGTTGGAGCCGGTGTTCTTCTCCTCCCACATGGTGAGCGGAGCCATCTGCGAGTACCGCAGGTTGAGCTTGGTGTACGCGTCGAAGATGCCGTGCGACAGCGCCTCCTCGTCACCGCCCTCGGTCAGCACGTTCTGCCCGCGCTTGCCCATGACGATGGCCGTCCCGGTGTCCTGGCACATGGGCAGCACGCCGGCGGCGGCGATGTTCGCGTTCTTCAGCAGGTCCAGCGCCACGAACTTGTCGTTCGAGGACGCCTCCGGGTCGTCGATGATCCGACGCAGCTGGGCGAGGTGGGTGGGGCGCAGGTAGTGGGAGATGTCGTGCATCGCCTCGGCGGCCAGCGTGCGCAGCGCCTCGGGCGCCACCTTGAGGAACGTACGGCCGTCGGCCTCGAAGGTCGAAACGCCTTCGGAGGTCACCAGCCGGTACGGCGTGGTGTCCTCTCCCACGGGGAGCAGATCGGAGTACGCAAACTCTGCCATTTCGGCCATTCCTTACTCGGTGACAGCGGCTGACCTCCCTTGGACAGCGCACCCACCAGGGTAGAGCTCGGGAGGGGAGCCGGGTCTGTGAGGTAAGGCTCACCCCGGGGGCGGGGCGGGGGAGCCCCGTCCCGCCCGGGCCGGCCGCAGGCCGGACCGCCACGGATCACGGGACAGCCCCTAGTCGCGATCTATCGCGTTTGGGTACGCTGGGCCGGTGGACCTCGAAAAGCAGCCTCAGCAGTCCCCGCGGCCGACGGCCACGGCCGCCGCCCCGTCCTCCGGGCCCTCCGGTCTCCGCGCGTCCGACGCCGACCGCGACCGGATCGCGGACATCCTGCGGGAGGCGGTGGCCGAAGGCCGGCTGACCGCCGAGGAGCACGCGGAGCGGGTCGAACTCGTCTACCGCGCCAAGACCGTCGGCGAGCTGGAACCCCTGGTGAGCGATCTTCCCGCCGCCGGGAGTCCCGCGCCGGGGCGGGCGGCGACGAGCCCCTTCGCGTACGAGGCGGGCATCGCCTCCGCCGACGCGGAGAAGCTCGTCGCGGTCTTCAGCAGTGCGACGCGCAGGGGTCGTTGGCGGGTCGGCGGGCGCACCCACGCGTTCGCGCTCTTCGGCACGGTGGAGATCGACCTGACCGAGGCGCTGTTCGGGCAGCGGCTCACGGTCATCAACGCGACGTCGATTTTCGGCAATGTCGAAGTCAAGGTTCCGGAGAACATCACCCTGCGCGGCAGCGGCACCGGGATCTTCGCCAACTTCGAGGTGGAGAACACCGAGTCCGCCGATCCGGAGGCGCCGGTCGTCGTCGTCAACGGCTACTCCGTCTTCGGGAACGTCGAGGCCAAGCCCAAGCGGGGCAAGCTGATCGAGAATCTCCAGCGTCAGCTGCGCAAGCACCTCGGCCACTGAGCGACGGCCGCCGCACACCCGCCGCACACCCGCCGACCGGCGCGCGGCGGGGCCCGGACGGCGGCGGAGCGGCGGAGCGGCGGCGTGTGGCGGGGGTGGAGCGGCGGCGCGTGACGGGGGCGAGA
The DNA here is from genome assembly GCF_053597235.1 of Streptomyces sp. NPDC001493. Lineage (NCBI taxonomy): Bacteria > Bacillati > Actinomycetota > Actinomycetes > Kitasatosporales > Streptomycetaceae > Streptomyces > Streptomyces sp. NPDC001493. The sequence goes on from NZ_JBSFHV010000026.1 coordinate 29,132, forward strand.
GGCGCTATTCGGCCAGAGTGCGGTCCGAGCCCTCTTGCACGCCCCGTTCGGCGGTGCCACTCAGCGCATAGCTGTGCGTACAGCGGGTAAAGAATCCTGCATCGTCTCTCGCTCGCGAAGCCGTCGTCAGGAGTAGACCGTGCTGCAACTGCCTCATCAGCCCCTGCAGGTCGCCGCTGTGCCCGCTCAGCGAGCTCCCGCACGGGAAGACCAGGCGGGCCCCTGGCATTCCGAGGCGGTGTGCCGCCGGGACGAAGCCGGGCTTTTCTTCGCGCCGTCGAAGGAGCCGACAGCCGCCCGGCTGTCCCGTGAGGACGCCGCCAAGCGGGTCTGCGCCCGCTGCCCCGTCATGGTGGAGTGTCAGGAGCATGCCCTGATGCAGCCGGAGCCGTACGGGGTCTGGGGAGGTCTCACCGCCGCCGAGCGGCGGGTGGTGCTGGCCCGCCGGCGCCGGCGTGACATCGAGCTCAAGGCGGCCGCGGCCGCCAAGGGGCACATCGCCGCCGCCGGCTGATCAGCGGACGACGCGAAGGGGGCCACCCGCCCGGTGGCCCCCTTCGCGTTCCGTCGGCGCGGTGCGCTCGTCCGGATCGCGGGTCTACTGCGCCCGGTCGAAGTCGATCGCGCTGTACGCCCGCAGCTTCGACAGCCGGTGCGTGGACGAGATGGTGCGGATCGTGCCCGACTTGGACCGCATCACGATCGACTCCGTGGTGGCGGTCTCCGCCCGGTAGCGGACCCCGCGCATCAGTTCACCGTCGGTGATCCCGGTCGCCACGAAGAACACGTTGTCGCCGCGGACCAGGTCGTCCGTCGACAGCACCCGGTCCAGGTCGTGTCCGGCGTCCAGGGCCTTCTGCCGTTCGGCCTCGTCCTTCGGCCACAGCTTCCCCTGGATGACACCGCCCAGGCACTTTATGGCGCAGGCCGAGATGATGCCCTCGGGCGTGCCGCCGATGCCCATGAGCAGGTCGATGCCGGTGCCCTCGCGGGCGGCCATGATCGAACCGGCCACGTCGCCGTCCGAGATGAACTTGATCCGGGCCCCGGTGTCCCGGATCTCCTTCACGATGCCCTCGTGGCGCGGGCGGTCGAGCACGACGACGGTGACGTCCTCGGGCGAGGAGTGCTTCGCCTTCGCGACCCGCCGGATGTTGACGGCGACGGGTGCGTCGATGTCGACGAAGTCGGCGGCCTCGGGCCCGGTCACCAGCTTGTCCATGTAGAAGACGGCGGACGGGTCGAACATCGCCCCCCGGTCGGCGGCGGCCAGCACCGCGATGGCGTTGGGCATGCCCTTGGCGTTGAGCGTGGTGCCGTCGATCGGGTCCACGGCGATGTCGACCTCGGCGCCGGTGCCGTCGCCGACCCGTTCGCCGTTGAAGAGCATCGGGGCCTCGTCCTTCTCCCCTTCGCCGATGACGACCACGCCGTTCATCGAGACCGTGGAGACGAGGGTCCGCATGGCCCTCACCGCGGCTCCGTCGGCACCGATCTTGTCGCCGCGCCCGACCCAGCGGCCGGCGGCCATGGCGGCGGCCTCGGTGACCCGGACCAGTTCGAGGGCGAGGTTGCGGTCGGGGGCCTCCGGAGAGACCTCCAGCTGGGACGGCAGATGGTGCTCGGGCATCGGAGCACGCCTTTCTGTACGAAGACGACCGGAAATGAGCGCGCTTCGACTCTATCGGTAGGCCGATAGAATGAGCAGAGCGCCCCACGGATGAGCGCACGGGTGTGGGCCGGGGTCACGGGCGGCCGGTCTGGGGCCGCATGCCACCATGTATCCGTGGCAAGCAAGCGAGGCAAGCAGACAATCCGGGACATGTTCCTGTCGTTGGTGTTGATCGTCGCCGCGGCCGGCGTCATCTACGTCTTCGTTCCGCACGACGACAAGGCCGACCCGATCCAGGCCGTCGACTACCGCGTCGAACTCGCGACCGCGCGCCGCGCGGCCCCGTATCCGGTGGCCGCCCCGTCCGGGCTTCCCGACGGCTGGAAGGCGACCTCCGTCTCGTACGACGGCGCCGACGGCAGCAGCTGGCACCTGGGCTTCATCGACCCCGACGGCAGGTACGTCGCGGTGGAGCAGTCCACGACGCCCGCGAAGAAGTACGTCCCCGACGTCAGCCAGGACGCCGAGGACACCGGCCGCACCGAGACCGTGGCGGGCCAGGAGTGGCAGTACTGGAAGGGCGCGAAGTACGACGCCCTCGTGCTGAACGCCGACGGCGCCACCACGGTGGTCACCGGCTCCGCCCCCGCGAAGCAGCTGGTCGCGATGGCCACCGCGCTCACCACGTCCTGAGCCCGGCCCTCCCCGCTCCGTCCAGTCCCCTCCCCTCCCTGCTTTCCCCCGGCGCCTCCCTGCTTTCCTTCCGCGCCTACCGCTTTCCTTCGGCACCTGTCCGGAGACGCCGAGAAGCCCGGAACACCTCAGGTGTTCCGGGCTTCTCGGCGTCCGTGACCGGACCGGTCAGACGGTGGTGACGACCTCGTCGTACGACAGGCGCGGCAGGCGCGGGAACCAGGCGTCCTCGCCCGGCTTGCCGATGTTGACGACCATGAGCAGCTTGTGGTCGGCGTCCAGGAACTCCTTCTCGATGCCCGCGGCGTCGAAGCCCGTCATCGGGCCGGCGGCCAGGCCGGCGGCGCGGACGCCGACGATGAAGTAGGCGGCCTGGAGCGCGGCGTTCAGGGCGGCCGACTGCTCGCGGACCGGGCGCTCGGAGAAGAACGCGTCCTTGGCCTGCGGGAAGTGCGGCATGAGCGCCGGGAGCTCCTCGTGGAACTCGTTGTCCGCGGCGAGGATCGCGACCAGCGGCGCGGAGGAGGTCTTCGGGCGGTTGCCCTCGGCCATGTGCTCGACGAGGCGGGCGCGGCCCTCCTCGGAGCGGACCAGGACGACGCGCAGCGGCGACTGGTTGAAGGCGGTGGGGCCGTACTTGACCAGTTCGTAGATCGCCTGGATCTGCTCGTCGGTCACCGGCTCGTCGGAGAAGGTGTTGGCGGTGCGGGCCTCGGTGAAGAGGAGGGCCTGCGCGGCGGGGTCAAGGGCGAGAGACATGCGCGATCTACCTTCTGGGCGTACGGAATCGGGCGACGGGGTCACCGTAGCCGAGAGGTAGATTAACTTTCAACTAAACCGGGTGAGCAGTGATCCACGCCATAGGCCCGGTGGGGCGGTCACCCGATCCGCACGCCGGTCACGGCGGCGGTCCGGAAGCCGGCCCGCGCGCCGGTCACTCCGCCGGCGTGCCGTCCTCCGGCCCGGCCAGAGCCGCGTCGAGGCGGGCGCGGGCGCCCTCCAGCCAGTGGCGGCACACCTTCGCCAGCTCCTCGCCGCGCTCCCAGAGCGCCAGCGACTCCTCCAGCGTGGTGCCGCCCGCCTCCAGCCGGCGCACGACCTCGATCAGCTCGTCGCGCGCCTGCTCGTAACCGGGCGTGCCGGTCGCACCGGCGGTGGTCGTCCCGTCGTCCGTCATGCCGCCCACTCTATGTGCGCCCACCGACAGCGGTCCCGGACGCGGACCCGGCAGCGGACCTGGGCCGCGGGGCCCCGGGGGCCCGGCCCGGGGTGCCCGGGCGGCTCACCCCTCCACCCGTACCGCGAACTCGCCCTCCGACACCCGCGCCCGCAGCACCTCACCGGCGGCGCCGGCCTCCTCGGGGGAGCGCACCACATGGCCGTCCGCCCGCTGGAGCACCGCGTAACCGCGCTCCAGGGTCGCCGCCGGGGAGAGCGAGACCACCCGGGCCAGGGTGTGCGCGATCTCCGAGTCGGCCCGGTCCAGCAGATGCCCCAGCACCCGGCGGCCGCGCCCGGCCAGCGCCTCCACCTCGGCGGCCCGCTCGTCCACCAGCCGCTGCGGACGCTCCATCGCCGGCCGGCCGAGCGCGTGCGCCAGCCCCCGCTCCTCGCGCTCCAGCAGCCCGCGTACGCTCCGCAGCGCCCGGTCCCGCAGCTGCTGGACCCGGTCCAGCTCCTCGCCCACGTCCGGTACGACCTTCTTCGCCGCGTCCGTGGGCGTGGACGCGCGCAGGTCCGCGACCAGGTCCAGCAGCGGGGAGTCCGGCTCGTGCCCGATCGCGGACACCACCGGCGTACGGCAGGCGGCCACGGCACGGATCAGCGCCTCGTCCGAGAACGGCAGCAGGTCCTCCACGCTGCCGCCGCCGCGCGCGACGACGATCACGTCGACCTCGGGCATCGCGTCCAGCTCCTCGACCGCCTGGACCACCTGGTTGACCGCGTGGACGCCCTGCACGGCGGTGTTGCGCACCTCGAACCGCACCGCCGGCCAGCGGCGCCGCGCGTTCTCCAGCACGTCGCGCTCGGCGGCCGACGCCCGCCCGCAGACCAGCCCGATCAGCTGCGGCAGGAACGGCAGCGGCTTCTTCCGGTCCAGCGCGAAGAGTCCCTCCGAGGCGAGGGACTTCTTCAGCTGCTCCAGTCGTACCAGCAGCTCACCGATGCCGACCGGGCGTATCTCCGTCGCCCGCAGCGAGAGCTGCCCGCGCGGTGCGTACCACTCCGGCTTCGCCAGGACCACGACCCGCGCGCCCTCCGTCACCACGTCCGCGATCCGGTCGAAGACCTGCCGGAAGCAGGTCACGCTCACCGAGATGTCGTGCGCCGGGTCGCGCAGGGTCAGGAAGACGACGCCCGCGCCCGGCCGCCGCGAGAGCTGCGTGATCTGCCCCTCGACCCAGATCGCGCCGAGCCGGTCGATCCAGCCGCCGATGAGCCGGGACACCTCACCGACGGGCAGCGGGGCTTCCGCGGACGTGTTGAGAGCCATACGGGCGAGCGTAACCGCCACCGCGGACACCGGCCCCGTTCACGCACCGCGCCCGTGCAGGTACGAGGGCCGCTCCCGTGCGAGCACGAGGGCTGTTCAGGTCCCGGGCCGGGTGCCCCCGCTCCGGCCCATGGTCTCCTCGTCGGCGCCGGGGCGCCGCCCGCCCTGCACCGCGACCACCACGAGCCCCACAGCGAACCAGCAGGCGCCCACCACCTGCGCGCTCGTCGTCGCCTCCACGATCACCGCGACCAGCGCCGCCGCGCCCAGTACCGGTACCACCAGATGGCGCCACCAGCTCGGCTCGCCCTCCATCCGGCGGACCACGAACCAGCCGACCACCGACGCGTGCAGCAGCACGAACGCGGTCAGCGCGCCGATGTTCACCACCGACACCAGATGGTCGAGCCCGTCGTCGCGCCGGGCCGCCCAGACCGCCGCCACCAGCGTCACGACCGCCGCACAGAGCACCGCGGTCCTCGGCACCCCGGACTTCGCGTCGATCCGCGCAAGGAACGACGGCAGCCGCCGCTCCCGCGCCATCGCGAAGACCAGCCGCCCGGCCGCCGCCTGCCCGGCCAGCGCCGCGAACGCCGCCCCGACCGCCTTGCTCGCCGCGACCAGGTCGTGCAGCCAGGTGCCGACCGAGGCGTCCACCGCGTCGTAGAACGCCGACCCCTGCGCCGCCGGATCGGCCGCCAGCTCCGCCGAGGAGACCGGCTCCAGCAGCGCCGCCAGATAGGACTGCACCACGAACAGCAGCCCCGCCATCACCAGGCAGAACAGCACCGCCCGCGCGACCTTCGCGGACCCGCCCGTCACCTCCTCGGCGAACGAGGCGATGGCGTCGAACCCCAGATAGGAGAGGACCGCCACCGACACCGCCCCGATCACCGCCGTCGTCGAGAACCCGGAGTCACCGGTCAGCGGCGTCAGCCAGCCGCGCTGCGCACCGTCCCGTACCAGCACCACCACCGCCGACACCACGAACACCAGCAGCACCGCGATCTCCAGCGCGAGTACCGCGAAGCCGACCCGCGCCGCGGCCCGTACCCCCCACAGGTTGAGCGCCGTCGTCACCACCACCGCGATCGCCGTCCACACCCACCGCGACACCTCCGGGACCAGCGCGTTCATCGCGATCCCGGAGAAGAGGTAGGCGACCGCGGGGATCAGCAGGTAGTCGAGCATCGCCATCCACCCCGCGACGAACCCGGGCACCTCGCCGAGCCCCTTGCGGGCGTACGTGAACACCGACCCGGCCTTCGGGGCCACCCGCACCATCTGCGCGTAACTGAACGCCGTGAACGCCATCACGACCGTCGCCACGACGTAGACCAGCGCCACCGCGCCGTCCGACTTCGCGTCCAGCGTGCCGAACACGCCCACCGGGGCCATCGGGGCGATGAACAGCAGTCCGTAGACCACCAGGTCCCTGAACCCGAGCGAGCGGCGCAGTCCGCTCCGCGCGCTGCTGCCCGTATCCGTTCCCGGCATCGGCCCTCCATGGTGTCCGGCCCGGCGGCGGGCCCGCCGGCGCGGGCGGGCTCGTACCCCGGTGATCACGGCCCAGTCTCCCGACCCGGCCGATCCCGCGCCTGTTCGGTACGGCCTTACGATGGGACGCATGACTGCAACCCCTGCCCGCCGTGTCCTGCTCGCCGCTCCCCGTGGCTACTGCGCGGGCGTGGACCGTGCCGTGATCGCCGTCGAGAAGGCCCTGGAGCAGTACGGGGCCCCGGTCTACGTGCGCCACGAGATCGTGCACAACAAGTACGTCGTGCAGACCCTGGAGAAGAAGGGGGCGATCTTCGTGGAGACCACCGCGGAGGTCCCCGAGGGCTCCATCGTGATGTTCTCCGCCCACGGCGTGGCCCCGACCGTCCACGCCGAGGCCGCCGAGCGCCGGCTCGCCACGATCGACGCCACCTGCCCGCTCGTCACCAAGGTCCACAAGGAAGCCGTCCGCTTCGCCAAGGAGGACTACGACATCCTCCTGATCGGCCACGAGGGCCACGAAGAGGTCATCGGCACCAGCGGAGAGGCCCCCGACCACATCACGCTGGTCGACGGCCCCGAGGACGTCGCCAACGTCCAGGTCCGCGACGAGTCGAAGGTCGTCTGGCTCTCCCAGACCACGCTCTCGGTGGACGAGACGATGGAGACGGTCGACGCCCTCAAGAACAAGTTCCCGAACCTGCTCTCCCCGCCGAGCGACGACATCTGCTACGCCACGCAGAACCGCCAGGTCGCCGTGAAGAAGCTGGCCGAGGACGCCGAGCTGGTCATCGTCGTCGGCTCCAAGAACTCCTCCAACTCGATCCGCATGGTCGAGGTCGCCCTGGACGCCGGAGCCCCCGCCGCCCACCTGGTGGACTTCGCCTCCGAGATCGACGAGGCATGGCTGGAAGGCGTCACCACGGTCGGCCTGACCTCCGGCGCCTCCGTCCCCGACGTCCTCGTCGACGGCGTGCTGGAGTTCCTCGCCGAGCGGGGCTACGCGGACGTGGAGACGGTCAAGACGGCCGAGGAGTCGATCACCTTCTCGCTGCCCAAGGAGCTCCGCCGCGACCTGCGCGCCGAGGCCGCCGCCCTCGCCCAGCAGTAACGCTCCACCCGCGTCCGGCAGGAGCGCTCCACACGCGTCCGGCCGGAGCGGGCACACGCGTCGGCCGGAGCGGGCACACGCGTCCGGCCGGAGCGGGCACACGCGTCGGCCGGAGCGTTCTCGCACGTCCCGTCCGCTCGGGACGTGCGAGACGCCCGCTGCCCTTACCGTGGTGCCCATGGAGATCTTCGGCGTGGACATCGGCGGTTCAGGGATCAAGGGCGCTCCCGTGGACCTGGATCGTGGGGACTTGGCGCAGGAGCGCCACAAGGTGCTGACCCCGCATCCCGCGGTACCCGACGGCGTGGCCGACTGCGTGGCCGAGGTCGTCGGCCATTTCAACTGGTCCGGACCGGTCGGCATCACCTTTCCCGGTGTGGTCACCGACGGCGTCACCCGTACCGCCGCCAATGTCGACAAGGGCTGGGTCGATCTGGACGCCCGCGCGCTCCTCTCCGAGCGGCTCGGCTGTCCCGTGACGATCCTCAACGACGCGGACGCCGCGGGCGTCGCCGAGATGACCTTCGGTGCGGGCAAGGGCCGCAAGGGCACGGTCATCACGCTCACCTTCGGCACCGGCATCGGCTCCGCCGTCTTCACCGACGGCCGGCTCGTGCCCAACACCGAGCTGGGCCACCTGGAGCTGAACGGCCACGACGCGGAGAAGCACGCGTCGACCAAGGCCAAGGAAGACAACGACCTGAACTGGGAACACTGGGCGCACCGGGTACAGAAGTACCTCGCCCACGTGGAGATGCTGTTCTCGCCCGAGCTCTTCATCATCGGCGGCGGAGTGAGCCGCAAGGCGGAGAAGTTCCTGCCGCTCATCAAGCACGTACGGGCGGAGATGGTCCCGGCCCAGCTGCAGAACAACGCCGGCATCGTCGGCGCGGCCATGGCGGCCCGCGCGGCGGGGAAGTAGCGAACGTTCCGGATCCGGCCCGCCGCGCTCCCCGGACCTGGTGATTCCTGCTTCCGGATCCCTCAAGGCTGTCCCGCAGCTCCTGGCCGGTGTGCGAGGGAGTTGCGGGACAGCCTTCAGGCCTGGGGAGTACGTCGGGCCGAGCCCTGCCCGACGGGGCCACCGCGCACCCCCGGGGCGGGACGCGCCTTTTCCGGTGCCTTTTCCAGCGCCCTTTCCGGTGCCTTCTCCGGCCGGGGACGCCGGCCGGGGCGGGGCCGCTCGTCCGGGCGGGGCTCGCCCTCCGGCCGCCCGTCGGCGCCCGCGTTCCGCTCCCCGGCCTGATGTCCGGCCTGATGTCCGGCCTGATGTCCGGATCCGGCAGGCCGGAGCGCCCTGGCGGCGAGCAGCAGCTGCCGTTGCCGCATCTGCCGGACCTTGCGTACGGTCGCGATCACCCCGGCCACCAGCGTGCCCCCGTACAGCCAGCCGGCGTGCACCGCGAGCGCGGTCACGACCGCCATCAGCCGGCCACCCAGCCCGCCGTCGCCCCCGGCGACCGGCAGTACACCGACGGCGAACGCGATCGGCACGCTGATCGGCGCGGTCACCAGGTCGGCGGGCCGCACCCAGAGCGCGGTCAGCGCGCTGACCGGTACGAACAGCACCCCGTAGACGAGCGTGGACGCGTCGAACAGCAGCCACACCAGGCAGGCCAGCACGAACATCGTGGCGGCGGCGAAGAGTCCCGCGCCGATCCCGGTCAGCCGGGGGTTCGGGAATCTGCGCAGCGCCAGCACCACGGGAGGTACGTTCCGCCGGGCGCGGGGCGTGCCGACCACCCGGTAGACGGCCGAACTCTCGGCGAGAGGGGCGCCGCCGCCCTGAAGGGCCGGGGCCGCCGAGGGCTCCTGGGGCTTCCTGCGCTGCGGGGGACGAGTCCTGTGCTGCTCCACCTGGACAACGTAGGTCGCGGAACAGGGTGAATCAGGCGTTGGACACGCGCTTTGGCCGAGCTTGGGGCTGCGTTCGACGTCACACGGCCGAATGAGGACCCTGTTCGGTGCGGGGCCCCTCTCCCGGCGTACGCCCGGGCCGTGCCCCTGGCGTCGGCGCCCTCCGCCGGACCCGTGACGGCACGGTCGGCCCCGCCCGTAAACTGGAGAATCGGTCCACTGCCGGGCCCGCCCGGTACGCCCCGCCCTCCGCCCCGTCCTCACTCCAGGAAGTCGCCAACGTGTCGCTCACGATCGGAATCGTCGGTCTGCCGAATGTCGGCAAGTCGACCCTGTTCAACGCCCTGACCAAGAACGACGTACTGGCGGCCAACTACCCGTTCGCCACCATCGAGCCGAACGTCGGCGTCGTCGGCGTGCCCGACCCCCGGCTGAACACGCTCGCGGGGATCTTCAACTCGCAGAAGATCCTCCCCGCCACGGTCGACTTCGTGGACATCGCCGGAATCGTGCGCGGCGCGAGCGAGGGCGAGGGCCTGGGCAACAAGTTCCTCGCGAACATCCGTGAGTCCGACGCGATCTGCCAGGTCATCCGCGCCTTCAAGGACGAGAACGTCGTCCACGTCGACGGCAAGGTCTCGCCCAAGGACGACATCGAGACGATCAACACCGAGCTGATCCTCGCCGACCTCCAGTCCGTCGAGAAGGCCGTCCCGCGCCTCACCAAGGAGTCCCGCCTCCAGAAGGAGAAGGTCGCCGTCCTGGCCGCGGTCGAGGAGGCCCAGAAGATCCTGGAGTCCGGCCAGACCCTCTTCGCCGCCGGCATCACGGCTTCCACCGAGAAGGGCCGCCTCCTCCACGAGCTGCACCTCCTCACCACCAAGCCGTTCCTCTACGTCTTCAACGTCGACGAGGACGAGCTGGTCGACGAGGACTTCAAGAACGAGCAGCGCGCCCTGGTCGCCCCCGCCGAGGCCATCTTCCTCAACGCCAAGATCGAGTCCGAGCTCATCGAGCTGGACGACGAGGAAGCCCTGGAGCTCCTCCAGTCCATGGGCCAGGAAGAGCCCGGCCTCGCCACCCTCGGCCGCGTCGGCTTCGACACCCTGGGCCTCCAGACCTACCTCACGGCAGGCCCCAAGGAGACCCGCGCCTGGACGATCAAGAAGGGCGCCACGGCCCCCGAGGCGGCCGGTGTGATCCACACCGACTTCCAGAAGGGCTTCATCAAGGCGGAGATCATCTCCTTCGCCGACCTCGTCGAGACCGGCTCCGTCGCCGAAGCCCGCGCGAAGGGCAAGGCCCGCATGGAGGGCAAGGAGTACGTCATGCAGGACGGGGACGTGGTGGAGTTCCGCTTCAATGTGTGACGGGTGACATAACACCACGTCGCTGATCTGGCAAACATGCAGGTCAGATGGGGTCCGACTCTTCGGAGTCGGGCCCTTTGTTCTTTCCCGTGCTGGGATGGTGCTGGGATAGCTGATCCCTCGTCACCTGTCGTCATCCCTGGTCATCCGTACCGTGCTGGGAGCGTGCTGGGATGGGATGGGGGTGCCCGTGCTGGGATTTGTGTGAGCGGGGCGCTGACCGAGCTGTGAAGATAGTGCAGGCGTGGCGCTTTTCCTACTCGTTTGACACAATCGGGGGTATGGCTGAGGCGACGTACAGCATCGGGGAAGGGCCAGCGACGCGGGTGAGCTTGTCGCTGCCGGAGGGGACCGCGGAGGCGATCCGGGCTCGGGTGGGGAAGCGCGAGTTCTCCGCGTTCATCGCCGAGGCGGTCGAGCGTGAGCTGCGCGGGCAGGTCCTGGACGAGTACCTGGCGGACTACGAGAGCCGCAAGGGGCCGGTCTCCGAGCCGGCTCGTCAGCGGGCGCGGCAGGTCTTCGACGAGGTGTTCGCCGAGGAGGCCGAGTGGCCCGCCGCAGGCTGAGTCACGAGGGGACGCTCGTCCTCGACAGCGAGGGACTCTCGAAGCTGCTCGCCGACGAAGAACAGGTGGTGGCTCTGATCGCTGAGGCGCGCTCGCGTGGCATGGAGGTCGTGATCAGTGCGCTCACCATCATCGAGGCCGTCCACGCCCGTACGAACAAGTCACGCCTGAACTGGGTGCTTTCCGGGCTGCGGGTCGTCCCGGTCGGTGACGAGGAGGCGAGGGCTGCCTCGAAGTTGCTGATGAATGCCGGGTTGCACGGACACAAGTACGCGATCGATGCGGCCGTCGCCGAGGCCGCGCTGCGACAGCACCGCCCCGTGGTCATGCTGACTTCCGATATTGACGACATGGCCAAGCTGTGCGGCGAGCGGGTCCGGCTCGTGGCGGTGTGATTTCCCTTGGTCCGGCTCAGTAGGAGCGGGGTCCGTAGGGGCTCCAGTCACCGAGGAAGGGCTTGAGGTCGTCGCCGCTGGGTTTCGGCGGCGTGGGCAGTTTCGGCGCTGAGGCCGATTCGGTGAGGTTTTGGAGGTGCGCGTCCGCGAACGCGAGCCACGCCTCGACCTCGGCCCGCTCCTGCCCGGGCGGAAGTGTTGTGGCATGGACGCCTACTGCTGCGACGTATTCAGTCAGGCGCCTGGCCTGGTACCAGGTGTCTGCCTGTTTTCCGAGTTGTTTGACACAGTAGGCGTGGGCGTAGGCGGCGTGGGCTTCCTGCATGGCGGCTTCCCAGCGCTTTTGCTGTACCTCTCTGGCTTGCTGGTCTGCAAGGAGTTTGCGTTCTGCGGCTTCGCCGCGGAGTCCGACCTCCTGCACGATCTCGGCGAGTTGTTCTTCCAGAGGCCGGTCGGGGAGATCTGCCCATTCGCTTGCACGGTGCGGGCTGCCGCCGCGGAGTATGAAGCGTAGGCGGCTGGAGGGGGTGTAGTCGAAGCGGGGGATGCGCATCCATGAGTGCTTCTTGGCGTCGGCGAGTTCCTTGTCTGTGGGGACGTGTTCGCTGCGGTCCTGTTCTTGGAGGACGAGGAATCCGACACTTTCGCCGTGGGCGGTGATGGAGAAGTGCGGTGGTGCCTTGCGGCGCCGATGGGGCGGGGGCGCGCCCTCTGTGGTTCCGAGCGATGCCTTGTGGCCTTGGGCTGTGGTGGCGGCGATGAGGGTTTGGATGATGCGCAGGGCTCGGCCCTGGAGGGGTTTAGTCAGGCCCATGGGCTGCGGCTGCTTTTGGAGGACGGCCACGACGGCATGGGGTTTGGTGAGTCTGGCCGGCACAGGGAGCGGGGTGAGTTCCGCGAGGCGCCAGGCAGGGATGTCGACCAGCTTGATCTCGTAGCCGTGGTGGGTGCGGTATCCGTGGATTTCCTGCGTGTGGGGGATCTTGCCGGACTTGCGGGCGGCGTTGACCCGTGACGCCCAATTCACCGCGTGCGGGCCGGATTCGATGGGCTTGATGAGACAGCCGTCGTTCGCAACGGCCAGTTCATCGAGTAGCTGGTCCGCGTAGTTCGCAAGGGCCTTCGGCACGACTCGGGGGCGCGGCGGTGCCGATTTTCGGGCGGGGCGCTCCGGCGGTCGGGTGCTCTGCTCCACGGGGCGGATGCCGCGTTCGATGAGATGCTGCCGCCCCTTCTCGGTGAGGTGGGCGCTCCAATGCCCGCGGCGTTTGGTGACCTTGATGAGCCCTCGGTTCTGCAGGGCCTGTCCGCTGGTCTTGTACGTGCTGTCCGGCCAGACTCCGTCGGGACACCCCTGGCCCACCCAGTCGAGCACAGCCTGCTGCCGCTTGTTGAGGGCCTGTTCCATGTAGCCTCCCGCCGTTCCCTGGGTGCCCTGCCCCCGGAGACGATGCCCCCTGCCCTTGCGGGAATTCTGGGTTGTTGAAAGAACTCCTCGTTCGGATGAGAGATATAGAGGGCGTGTTTACGGCGAGAGTCCCGGGCGGCTAAGCAGCCTCGTCGCGCATGGCGGACTGGGCCGACTCGCTTTCGACGCCGATGACTTCGACGGTCACGCCGCGAGCGGCGAGGGCCTTCGCGGTCTGGGCCAGGGTGATGGCGGAGAACGGGAAGAGGGAGTCCGGCGTGAGCTTGGCTCCGTCCTTCAGAAGGATCGCGAAGACGACGCGGCGCGGGGTGAAGTCCTCGGGGATGCTGCGGGCCGGATCGCTGTTGACGTGTACGGACCGGGCGAACTCCGCGCGTACGGCCGCGTTCTCGAAGAGGAGCTCAACGGAGACGCGCGCCTGGCTGAACAGGTGACTCAGCGGGCTTGAGGAGTGCGCGGGCTTCACGAGGACAAGAGTGTCGTCCTCGGTGAACAGGTCGCAGATCTCGACGGAGTTGCTTGCCCGAAAGGGGTTGTGGACATTCTTCTTGTCCAGGCAGACCCAGCCGCGACGGGCCTGGGCGGCCAGCTTGTTGTAGTCGCCTTCGTCTACGGGACGCATCACGCTCATACCCTTCTTGTTGAGCTTCTCGACGAGCGGCCAGCGGGGGAGATCGACGGAGGGCGCGTCGGGGAACAAGGGAGCCACGGTCTCGTTGACGTTGCGCAGGTAGCCCGCCCCGAGCTCGTACCACTCACCGTCGAGCAGACAGAACGTGCGGGAGCCGAGGGAGAAAGTGGCCTCGATCCACTTCATGGCGGTTTCCTTGGACAGGGCTTCCAGGGAGGCGGTGCGCGGGGCGAGCGCGGTCCGTGCGGAGAGCGTGTCACGAAACAGTTCGACGGTGCCCTGCCGGAGCGCCGTGACGCGGGCGCCTGCCTTGATCACACGGGCCCGCTCCAGGACGTAGTCGAGACTGAACTCGTCCCGGAGGTGGGGCGGGCAGGACCCGATCTTGATGGTGCAGGCGGTGGACCGGGGCAGGTCGGTGCTCTGGGAGAAGGGGACGGCGGTGATGATCCGGCCGTCTGCGGGACGGCCGAGCGTGGCGTCCAGTTCCGCGTCGAGCGCGTCGATGAGGGAAGGGTCCTTGACCGCGGTGATGTGCTCGACGAAGGCCAGGTCGGGGTGGGGAACGACATGCTCGCAGATCGCGGCGATGGCGCGGATGTCCTTGATCAGTGTGGCGGGGGTGGTGCCGAGTTTGATACGGAGACCGATGCCGCCCTCCGCGGTCATGGCCCCGTTCCTGGTGCCGCTCCCTGCGGTGAGGTCGACCTCGTCTAGATAGCCGCCGAGGTGGCGGATGATCCGCCCGTGGTCCCGGAGTCCGAGTGCCGGTACGGAGGCGCCGGCATGGATCAGGGAACTGTCGATGCGCGCTTGGCCGAGGACGCTGGCGGTGAAGTCCCGCACCTGACGCGGGTTGATGGCGCGGATACCGAAGGACAGACCGAAGTGCGCGTCCTTGAGCTGGGCGGGGAGAAGCCGGTAGCCCTGGTCGAAGCCGATCGCGTACACCACGTCGTCGACGGCGAGCACGAGCAGTGCGCCGGTGCGCTGCTCGCTCTGCAGCAGGTCCGATTCGGCGGCGAGCCGGAGGACATCCTTGCCCCAGGCGGCTTCCTCCTTCGCTACGGCGAAGGACACCGCGAGGGCGGGAACTCCCATGTGATCGCTGACGTCGAGCACGACCGCGTCCAGGGTGTCGAGGGCGCCGACGTCGAGGGCTTCGAGCATCGACTCAGGGGTCGCCTTGACGTGGGTCAGGCGGTACAGGGTGCGCTTCGACGCGGTGCTGGACACAGAGGTCTCCTGGGGCGAGGTTGCGGTGCGGTTCGGTAACACGAGCGGCCTTACGGGACGGGTGGTGTCGATGCGGACAGGGGTGAGTGCCCGGCAAGGGAGCAGAGGTGCGGCGATGAGGGCGCCGGTGCGGTCGGACTCGTATGGGGCTGGCGTCCCGGCGGGTGGTGCCGGGGCGATGGTGACGAAGGTGCCAGAAAATTGTCGGTGAAATTGTTTGAGAACCTGATAACCCTGGTTATCAACCGCTGGCGAAGCTGAGAGCTCGACCGGCTGTAGCGTGTGAGGTGCCCTGGGAGAAACGTTCTCGACCGAGAGCACGAGGCAGTCGTCACGAAGGGAGCGGAACCGCATGGCTGGCACACGTGAAGCAACCGCTCCCATCCTGCCCGAGGAGATCTCCTGGCGGATTAGTTACGCCGAAATCGGGACGTTGGCCCAGGTCCAACGTCCCGTCGTCACCACCTGGGCCCGCCGGCACACGGATTTCCCCGAACCCGTCGCGTACGAGGGAGTCAGCCCACTCTTCGACGGCCGTGAAGTCGCCGAATGGCTTCTGTCCACCGGCCGCGGTAATGCCGACGCCGGCCAGATCCGGGCGGAGCTTGTGCTGCACACCCTGTCTGCCTGGCGGCGCGCGATCCCCGCTCGCACGCTGGTCGACACGGTGACCGCACTGCTCTGCCTGCGCCAGCTCCTCGACGAACCGCTCGCCAACCTGCCCTGGCAGACGATCCTGGAGCGTGCCGCCGAGACCGACTTCGACGACACCTTCCTCCGAAGAGAGCTGCGCGAACTGCCGGACGCCGAACGGCAGGGCCCCCTGCTCGCCGTGCTCGCCGACCAGCTCACCGAGGCCGCCTATACCCCGGCCGAAGCGCTCGAACGGGTCATGGACGCACGCCGCCGCCTGGGCTGCGACGACCTCGCCGCCGAGGAACCGATTCCGCCGGTGAGCCGGACGATGGCTCGCCTGACCGGCCTCGCGCGACTGAACGAACGTGAAGAAGGGGCAACGGCCGCCGTCCTCCATCCCCGGAGCGGCGATCTGCTAGTCGCCCTGCGCGAATCCGTGTCCGATGCCGAGGATTCGCCTTTCTTCCTCTCCGCGGACCCGATGCCGGACCTGGCCCGGCTCGCCCGCCGCCGCCTCATGGCACAGGGCGTCCAGGAATTCGAGATGGACCTTGCCGACGGCGAGGAACTGGCCACGGAAGACTGGGGAAATCCGCACGTCATCGCCTGCTGCCTCCCTTACGAGGCGGCCGAGACCCGCAGTCCGCTCGCCGTCCTGCAGAGCCTGCAGGACCTCACCGACCTCCTCGCCGAGGACCGCACGGCCGTCGTCCTGGGACCCGCCGACGCGCTCGTCCGGCCCCTGCCCGTACGCGGGGAAGCGGACCGTCTGCGCCGGGACTTCCTGGAACAGCACCTCCTCAAGGCCGCGATCAGCCTCCCCGAAGGCGTACTCCCCTTCCGCCCGGCCCACCGCACCGCGATCTGGATCCTGCACCGCACCCCCGAAGACAAGCGCACCGGCCAAGTCCTCCTCGCCGACCTCTCCTCACGCAACCTCACCCCGCAGACCCTGGACGCGCTGGCCGAGGACATCGACATCTTCCGCGACGCCGGCTGGAGGGCGGACAGCCGCCACGAACCGCGCAACGCCGCCGTCGTCCGGGCCACCGCGCTGACCGGCGCACCCGGTGCCGCGTTCACCCCACAGCACCGCCCGCACGCCGACCGCTACACCCGCACCGTCGTCGAACGCCCGGCCCGCATCTCCGAGACCGAACTCCGCCTCCAGCAGCTGATCGACGCTACTCGTAGCGCACTCGACCACGCGCCCACGATCCGCGCCAACGCCGTCCTGCGCCCCGACGCCCAGCCGGCCCGCCGCACCACCGTGGCCCGCCTGCTCAAGGACCGCCGCCTGCGCCGGCTGCCCGGCCACCGCATCGCCGCCGAACACCTCCTCACCGGCGGCGCGGGCCACTACACGGTCCTCACCCCGGCCGAGATCACCGGCAGCGCGCCGGTCGGCAGCCACCGCATCGACCGCGCCGTACTCCACACCACCTACGAGCACGCCTACTTCACCGAACCCGGCGACATCGTCGTCACCGCCACCCCGAGCTTCGGCGCGTACGTCGACGACGAGGGCCTGTCCGTGGTCGCCTTCCCCGCCCGCGTTCTGCGCGCACGTTCCGACGCCGAACATCCCGTACGGCCTCGCGTCCTGGCGGCGCTCCTGCGCTCGGCGGCCACCGAACACCGGCGGGTGAGCGGCGCGGTCCGCTCCGCCCGCCGTATAGAAGACCTCCTCATCCCAGACCTCCCCGACGACGAGGCCGAGCGTTATGACGCCCTTCTGTCCGACATCGCCCGCCGCACGGCCCTGCTGCGACAGCACGCGGCGGCCCTCGACGACCTGACTTCCCTGACCGCCGCCGGCCTCGTCGACGGCACGCTGACCCTCACCGAACCACCTCTCGTCCGACCCTCGTCCGACTCTTGAAGGAGACCCGAGCGCCCATGCCTCCCCGGAAGAAGAAGCCTGCCGACCAGGCGGAGCTGTTCACCGCCTCCACGCCCAAGGAGATCCAGGCCATCCTCTGGAAGGCCGCCGACAAGCTGCGCGGCTCCATGGACGCCAACCAGTACAAGGAGTTCGTCCTTGGCCTGATCTTCCTCAAGTACGTCTCCGACGCCTTCGAGGAGCGCCGCGAACAGCTCGCCAAGGAGCTCGCGGAGGAAGGCATCGCCGAGGACCGCCTGGAGGAGTTCCTGGAGGACCAGGACGAGTACACCGGGCACCACGTCTTCTGGGTCCCTGAGAGCGCCCGCTGGTCTTCGATCTCCGCCAACGCCAAGAGCGGCAACGTCGGCGAGGTCCTCGACCAGGCGATGGACGCCATCATGAAGGCCAACCCGTCGCTGACCGGTGTCCTCCCCAAGATTTTCAACAAGGACAACGTCGACAAGAAGCGCCTGGCCGAACTCGTCGACCTCATCACCGACGCCCGCTTCGGCGGCAGAGACGACAAGCCCGCCCAGGACGTCCTCGGCGAGGTCTACGAGTACTTCCTCGGCAACTTCGCCCGCGCGGAAGGTAAGCGGGGCGGCGAGTTCTACACCCCGAGCAGCGTCGTCCGCCTCCTCGTGGAGGTCCTGGAACCGTACGAGGGCCGCGTGTACGACCCGGCCTGCGGCTCGGGCGGCATGTTCGTCCAGGCCGCCAAGTTCATCGAGGCCCACCGTGGCCGCGGCCACAAGGCCGACATCTCCGTCTACGGCCAGGAGCTCAACGAACGCACCTGGCGCCTGGCCAAGATGAACCTCGCCATCCACGGCATCGACGGCAACCTCGCCGCCCGCTGGGGCGACACCTTCGCCGACGACAAGCACCCGGACCTCAAGGCCGACTACGTCATGGCCAACCCGCCCTTCAACATCAAGGACTGGGCGCGCAACGAGTCGGATGCGCGGTGGAAGTACGGTGTCCCGCCTAGGGGCAACGCCAACTACGCCTGGCTCCAGCACATGATCAGCAAGCTGGGGGAGCGGGGGACGGCTGGCGTCGTCCTCGCCAACGGCTCGATGAGCAGTCAGCAGAGCGGCGAGGGTGAGATCCGGCAGGCGCTGGTGGACGGGGACATGGTGGCGTGCATGGTCGCCCTGCCGGCCCAGTTGTTCCGGACGACAGCGATTCCGGCGTGTCTGTGGTTCCTGGCGAAGGACAAGTCGCCGGGGGGTGTGAAGGGGCAGAAGGCTGCTGCTTCGGATCGGCGGGGCGAGATTCTCTTCATCGACGCCCGCGAGATGGGCGAAATGGTCGACCGCACCGAGCGAGTCCTGACGGAAGCTGACCTCGCGAAGATCGCAGGGACCTTCCACGCGTGGCGCGGGACAACGAGCGCGAAGGACGCGGGGGAGGTGTACGAGGACGTGCCGGGGTTCTGCGCAAGCGCGAACCTGAAGACGGTCCAGGAGCACGGTTACGCGCTGACGCCCGGGAGGTACGTCGGGGCGACCGAGGCGGAGGAAGAGGATGCCGAGGCGGTTGCAGAGAAGATCGCGCGGCTGACCGAAGAGCTGTACGAACTCTTCGACAAGTCTGATGAACTGGCTAGCAAAGTACGCGAGCAGCTGGGAGCTCTCAGCGGTGAATGACGAGATTTCCGTGAATGGTGTACGTGTGCCGCTTGACTTTCCCCGCGTTCCAGCTGGTTGGGACTGGAAGTCGCTAAATGTTCTTTGCGAGGGAATCTATGATTGTCCGCATTCAACTCCGGATCTGACCGATGACGGTCCATACCTCGCGCGCACCCAGGACTTTCCTGATGGGGCTCTATCGCTTAACGGAATGGCTCAAGTCTCGCGTGCTACCTATCTGGATAGAGTGCGTCGGGCGATCCCCGCGTATGGTGATTTGCTGTACAGTCGCGAGGGGAGTTACCACGGCATCGCGGCGGAGATCCCTGAGGATGTCGAGATTTGCATGGGGCAGAGGATGGTACTAATCCGGCCGGACCAGGACCTCCTGAACTTTCGGTTCTTGAAGTATTGGCTCAATTCGAGATTCGTCCGGGACTTCATTTCTGGAATGCGCGAAGGGTCTGGAGCCCCACGAATCAACTTGCCTACTGTGCGTGGTATGGCAGTTCCGGTTCCTGCGGTTAGGGAGCAGGAGGCCATTTCTTCGATTCTGGGGGCGCTGGACGACAAGATCGCCGTCAATGAGCGTATCGCGGCCACGGCTGATGCTCTTGCTTCCGCTCTATTTGAAGCGAGCGAGGCCAAAAAACACTACAGGTTGTCGGATGTTGCCAGCATCGTCATGGGGCAGTCGCCACCTGGTGAAACCTACAACGAGACTGGGGACGGAATCCCCTTCTATCAAGGGGTTCGGGACTTCGGGATGCGGCATCCAGGGCATCGCGTGTGGTGCACGGAGGCTAGTCGGCATGCTGGAGCTGGTGATGTGCTGGTTAGCGTGAGGGCGCCAGTCGGAACCATCAACGTAGCCGAGGAGACATGCGGAATTGGTCGAGGTGTCGCAGCGGTTCGAGCAATCCAGTACCCGCATGTCCTCCTTCAGGCCCTCTCTTCGGACGGTTCGGTATGGCGCCCTTACGAGGCTGAAGGAACCGTTTTTGGTTCAATCAACAAGAAGCAGCTTTCCCTTCTTGAAGTGAGCTGGCCGAACGAAAGTCAGATTGAGGCAGTTGAAGGTCAGCTCTCGGTGCTCGACCGGCAGGTGAGTCAAGTGCTCCATGAATCCCGTTCCTTGTCGATTCTCCGCGACACCCTCCTCCCCCAACTCATGTCCGGCCGCCTTCGCATCAAGGATGCCGAGAAGATTGTCGAGGACCACGTATGACCACGCACGGGAACGACAACGGCAGCAGCGACACCCCCGACACCCCCACCCCCGACAACTTCCGCCCCCTCGAACTCGACTGGGAGCTCCTCGCCCTCGAAGAGCTCCTGGAGCTCGACTGGCCCAAGGCCGAGGGCAATGAGCTCGCCCCCGGCTCCGGTCATCGCCGTTCCTGGGACGACCTGATCCTCTACTCCGACCTCCGCGAGGCCATCGAGCGGCTCAACCCCGCCCTCCCTCCGGACGCTGTCCGCGAGGCCCTCGCGACCGCCGCGACCCCCACCTCGCAGGACACGTACGAGGAGAACCGGACCGCGCACGGCTACCTGACCGATGGCGTCCACTCCGTCACGTACACCGACGCACTCGGCGCCGAGCACACACCGACCGTCCGGATCGTCGACCTGGAGAACGCGGACGCGAACACGTACCGCGCCGTCCGCCAGGTGACCGTGATCAACGGCGAGCGCAACCGCCGCTTCGATCTCGTTCTGTACGTCAACGGTCTCCCGCTTGCCGTCATCGAGCTCAAGCGGGCGGGCGACCCGAACGCCACTCTTGCCGCCGCGCACACCCAGATCCGGCACTACGTCGAGGAGTTCCCGACCGCCTTCCGCTACAACGCGGTCGTGCTGCTCTCCGACGGGATAACTGCGAAGTACGGCACTCCCTTCACCCCGTACGAGCACTTCGCCCCGTGGAACACCGACGAGTTCGGCGCCCGTGTGGACGCCCTGGGCGGCTTCAGTGCCATCGTGGGCGCGGACGGCGACGACATCCCGACCGGCCAGGACCTCGCCCTGCACGGCCTGTTCACCCAGCCGCGCTTCCTCTCTCTCGTCCGGTCCTTCATCAACTTCGTGCCGGCCAAGCGCATGAAGCGGATCGCGAAGCCGCACCAGTACTTCGCGGTCACTCGGGCCGCCGACGCCGTACGCCGTGCCGCCGCGACCGACGGCAAGGCGGGCGTGGTCTGGCACACCCAGGGCTCGGGCAAGTCCGAGGAGATGGTGCTGACCACCAACCTCGTCATGCGCGATCCCGCCCTGCACAACCCCACCGTGGTGGTCGTCACCGACCGCACCGACCTCGACGACCAGCTCTTCGACACGTTCAAGGAGAGCGAGGTCCTCCCGGAACAGCCCCACCAGTTCCTCAACCGCGCCGAACTCCGCGAGGAACTCGCCGCCAAGCGCACCGGCGGCATCCTCTTCACCACCCTGCAGAAGTTCGGCAAGACCAAGCAGGAGAAGGAATCCGGGACCGACCACCCCCTCCTCTCCGAGCGACGCAACATCGTCGTCGTGGTCGACGAGGCCCACCGCAGCCACTACGACCACCTCGACGGCTACGCCCGCCACCTGCGCGACGCGCTCCCGCACGCCACGCTCCTCGCCTTCACCGGCACCCCGATCTCCGAGGCCGACCGCAACACCCGCGAGGTCTTCGGCGACTACATCGACACCTATGACCTCAAGCGGGCCGCCGACGACGGCGCGACCGTGAAGGTCTACCACGAGAGCCGAGTCGTCCAGCTCGTCCTCGACCACGACGTCGACCCCACCACTATCGACACCGAGGCCGACCGCATCACCGACGGCCTGGACGACACCGAGCGCACCCGCGTTGAGCAGGCCGTCGCCACCATGAACGCCATGTATGGCGCCCCCGCCCGGATACGCGACCTGACCCAGGACCTGGTCGAACACTGGGAAGCGCGCCGCGCGGCGATGCTGCCGTTCGTCGCGGACGCCGACGACGCACCCGGCGGAGCCCCCGGCAAGGCGATGCTCGTCTGCGCCACCCGCGAGATCTGCGTCCGCGTCTACGACGCCCTGAAGATCCTGCGCCCCGACTGGCACACGGACGACCCGACCACCGGCGCCATGAAGATCGTCTACTCCTCGGACTCCCGCAAGGACTCCAAGGAACTGCGCGCCCACGCCCTGCGCGACTCCCAGCGCAAGGCCGTCATCAACCGTGCCAAGGACCCCGAGGACGAACTCCAGCTCCTCATCGTCAACAACATGCTCCTGACCGGCTTCGACGCCCCGTCCATCCACACCATGTACCTGGACCGGCCGCTGCGCGGCGCCGGCCTGATGCAGGCCCTCGCCCGCGTCAACCGCCGCTTCCGCAAGAAGGAGGACGGCCTTCTCGTCGGCTATGCCCCCCTCACCGAGAACCTCCAGAAGGCCATCGCCGAGTACTCCGCCGACGACCAGGCCGACCGGACCCTCGGCCAGGACATCGACCGCGCCCTGGACGAACTCCGCAACGAGTACGACATCCTCGATCAGATGCTCCTCGGCTGGAACTGGCGCGAACGCCTCTCCCGCCCCGACCCGAAGGCATTCATCAAGGCGGCCTACACCACGGCCGAGTACCTCCGCAGCCCTGCTACCCCGGGCAACAACCCCGACCAGCTCGACGACCCGAACCAAACCCTCAGCCGCCGCTTCCGCGAACACGGCTACCGCCTGGAACGCTTCTTCGCCCTGGCCGGCTCCTCCGCCGACATCTCCTCCCGGTTCACCGACCAGCCGTACTGGAAGCGCGACATCCAGTTCCTCGTCGAGGTCCGTACGTACATGGCGAAACTCGACGCCATGGACCGTGAGGCCCAGGGCCTGCCCGTCGCCCGCGACGTCGCCCTCTACCTCTCCCAGCTCACCTCCGCCGTCGTCGAGACCGGCGGCGTCACCGACCTCTTCTCCGAGGCCGGACTGGACAAGGCCGACCTCACCCACCTCAACGACGCCCTCGTCGGCCGCCTGCAGAACAGCGAAACCCCGCACCTGGCCGCCGAAGCCCTGCGCCGCCTCGTCGAGCAGAAGATGCGCGAGCAGACCCGGCACAACATCGTCCGCCAGACCGCGTTCTCGGTCCGCCTCCAGGACCTGATGACCCGCTACATGCGCCAGCAGCTCACCAGCGCCGAGATCATCGCCCAGCTGGTGGAACTGGCCAAGACGGTCGCGGAAGACGCCCGGCGAGGTGAGAAATTCACCCCGCCGCTGGGGAACGACGAACTCGCCTTCTACGACGCGGTCGCCGACCTCGGCAGCGCCCGCGACCTCATGGGCGACGAGGTCCTCTCCGGTATTGCCCGGGACCTTGTGGTCCAGGTCCGCAAGAACCTCAAGAAGGACTGGATCGCCCGCGAACCGGTCCGGGCCAGGCTCCGCGCCACCATCAGGCGCCTCCTGGCCCGCCACGGCTACCCGCCGGAGCAGTCCAAGGAAGCGATCGACCTGGTGATCCGCCAGATGGAACACTTCGCCGACAAGTGGTCCCAGGACGGCTCGGCCGCCGACGCATAGCCCTCGCCTATATCGCTCCTGGCCCCGGCAAGCGCCTGCTTGCCGGGGCCGTTCTCTGCCCGACCGGATGTCCTTCGCGGGGGCCGGCAGGGGGCTGCGCCCAACCGCCTTACGGAAAAAGCAAATTCCCGTGCTGCGAGACGTGAGGTGCGTCAGGCCACTACTTTCAAGTCCGCGGAACGAACCGCAGAACTGCTAACTGCTGGTGGAACCGAGGGAGTTGTGGCATGTCGCAGCGAGCGCTGCTGTTGGTGGTGGTCGTCCTGGCGTCCGTGGTGGTGGGGCTCGTGGCCGGCATCCTCGAGTTCGTGGGCGCGGGAGAGGTCGTCACGGCCATCCAGAACGGTGGGGCCGCCTGCGGAGCCACTGTTCTCATCGGGCTGGCGGTCGTCTCCTGGCTGAGGTCGTCGTGACCCAGGAGGAATGGGCGAACGAAGAGGGGCGGCTGAAGTACCGGCGAGTGCTGCGGGCCGTCGAGAAGCTACGCAGCGTCGCCGATGCTGCGACGACGTACCGGCTTGCCTTTCAAGTGGTCTACCTTCACTGCTGGTCCCGCCATGGATCACTGGCGGAGGTGGACCGGTTGTGGGGGCCGGGTTCGGAGTCAGCGGGGGCCAGGCTCGGCGCAGTGTGGCCGCGTACGCCCGTTGCTCGCGCCCACAGTCTTCCTGCGTATCGCGACGAAGGCGTGAGCCGTCCCTTCGAGCTCATCGACCCGGCCCTCCGTGAGCTGATCGCGGAGGTGCGGCAGCTGGATCCGGACCCGAGGCTCCTTGACGTGCTCCTCGACACGTATTCGACACGCTATGCGCGTGGCGATGACTACTTCACGTCAAACGACCTGGCGTACCTCTTCGCGGGGCTGGCCGCTCCCCGAGGAGGCGAGATTGTTCGGGACCCGGTGTGCGGCAGCGGGCGACTGCTGCGCGCCGCCGCACACCGGGCTCGGGCACAGGGGGGTGAAGTGCGCTTGTCCGGTGCGGATATCAACCGGACGGCGCGTTATGCCGCAGCCGTCAACCTCGCCCTGCACGGATTCCTTACCGACCTCGGCAAGGAAGGAGCTGACACCCTCAGGGCCGGCACTTCACCGATACCGGCCGACGTGATCGTCGCCAATCCTCCTGTGAACCAGCGGGACTGGGGGCACGGTGAACTGAAGGACGACTGGCGGTGGACCCTGGGGGTGCCACGTCCGGGTAACGCGAACTTCGCCTGGGTCCAGCACATCCTTGCCGATCTCACGCCACAAGGACGGGCCGTCGTTCTGCTGTCTTCCGGCGCGGCGCACAGCAGCAACAGCACCGACGGACTGATCCGCCGTGGACTGCTGGAGAACGGTCTGGTCGTGGGCGTCGTGGCCTTGCCGACGTGGCTCTTTCCGCACGCCAGCGCGAGCACGGCGCTGTGGCTGCTGGCCAAAGGGGAGCGGCCGCACTCCGATCAGGTCTTGTTCGCGGATGCAGGGAAACTGCCAGCAGCGAAGGAGGGGCAGCGGCGCCACTTCGCAAAGGACTCGGCCGAACGCCTGCTGCAGATCTTCGGTGAATGGCAGGGACTTCGACGCCGTGAGGGCGAGGGGGACCCTGAATCCGTCCCATGGTGCCGTGCGGCGAGGTACGAGGAAATCGCGGAGGCGGGCTTCGATCTGACTCCCGCACGCTACGTACGGAACGGGGGCACTGCGCAGTTGCATTCAAGTGACGGAGACCGGAACCGGAAGGCCGAGCTGTATGAGTGCATGGATCGTAGCGCCGCAGCCAGGAACCGAGTCCGTGATGCCCTGGAGAGCAGGCATGACTACAGAATCGGATGATGTCCCCACTCCGTGGCCCGTCGTTGAGTTGCGTGAGTTCCCTGGAGTCGAGTACGCCGCCTACGGAATTGCGCGACAGCAGAAGGCATCCGGCGGAGTCCCTATGATCCGCGCCACAGAGATTGTCGAGGGAGGTGTGCACGTCCAGGAGTTCACATTTGTGCCTCCCGATGTGGCCAGACGCCACCCACGCAGCACGCTGAGGTCCGGGGACCTCCTTGTCGTGCTCGTGGGGCGTGTGGGGGAGGCAGCAGTTGCAGGGGAGGAGCACGCAGGATGGAATGTCGCCAGGTCGCTCGCGGTCGTCCGCTGGACACCAGAGGGCCGCGCCCAACAATGGGATCTGTGGCTTCGATGGTGGCTGAAGACCTCGCAGAGCCAGAGCTATCTCACGCTGTCCTCGTCGAACGCCGAGCACATGACCTTGCCTCTGCAGGCACTCAACCGACTTCCCGTGCCAGTGCCTCCAGCGCCGGTGCGGGAGAGGCTGCTTTCGCTGATCTCGCTTGCTGAGCGCAAGAATGCGTTGAACACCCGGATTGTGTCTTGCGCGACGGAACTAGCGGATGCGCATTTCATGGAGGCGCTGCAGACGTGCGGGCAAGGTCCCGCTACCGAGCGTGCAGTGGGCGAAGTGTGTCAGGTTACGGCTGGTGCGGCACAGTCTCTGCCGGACAGCGAGCAGCCGTCTATGCCGTGGGTGTCTCCCCGCGAAGTGCTGAACTGCAGGACAGTACATCTGGGTGCAGTGACTTCACGCACCGTGGCGCAAGCGGAGGCTGTATGCCCGTCCGGCAGCCTCTTGATCGCGCCCCGTCCCGGGGAGGTGCGGACCGTGCTCACTACTACCCCGGTAGTGCCAGGTCGGCGGACGCTCGCGATGTACACGGAGTCCGAGGTCGATCGGATGTGGTTGTTGCACTCGCTGCGTTACCGGAGGCGGGAGTTGACGGCCGTTACGCAGGGTGAGCAGGCCCGCGCGATGAGGCGCAAGGACTTTTCCCGTTACAAGATCCCCTGGCCGACCGATGCGGTGAGGCGGGACTTCGCCAGGCGGGCTGCTGCCCTGCACGACCTCGCCTACGCCTCCGCCAGGGAGCGACACGTGATGGAGGAGCTGGTGGTGCACGAGCTGGAGAAGGGGGGCCTGGCGCGTCTCACTTCGGCCAGCTGAATGCCGAGCTGATCCACGTTGCCCCTCTCTGGAGCACGAAATCCAACGCTCGGAACGAACGGCGCAGTACCGCGCGCACCGTTTCTCCGCTGGCGGTCCGAGAGAGCCCTGACCAGCCATGTTTGGGCGCCACCAGCAGGACTCGAACCTGCCGCCAAGCGCTTAGAAGGCGCCTGCTCCACCCGCTGAGCTATGCAGGCTGACCTGCGACAGCGCGGAAGCTTCTGACTATGCCCCGCCAAACCGGAGGTATACGGGATCTGTGGACGCTCGCGCCGGCCTCGAGGTCTGGACGTGCATTCTTGGCGGCGGCCAGGCGTCGGAGCTGGCCGCTGGCGTCCGGGGAGACCGCGAGTGAACGCGAGCGCTGTGCTGCTCTGCGAGGTTCGGTGCGGTGGCACGAGCCTGATGTGGCGCTCGTAGAAGTTCCGCAGACTTCAGGCGTGTGCGGGCGCTTCCGGGTAGCGTTGGCGATCTTCGGTCTTCTTGTACTTTGTCGCGCATCCCGTGCTGGGATGGTGCTGGGATGCGCCCGCATTTCCGCAGGTCACGGCCTTGTGGTGGAGTTCCGCTTCAACGTGTGAGCGGATGACGTGCCACGCCGCTGAGCCGGCGAGCATGCATGCCAGAAGGGGCCGACTCCTCGGGGAGTCGGCCCTCCGCTGTTTCCCGTGCGGGGGAGCCCGGCCCTCCGGCATCCTGCTGAAGGATGCCGGGAGTGGCACGTTGTTACGTACCACTTGGTTGAGAGGGGCACGCCATGTCGATTACCGCGAGCGAAGCACGTAAGGGGCTCTTCCTTCTCATCAAAAAGGTCAACGACGATCACGAGGCCATCGAGATCGTCTCCAGGCGTGGCAATGCCGTGCTCGTCTCGGCCGAGGACTACGCGGCTTTGCGCGAAGGTTCGTATCTGCTCCGCTCGCCCGCGAACGCTCGGCGGCTCCTGAAGGCGTACGAGAACGCTCTGGGCAACATCGATGTCTCGGAGCGCGAGCTGATCGATCCGGACGCCGGCCCTGGGGCGGGTGCTGCGTGAGGCTGGTCTTCGAGGATCAGGGCCGGGAGGACTACACGTCCTGGTTCAGGAGTGACCGCAAAATACTCGCTCGGATCAACAGGCTCATCGAAGAGGGCAAGCGCGACCCCTTCGCGGGGATCGGTAAGCCTGAGCCGCTCAAGTACCACCTGCCAGGGGTGTGGTTGAGGCGGATCGATGACGAACATCGTCTCGTCTACCTGGTCACTGACAAGGAAATCGTGATCCTGGCGGCTCGTTACCACTACTGACCATGGGATATCCGGTCACGCGGGGGGACTGGTTTTGGCGGAGACGCGCTCTCTGCGGCCGCCGGGATCGTATCGAGGGCTTCGTCCGCCGTGTCTCACGGCCGCGCACCCTCGAGCGCCAAGGATGCGCGGCTTTGCCTCCGATCCGGAGGTGGGCCCGGTCAGAACTCCAGCACGATCCGCCCCCGGACGCCCCCCGCCGCCAGGGCGCGGTGGGCCTCGGCTGCCCGGTGGGCGGGGAGGGTGTACGCCACGCGCGGGGTCAGGGCCTTGTCGTCGGCGAGTTGCCGCAGGTGTTCGAGGGCCTCGTGGTTCAGCGCGTGCTGGAAGACGAGGACCGGGTGGAAGGTGATGCCGCGCTCCGGCTCGCCCTGGTACCGGCGGACCGTCACGATCCGGCCCCCGTCCCGTACGGCGGGGAGGGCGGCCCGGTCGAAGTGCGCGCCGTCCACGAGCCCGTCGGCCCCTTCGGGCAGGTGGCGGCGTACCTCCTCGGGGAAGCCCTCGCCCCGGGGGAGGACGAGGTCGGCGCCGAGGCTCCGGACGAGTTCCTCGTCCTTCGGTGCCGCGTCCGCGACGACCCGCAGGCCTGCGGCCTTGGCCAGTTCGATGGTGTAGCCGCCCAGCGCCCCGGCCGCGCCGGTGACGGCGACGGTTCCGCCGTCGGGCAGGCCGAGCGACTCCAGTGCCGCCCAGGCGGTCAGCGCGTTCATCGGAAGGGTGGACGCCTCGGCGTCGCTCGCTCCCACGGGCACCCGTACGACGGACTCGGCCGGGACGACGATCCGTTCGGCGTACGCGCCGTGCAGGCCCGTCGGCACCACGATGGCCATCACGCGGTCTCCGACGCGCAGGTCGGTCCGGGTGCCCTCGCCGATCTGGTCGACCACCCCGGCGGCGTCCATGCCGGGCACGAGGGGCGGGCCCGGTTCGCGGCGGCCCGCGCCGCTGATCAGCAGCGCGTCCGTGGGGTTGACCGCTGCGGCGCTCACCCGTACTCGAATCTGGCCCGGACCCGCCTCGGGGTCCGGGAGTTCCAGGACCTCCAGCACCTCGGGTCCGCCGAATCGCTTTGCTCCCACACCATTCATGAGGCGGTGCAACACAGGGCCGAGCCGCACTATTCCTTCGTGCTCCTCCGGTGCTTCTTCGGTCAACTGGCTTGCGTGGCAACGGATTCGCGGCCGCCCGGCCTGAGGGCAGCGGTGATCGCCGCGGTGAGGGGGCGTCCGGCGAGGACGTGGCGGACGGCGTCCAGAGGCACGGGGCGCTCGTAGTAGTCCTCGAAGTAGGAGTGGACGGCCTCGGGGGAGCGGTCGGTGAGGAGGTCGAAGAGGTAGGCCGAGCCGTCCGGGTCCTCGACCCCGGGCGGGAAGTCGATGGCCGAGCCGGTCCGCCACTCCGTGTCGTCGGACGTGCGCCACAGGCAGGCGGTCACGCGGGGGACATCGATGCCCTCCTCGAAGAAGGCGGGGTCGTCCAGGAGCGGACTCAGCGCGGCGGGCACCTCGTCGATGACGCCGGGCCAGACCTCCTCGTCGTCCGTGCCGTACGGACTCATCCTCGACTCGTGGTCGAAGCCGCGTATGAGCACACCGGCCGGGGTGAAGAGGACGGAGAAGTCGTCCCCCGAGCCGTTCTCCATCAGGGCCGCCTCTTCCCCGGGGGCCCAGTCGGCGTCGAAGGTGTAGCAGCAGTAGGCCGGGTCGTCGCCGATCGTGGCGTCCAGCACCGCCAACGCGCGCAGGTGGGCGCGGAGTTCGTCGGGGCCGGGAAGGCGGGCGGCGGTCTCGTGCAGGGTGCTCATGGCGCCATCCAAGCAGCACCCACTGACATCCTCCGTCTCAGACGGAGGCCCCCGACTCGTTCGCCCCCTGCGCAGGAACCCCCAGCGCCAGCAGTGCCGTGTCGTCGTTCACGCCCTCGCCGAAGCCGTCCAGCAGCCCGGTCAGGGCGGCGACGACGGCGTGGGCGGGTTCGCCGGCCCGGCCTCGGGCGAATTCGCGGAGCGCCTCGTCCCCGTAGAAGCCGGTGCGGTCCGGGCCGGTGCGGGCTTCGGTGAGGCCGTCGGTGTAGAGCAGGAGGGTGTCGCCGGGGGCGAGCCGGGTGTCGGCGGTGACGAAGGCGGGGTCGGGCAGGACGCCGATCAGGAGGCCGCCCGGTGTGGGCAGGTAGTCGGCGCGGCCGTCGGCGCGCAGGACGAGGGCCGGGGGGTGGCCGCCCGAGGCGAGGTGGACGTCGACCTGCCCGGTGGCGGGGTCGGGTTCGAGGACGCCGAAGACGGCGGTGCAGTAGCGGGGGTCCTTGTTGCCCGAGTAGCGCTCGTACAGCACCGTGTTGAGCGTGGAGAGGGCCGACAGGGGGTCGGGGTCGTGCAGGGCCGCGGCGCGCAGGGTGTGCCGGGTCAGCGCGGTGACGGCGGCGGCCTGCGGGCCCTTGCCGCACACGTCGCCGAGGAAGAAGGCGAACCGGGTGCCGTCGACGGGGAAGACGTCGTAGAAGTCGCCGCCGAGCCGGTCGGGGGAGGCGGTGTGGTAGTGCGCGGCCGCCTCCATGCCCGGGACCGGCGGCAAGGTGTTGGGCAACAGCGCCTGTTGGAGGACGGCGAGGGCGTCCTGCAGCCGGGCGCGGTCGGCCTGGGCGCGCCGGGTGGCCTCCTCGGCGGCTCTGCGGGCCCGCAGGAGCTCCTCCTCGTAGGCGCG
The DNA here is from genome assembly GCF_053597235.1 of Streptomyces sp. NPDC001493. Lineage (NCBI taxonomy): Bacteria > Bacillati > Actinomycetota > Actinomycetes > Kitasatosporales > Streptomycetaceae > Streptomyces > Streptomyces sp. NPDC001493. The sequence goes on from NZ_JBSFHV010000026.1 coordinate 59,711, forward strand.
GCGGTCGCGGGCGTCGAAGACGGTGACGCGGATCAGCAGCGGGTCGCCGTCGGCGTCGTTCTTGACCACGGCCGAAACGAGTACCGGCATCCGGTCCCCGCCGGACCGTCCGATCTCCAGGGCGATGCCGCTGATGGTGCCGCGCATGCGCAGCAGCGGGGCGAAGTGCGTCTCGTGGTACAGCTTGCCGCCCATGGTCAGCAGGTCGACGAAGCGCATCCGGCCCACCACGGATTCGCGCGCGAGGCCGAGCCAGTCCAGCAGCGTGCGGTTGATCTTCGCGACGGTGCCGTCCATCAGGGTCGACAGGTAGCCGCAGGGGGCACTCTCGTACAGTTCCTCGGCGCTGGGCTCCAGGAGGTCCATGAAGGCGTCCGCCCCGGGTGGTGGGTCGGCTTCCGGCCCCGGCCCTGTTCCGGGGTCGGGGCCGGGTTCCGGTCCTGGCCCCGTCCCGGGGTCGGGTTCCGGCCCCGTTCCGCCCGTCATCCCAGTCCGGCCAGGAACTCGGTGATCGCCGCGTTGGTGGCTTCGGGCGCCGACAGCTGGGGGCAGTGGCCGGTCGCGTCGAGGGTGACGAGGGTCGAGCCGGGGATCGCGTCATGCACGTACGCGCCGACTTCCGGCGGCGCGATCATGTCCTGGGCGCACTCCAGGATCAGCGTCGGCACCGTCACGCCCGCCAGGTCCGCGCGGCTGTCGGAGAGGAACGTGGTGCGGGCGAAGACCCTCGCCATGTCCGGGTCGGTGGCGCAGAAGCTGTTGGTCAGCTCCTCGCCCAGTTCGGGCCGATCCGGGTTGCCCATGATCATCGGGGCCGTCGCGGCGGACCAGCCCAGGTAGTTCAGTTCCAGCGACGCGAGCAGCTCGTCGATGTCCTCGGCGCTGAAGCCGCCCCGGTAGCCGTCCTCGCCGGTGCCCTCGTCGATGTACCGGGGCGAGGGGGCGACCATCACCAGTGCGCCGATCCGGCCGGGTGCCGCCTGCGCGGCCAGGACGCCGATCATGGCGCTGACCGAGTGCCCCACGAATACCGCCGGGCCGAGGTCCAGCTCCTCCAGGACGTCCACCACGTCCTGGGCGTACCCCTGGAGCGAGGAGTAGCGCTCCTCGCTCCACGCAGACAGGTCGGAGCCGCCCGAACCGACGTAGTCGAAGAGCACCACCCGGTACTCCCCGGCCAGCGCCGGTACGGTCAGGCGCCACATGTTCTGGTCGCACCCGAATCCGTGCGCCAGCACCACCACCGGACCGTGCGGGTTGCCGGTGACGGTGACGTTGTTCCTGCGCCGGATGTCCATGCCACCCAGTCTCGCAGCAGCCGTCGCCCGCTACGACCCGGACGGCACGCCCTGCCGCACCTCCAGCTCCGCGATCCCGGCAGGCTTCGCCGGGTCCGCCGAGACCACCGTCACCCGCACCTCGCGGGCGGTGGCGCCCGGGACGTACGGGTGCCAGGCACGGCCGTCCGACGAGGTCTCCACGGTGTGCGAGACGGGCGGTACGTCGCTCCAGACCGGGGTCACCGAGGTGATCCGCAGCGCGCGGTCCAGCCGGACCGTGAGGGTGCCGGTGGCCCCGTCGGGGGACCAGGCCGTGGCGGGGGAGCCGTCCACGGCGGCCTCCGCGTAGAGCCCGGGGGACTCCGAGGAGGCGGTGGCCGGGCGGCAGCGGGCGGCGTCGTCGGTGGGGGTCAGGTCGGGGCGGCGGGTGGGCAGGACCAGGGTGGAGGCCAGACGCCTCGGCCCCGCCGGGGTGTGCACGGTGAACGGGGCGCCCGACACCAGCCGGACCGTGGTGGTGCGGGGCCCGAGCTCGATGTCGTAGGTACGCCCCCGGTGGCGCAGCCCCTTCAGCGTGACGCCGGCGCGCAGCTGCGGCGGCAGCACGGGGTCGAGCCGGATGCCGTCCTCGCGGAGCCGCAGCCCGGTCAGGCCGTGGGTGAAGACCTGGAGGAAGCCGCCCTTGCCGGTGAGGAAGTCCTCGGCGGGGAAGCCCGACAGCGGGTCCGAGGCGCCCGACTTCGCGCCGCGCGCCTCGGAGAAGAGGCCGAACGGGCCCCGCATGAACGGGCGTACGGACCGCTGGAGATAGGTGTACGCGGCGCACCCGGGTTCCCCGATGGCGGCGGCGTCGATGGCGTGCACCGAGTCCGTCATGGCGGGGCCGTCCGGATCGGTGCGGGCGGCGTAGAAGTCGAGGGTCGCGGCGGCGGCACCCGGCTCCATCGGCCACTCCAGCGGGTACATCAGCAGCACCGTGTCGGCCTGCTTGATCGTCGAGCCGTTGTACCCCGCGTACTGGAGGAAGATCTTGCGCTCCGCGTCGTACGGGATGCGCAGCCCGTCCGCGACCCGCTGCCAGGCGGCGGGCGCCGGCCGGCCGAGGATCGCAGCGGCGCGTGCGGCGTCGCGCAGGGCGGTCGCGGCGACCGCGTTGGTGAAGACCCCGTCGGTGACGCCGTTGCTGTACTCGTCGGGACCGGCGACGTTCACGACCGACCAGCTGCCGTCAGGGTTCGGGGTGGCCCGGGAGGCCCAGAAGTCGGCGATCCCGCTCAGCAGCGGCCAGCCGCGCTCCGCCAGCCAGGCGCGGTCGCCGGTGGCCAGCCAGTACTGCCACACGGCCAGCGCCACATCGCCCTGGAGGTGGTTCTGGGTGAGGCAGTGCGGCGGGTCCCAGCTCTGGCATTCGGAGTCCAGGCGGCCCCGGCTCGCGCTGGTCCAGGGGTAGAACAGCCCGTCGTACCCGAGCTTCTCGGCGTTCGCGCGGGCCGCGTCGCGGGTGCGGTAGCGGTACTCGACGACCGTGCGGGCGAGTTCGGGGCGGGTGGCGAGCAGCCCCGGGTACATCCACGTCTCGGCGTCCCAGAAGATCATGCCCGCGTAGTTGTCGCTGGTCGCACCGGCGGGCGCGATGCTGTCGGAGGCGCCGGTACGGGTCGCGGCGAGCAGCCCGTACTGGGCCGCCCGCAGCCACCGCTGGAGGTCCGGGCTGCCCGGCACCAGCACGTCGGAGGACCAGTCGCGGCGCCACACGGCGGTGCTGTCGGCCAGTACCCGCGCCCAGCCGCGCCCGGCGGCCCGCCGCGAGGCCGCGCGCGCCGAGGCGAGCGGGGTGCGCGAGGTGAGGGCGGTGTCGACGCCGACGTACTTCTCGACGGTGTACGACCGCCCCGCGCGCACCCGCAGCTCCCGGACGAGCCCCTTGCCCGGGCCCTGGTCCGGGTCCGGGCGCAGGGTCTGCGCGACCGCGCCGTCCACCTCCGTACCGTGCGTGCGGAAGGTCCCGTCCTCCGCCACCGTCATCCGCCGCGCCCCCCGCGCGTCGAGCCGTCCGGTGACCGTCGCCGTGCCGGTCCACCGGGGCGTCAGCGTGAGCCGTACGGCACCGGCGTGGACGTCCGAGCGGTCCGTCAGCACCTCGTACACCAGGTCGGTGGCCCTGCCGTCCGCCGTCGTCCACCGCAGTGAGGTGCGGACCAGCCCGCAGGCGAGGAAGAGGGTCTGGCGGTAGCGCGAGATCCGGCCCGGCGGGGTGCCGGGGCCGAAGGTCTCCGGGCCGACGCGGACGTCGAGCGGGGTCCAGCTCGGCAGCGCGGCGAGGACCTCGCGCCCCTCGGTGGTGCCGGGTTCGGCCCCGTACAGCCCGGTGACGAACGCCCCGTCGTAGCGCGGGGTGTAGAGCGGCCAGCCGGTCTTCTCCGGGCGCTCGGCGTAGCCGGTTCCGGCCGGGGGGACGCGGTGGCCGAGGTAGCCGTTGCCGACGTACGGGTCGTACCCGTCGGCCTCGCCGTACCGGGCGGAGGTCAGTTCCCACGTTCCGTCGGAAGGCGTGGCCGGGGACGCGGGTGCCGTGCAGGAGGGCGGGGCGGGGGAGGGGCGGATGCCCTGGGCGGACACCTGGCCCGGCGTTACGATCACGGTCAGAAGAGCGCTGGTCAGGCAGCCGACGAGGGAGGTGCGCGCATGGGTCACCCGTACCAAAGTAGGGACGTGACCGGCGGGCGCCCGGCGCGGCGCGGGCGACCACGCGCACGGCAGGCGGACGGCCGAAGGGGCTGCCCGCCGGATGGAGCAGCGGCGCCCGGGAACGCACGGTCGCGGAGCTGACGCCAACTCGAGGACGGGGACACCCATGTCGTATCCGGAACCGGTGTACAAGGACGGCCAGGGCGTCATCAACGCCACCTACCGGCCGGCCGGGACCGCCGCCGAACTGGCCGCCCCCAACGGCAATCGCACCCACTACCTGGCCAAGGGCACCGCCACGAACGGCGCGTTCGGCCTCTACCGGGTGGACATGGCACCCCGGGCGGGCGGCCCCGCCACCCACTTCCACCGGGCGATCTCCGAGTCCTTCTTCATCCTCGGCGGGACCGTGCGGATCTACGACGGTGAACGGTGGACCGACGCCGGCGAGGGCGATTTCGTGCACGTTCCGCAGGGCGGACTGCACGGTTTCCGCAACGACGCCGACGCGGACGCCTCGATGCTGCTGCTCTTCGCCCCCGGAGCTCCCCGGGAGGAGTACTTCGAGAAGGTGGCGGAGGCCGTCCACTGGTCGGAGGAGGAGCGCGCGGAGTTCTTCATCAAGCACGACACCTACTGGGTGGGTGACTGACGCACCCTCAGGCGGCCATCCCCGTCTTGAGTCCCGCCCCGCAGACCGGGACCACGATGCTGCCGTCCGTCCACCCGCCGACCGCCGCCCAGCAGGCCACGGCCGTGGTCTCCGCGTAGAGCCCGCGCCGGGCCAGATCCCGCTGGGCCTCCCGGATCTGCTCCTCCGTCACCGTGAGGAAGGTGCCGCCGGACTCGCGTACCGCGAGCAGGATCTGTGCCGCGCGCGGCGGGTCCGGGATGGCGATGCCCTCCGCGAGCGTCGGCGCCGGGGCCGCCGGCTGCCGCAGGGAGGCCGCGCCGGCGTGGAAGGCGGCGGCGAGCGGCGAGACCGCTTCGGCCTGGACGGCGATCAGGGCGGGGCGCCGCTCGATGAGCCCCTGCGCGAGGAGTTCGGCGGTGGCGAGGGCGGCGCCGAGGAGCAGGGTGCCGTTGCCGACCGGGACCGCCAGGGCGTCGGGGAGCCGCCCGCCGAGGTCCTCCCAGAGTTCGTACACGTAGGTCTTGGTGCCGTGCAGGAAGTACGGGTTGAAGACGTGCGAGGCGTAGAAGGTGCCCGGCTCGTCGGCGGAGGCGCGGGCCGCCAGCGCGGTGGCCGTACGGTCGCCGGGGACGATCTCCAGCCGGGCGCCGTGGGCCCGGATCTGCTCGGTCTTCTTGGCCGAGGTGCCCTCGGGGACGTACACCGTGCAGGGCAGTCCGGCCCGCGCGCAGTAGGCGGCGACGGAGGTGCCCGCGTTGCCGCTGCTGTCCGCGACCACCCGGGCCGGGCCGAGACGCCGCGCGAGCTCCGCCAGCATCACCGCGCCCCGGTCCTTGAAGGAGAGCGTCGGCATCAGGTGGTCGAGCTTCGCCGAGACGGAACCGGTGAGCGCGACCAGCGGCGTACGCCCCTCCCCGAGCGAGACCGCGGGATCGGCGAGCGGCAGCGCTTCCCGGTACCGCCACAGGGAGTTGACGCGCCCGGCGAGGTCGGCCCGGCCGAGCGGCTCCGCAGGGGTGAAGTCGAGGTCCCACGGGCCCCGGCACTCCGGGCAGCACCAGTGCGCGGTGGCGGCGTCGGCCGTGGTCCCGTCCACCGGGCAGCGGTACGGGGGCAGGGGCGAGGTCTCCGGCAGGGTCATGGGGCCAGCCTGCCAGCCTGCCAGCCGCCGGGGCGGCGCGGGCGCCGACGGAGAAGATCGTGCGGCCCGTGCGCTTCCCGCACGCTCCGCGCACACGGCGGGCGCGGACCCGGGCGGCCGGGTGGCCGCCGTGACCCGACCGGTCGCCCGGGAGGCACGTGTCACTTCCTCGGGCTTCCGGGGCTTGCGGAGGGCGAGAAGTGGGCAGAGAACGGCCGGAAGAGCTGTGGTGATGTGGTTCGGACCATGCGTGGAGCACCCCCGAATCATCACTTTGAGTGAAACTCTGGCCATCGCTTGTCTTGTGCCACTCACGGTTGCGACTCTGTTGCGGTCTGTCAACTTGTTGGGAGTGGCCAGTGACTTTCGGTGAGCAGCCCGCCTATCTGCGCGTGGCGAGCGATCTGCGGGAGAAGATCGTCAAGGGAGCGCTGCCGCCCCATACCCGCCTGCCGTCCCAGGCGCGCATCCGCGAGGAGTACGGCGTCTCGGACACCGTCGCGCTGGAGGCGCGGAAGGTCCTCATGGCCGAGGGGCTGGTGGAGGGGCGCTCCGGCTCCGGCACGTACGTCCGGGCGCGCCCGGTTCCACGCAGGATCGCCCGGTCCGGGTACCGCCCGGGCATGGGGTCCAGTCCGTTCCGCCAGGAGCAGAGCGCGGACGGCGTGCGCGGCACCTGGGAGTCCAGGAGCGAGCAGGAGGAGGCCGGACCGGAGATCGCCGCCCGCCTCGGCATCGAGCCGGGGGAGCGGGTCATGCGCACCCGGTACGTCTTCCGGGACGCGGGTGAGCCGATGATGCTCTCGACCTCCTGGGAGCCGCTCTCGGTCACCGGGCGGACCCCGGTGATGCTCCCCGAGGAGGGGCCGCTGGGCGGCTGCGGGGTGGTCGACCGGATGGCGGCGATCGACATCGTGGTGGACAACGTGACCGAGGAGGTCGGCGCCCGGCCGGGCCTGGCGGACGAACTCGGCGACCTCGGCGGGGTGCCGGGCCATGTGGTCATGGTCATCGCGCGCACCTATTACGCGGGCGGGCAGGCGGTCGAGACCGCCGACGTGGTCGTCCCCGCCGACCGGTACCGGGTCGCCTACCACCTGCCGGTCAAGTAGGGCAGCCCCCGGGTCAAGTAGGGCCGCCCCCGGCCCGGTCCGGCAGTCGACGGCCTGTCGTCCGCCCCGCCCCGCCCTCGTCCACCCGCCACCGTCCGGCCCCGTTGTCCGCCCGTCCGCCCGTCCGCTCGTCCGTGACATGAGCCGTCGCGGGCGGGCCGGCCGGTGGGGCCGACCGGTGGGCGGTGCGGCGTGTCCGGTGCCGGTGACACAGACTTAACCCCCCGTCACCTGCCGTAACGCCCGGGCAATGCCCGGCACCCGCGGCCCGTCATGTCCGGCTCCTACCTTCCGGTCCGTCGCCGCACCAACGGACCGAGGACGGGACCCTCATGACGGACATCGCACCACCCACCACGGCCGAGACCCCGCACGCCCCGCAGCAGCCCCCCGGGCCCCCGGGCGCGCCCGGCTCCGGCGGACCGGCCCGCAGTTACGCGGCGCTCGCCGCCGACGAGAGCCGCGAGGACTACTCGCTGCGCTATGCCCCGCACGCGTTCCGCCGTTGGTCGCCCGGGACGGTCGCGGGTACCGCGCTCGGCGGCATCGCCTACCTCGCGGACTTCGCGATCGGCGCCTCGATCGTCTTCACCTACGGCTTCACCAGCGGTTTCGCGTCGATCCTGACCGCCGCCGCGATCATCTTCCTCACCGGCATCCCCATCGCCCGGGCCTGTGCGACGTACGGCCTGGACATGGACCTGGTCACCCGGGGCGCGGGCTTCGGCTACTTCGGCTCGACGCTGACCTCGCTCATCTACGCGTCGTTCACCTTCATCTTCTTCGCGCTCGAAGGCTCGATCATGGCGCAGGCCATGCACCAGGCGATCGGGCTGCCGGTCCAGATCGGCTATCTGCTCACCACGCTGATCGTGATCCCGATCGTCTTCCGGGGCATGGGCGCGCTCGCCAAGGTGCAGGCGTGGACCCAGCCCGTCTGGATCATCGGCATGATCCTGCCGTTCCTGGTGCTCGCCTTCGAAGCCCCGGACGCCTGGGGCTCGTTCAGCTCCTTCGGCGGTACGGAGGGGGCCGGCTCCGGCTTCTCCTGGCTCGGGTTCGGCCTGGGCACCGGGGTGGCGCTCTCGCTGATCGCGCAGATCGGCGAGCAGGCGGACTACCTGCGCTTCATGCCCGCGAAGACCGAGGCCAACAAGCGCCGCTGGAACCTCGCGGTGCTCGCCGCCGGGCCGGGCTGGGTGATCATCGGCGCCGCCAAGCAGCTCGGCGGCGCGTTCCTCGCCTTCGTCGCGCTGGAGGCGGTCGGCAAGACGCACGCCCTGGAGCCGATCGCCCCGCAGATCGAGGCGCTCAAGCCCTGGCTCGGCGGGTTCGCCCTGCCGGCCGCGGCGATCTTCGTCATCGTCTCCCAGGTCAAGATCAACGTGACGAACGCCTACAGCGGCTCGCTCTCCTGGTCGAACTTCTTCTCCCGGATCACCCACCGGCACCCCGGGCGGGTCTGGTACATCTTCCTCAACCTCGCCATCGCGCTGACGCTGATGGAGATGGACATGTTCGCGGCCCTCAACAAGCTGCTGGGCTTCTACTCCAACGTCGGCATCGCCTGGATCGCCGCCGTCGCCGCCGACCTGGTCATCAACAAGCGGATCGGGCTCAGCCCGCCGTACATCGAGTTCAAGCGGGCCTACCTCCACGCGGTGAACCCGGCGGGCTTCGGCGCCATGGTGATCGCCTCGACCGTTTCGATCCTGGCATTTTTCGGCCTCTTCGGGGAGTACGCGGAAGCCTTCTCCACCTTCATCGCGGCGGGACTCGCCGTGACGCTCTGCCCGCTGATCGCCTGGGCGACGAAGGGCAAGTACTACCTGGCCCGGCCCAATCCGGTGAACGGCCCCGGCGTGGCGGTCGAGGACATCACCGCCACCCACACCTGCGCGGTCTGCGCGACGGCCTACGAACTGCCGGACATCGCCGACTGCCCCGCCCACGCGGGCCCCGTCTGCTCGCTCTGCTGCTCGCTGGACGCCACCTGCGGCGACGTCTGCCGGAAGGCGCCCGCGGCCGGACCGGTGCTGATGCCCCTGCCCACGGTGCGGGTGGCCGGTTCCGGCGGAGCGGGGTGAGGGCGATCGCGCCCGGGGCGATCGGCGCCCGCCCGGCGCGGTAGGGTCCCGTTCTCCGCTACGGGGGCGCATCCGGACGGATGCGCCCCGTGTATGGCCGGTTCCGTATCCCTTTGTGTGATTCCGCATTCGCTGAGTGAAGGTCAGGCGTACGCTCCGGCATATGCGCACAGCGATTTCCTGGGGATCGTCCTATGAGATGTGCAGACCGGTGGGGAGAGGGGCAGCATGCTCGGGAGGAGCACGATGAGTGACAGCGCAGCTGTCCTCCCGTGGCTGGTGATACGGCAGGACATCAACGGCAGTACGTACCGGGTCGGCCGATACGCCACGCAGGAAGAGGCGCAGAAGGTCGTGGAAAAGTTCGACACCCGCGAGCATCAGCAGCTCTACTGGGTGGAACGCGCGGGTGAGACCGCCCGCCCCTGACCCGCGTCACCGGCGGCCGGGCACCCTCCCTGACCAGGGGGTGCCCGGCCGCCGTCGTACGCTCCGCCGGTGCCGCCACCGCCTGCCGCCACCGCCCGGCGCGCACTCCCTCCACGCCCGCGCCGGCGCGCGCCCCGCGGGCCTTCCGGACGGACCTTGGCTCGGAACGCGCCGCCGTACGAAGGTAGGGTCCGGCTGACCGGCCTGACCGCCAGGCCGGGGAACGAAGGCGGAGCGATGCCGGCCCTGATCGACACGGTGGCGTGGGTACGAGTGGAGAGCGGCAGGATTCTCTGCGCGCGGTCGAAGGGGAAGGACATCTTCTACATCCCCGGCGGCAAGCGGGAAGCGGGGGAGAGCGACCTCCAGACCCTGCTGCGGGAGGTGGAGGAGGAGCTCGCGGTGGCCCTCGACCCGGCGACCGTCGTGCACGCGGGGGTCTACGAAGCCCAGGCGCACGGGCACGCGGACGGCGTGGTGGTGCGGATGAGCTGCTACTACGGCGACTACCGGGGCACTGTGACGGCGAGCAACGAGATCGACGAGGTGGCCTGGTTCACCTATGCGGACCGGCCGCTCGTCGCCCCGGTCGACCAGGTGCTCTTCGACGATCTCCACGCGGCCGGGGTGCTGGCCTGAGCCGCCCGCCGCACCCGTAGGGCCTGCGTGTGCCCGTTAGGCCGGTGCACCCGTAGGGCCTGTGCGTGGACGCGTGAGGCCCGTGCGCCAGCCCGTGCACCCGTATGAACCATTGGTTACGATCTGTTGTGATACATGATGAATTCCGGGTATGTCCACAGTGACCCCTCGCAGGGTGAACCCGCTGTCGGCTCCGGGAAGTGATCGGCGTGATCGATACCGAAGGCGGCAGCGCCGAGTGGTCCTTCCCGGCGGAGCCGGGCTCCGTGCGGGGCGCGCGGAACGCGGTCCGCGAGACGCTGCGCGCCTGGGACCTCGGCCTGCCGGTCATCGACGTCACGGTGCTGCTCGTCAGCGAGCTGGTGACCAACTCGCTCCGCCATGCCACCGGACCCATCGGCGTACGCCTGGTACGGCCCGGCGACCCCCCGGCCGAGGTGGCCGAAGCCTCGGCCGACGGCCACGGGCTGCTGGTGGAGGTCTCCGATCCGCTTCCGGATCTTCCCACCCGCCGGCGGGCGGGCCCCGACGACGAAGGGGGCCGCGGGCTCCAGCTGGTGGCCTGTTCGGCGCGCCGCTGGGGGACGCGCAAAGGAAAGAGTGGCAAGACGGTGTGGTTCGAGCTGCCTCTGTCTGGTTAGGAGAGGAGGGGGACGCACAGCGATCACCTGAGGTCGGGGCCGCCGACGAGAAGGACTGAGACCTTGCTGTGATCGTGAACGCCGTGTCGGGAGTGGCCGCAGTGCTGAATACTGCGCACAGGACCGGTCCGGTGTGTGAGCTGGAGGGGACGGTCGCGTGAGCGAGATACCTGGGACAGCGGGCGACATCGTGTGGCAGAGCAGCCCGCCTGGCTCGATATATGAGTACATCAGGGTTGCCTCCTTCTCGATCGGCCCGGACGGCCTGATCGAGCAGTGGAGCGGAAGGGCCGCCGATCTCTTCGGCATGGGCCCGCACGAGGTGATCGGGCGCGATCCCGTGGAGGCGTTCATGCCTCCCGAGCTGCGCCGGGGCGGGCACCGTCGAATCCGCGAGATCCTCGACGGCAAGGAGTGGACGGGCCTCGTCCCCTTCCGGATACCGGGAGAGCGGGACGTCCGCGGGCTCGCCGAGGTCTACGTCATGCCCAGCGTGACCGCCGCCGGGGAGCGGGCCGCCCTCTGCATCGTGGTGGACGTGCGGGCGCTGCGCGGCATCGAGACGGACCTCGCCGCCTCGCAGGCAATTTTCGGCCAATCCCCCTTCGGGTTCGTCCTGTTCGGCAAGGACCTCTCGGTGGTCCGCGCGAACGAACGATTCGCCGACGTCTTCGGCGGCATGGCCGCCGACCACCGGGGGCGCAGGGCCGAGGACTATCTGACCCGCCCCGAGGCGGACCGGCTGACGGAGACCCTGAGAAGAGTGCTGGCGACCGGGGAGTCCGTCACCGACCTCCGGCTCATCGGCACGGTCCCCGGCGACACGGACCGCCGCCACTGGTCGATGAACCTCTACCGGGTACACAGCGGATCGGGGCGGCCCACCGGGGTCGCCGGACTCGCCACCGACGTCACCAGCCGCCACATCGCCGCACGCGAGGCGGCCAGCGCCCGGCGCAACCTCCGGCTGCTGAACGAGGCCAGTGCCCGCATCGGCAACTCCCTCGACCTGGAGACCACCGCCCGCGAGCTGCTGGACGTCGCCGTCCCCGGCTTCTGCGACCTCGCCACCGTCGACCTCTTCCCCGCCGTGCTCACCGGCGCCGAGGCCCCGCCCGCCGGCGGCCCCGCGCCGGAGCCCGGGGCCCCCTCACCGGAACTGCGCCGGGTCGCCCAGGCCAGCGCGGTCTCCGACGCCCACCCCCGCGTCCCCGGACAGCCGGGCGCACAGGTGCCGGCCGCGCGGTCCGGCGAGCACCCCGGCGGCGACGCGGGAGCCGGGCCCGCGACGGGGGAGCCCGTCCTCGGAGCCGTACACCGCTACCCGCACGCCTCCGCCTGCGCCACCGCCCTGCGGACCGGCCGGGTCCACGAGGCGCCCGGCGACGGCCTCGGGTTCGTCCGGTCCACGCTCGCGGTGCCGATGGTCGCCCACGACACCGTGGTCGGGCTCGTCCGCTTCTCCCGTACGAAGGGCAGCGAACCCTTCGGCGAACGCGACCGGGACCTGGCCGGCGAGCTCGCCGCCCGCGCCGCCGTCTGCATCGACAACGCCCGCCTCTACCGGCGCGAGCACGAACGCGCCCTGATCCTCCAGCGCAGCCTGCTCCCGCCCGGCGCCCCCGAGGCGGCGGGCCTGGACATCGCCTGCCGCTACCTCCCCGGCAACGCGGCCACCGAGGTCGGCGGCGACTGGTTCGACGTCATCGAACTGCCCGGCCACCGCACCGCGCTCGTCGTCGGCGACGTCATGGGGCGCGGGCTGCGCGCCGCCGTCGCCATGGGCGAACTCCGCACCGCCGTACGGACGCTCGCCCTGCTGGACCTGGAACCCGCCGAGGTGCTCTCCGCACTGGACGAGGTCGCCCGCGGCCTCGGTACCCCAGGCGGCGGCGACCGGCCCGAGGGCGGGGGCACCCAGTGGCCCTCGCGCGCCCGGCAGAAGTCCCGCGAGGCGGACCTGTCCGAGGTGTACCTCGCGACCTGCGTGTACGCGGTCTACGACCCGGTCACCCGGCGCTGCACCTTCGCCAACGCGGGCCATCTGCCGCCGGCCGTCGTCGAGCCCGGCCAGGAGGCCCGGCTCCTCGACGTACCGCCGGGGATGCCGCTCGGCGTCGGCGGCGAACCCTTCGAGGAGGTGGAGGTCGAACTCGCCGAGGGCGCCCTGCTCACCCTCTACACCGACGGCCTCGTGGAGTCGCGCGACCATCCGCTCGACGAAGGCCTCGAGACGCTCCGTACCGCCCTCACCGGGCCGCGGATGCGGCTGGAGGCCGCCTGCGACCACGTGCTGGCCGCCCTGGACACCCGGCACGGCGAGGACGACATCGCGCTGCTGATGGCCCGCATCCAGGGGCTGCCGCAGGAAGCGGTCGGCGACTGGACGCTGCCCCGGGAGCCGCGCTCGGTCGGCCGGGCCCGCGAACTCACCCGCCGGCGGCTGACCGAGTGGAACCTCGACGACCTGGTGGACACCACCGAACTCCTGGTCAGCGAACTCGTCACCAACGCCCTGCGCTACGGCGAGGGCGAGATCCGGCTCCGGCTGCTGCGCGACCGCACCCTGGTGTGCGAGGTGTGGGACGCGGGGCTGGTCCAGCCGCGCCGCCGCCGCGCCCGCGACACCGACGAGGGCGGCCGGGGGCTGCAGCTCGTCGGGCTGCTCAGCACGGCCTGGGGCTCGCGGCGCACCCCGCGCGGCAAGACGGTCTGGTTCGAACTCGCCCTGCCGGACGGGCAGCCGGCCGCCGAGCTCACGGTCGAACAGCTGCTCAGCATGTACTGAGCACGTACTGACACGATCCACGCGGGGGACGAAAGGGTGCGGGGCGGACACGTCCGCCCCGCACCCTTCATCTCTTCCCGCGCCGCTCAGGACGGGGACTTCAGCGCGGCGAGCCGTGCCTCGACCTCCGCGCTGTCGCCCATGGTGTCCAGCTGCTCGAACTGCGCGTCCAGCGAGGAAGCGGCCAGCTCCTGCTTGCCCACCGCCCTCGCCTCCTCGCGCCGCACCTTCTCCTCGAAGCGGTTCAGCTCGCTCGTCGGGTCGAGCACGTCGATCGACTTCACCGCGTCCATCATCCGGTTCTGGGCCTGGGCGGACTTGGCGCGGGCCACCAGCTCGTCCCGCTTCGCCTTCAACTCGCCCAGCTTGGCCTTCATCTGGTCGAGCCCCGCCTTGAGCTTGTCCACCACCTCGGTCTGCGAGGCGATCGTCGGCTCGGCCGTCCGCGCCTCCTTCTCCGACTGCAACTGGCGGCCCAGCGCGACCTTGGCGAGGTTGTCGAACTTGTCCGCCTCCGCCGCCGAGCCCGAGGCCCGCAGCTCGTCCGCCTTGCGGCTGGCCGCGAGCGCCTTGCCGCCCCACTCCTTCGCCGCCGCCACGTCCTCCGCGTGGTCCTGCTCCATCAGCCGCAGGTTGCCGATGGTCGCGGCGACCGCCTGCTCGGCCTCCGCGATGTTGTTGGTGTAGTCGCGGATCAGCTGGTCCAGCATCTTCTGCGGGTCCTCGGCCTGATCGATGAGCGCGTTGATGTTCGCCTTCGCGAGCTGGGTGACACGGCCGAGAATCGTCTGCTTCGACATGGGAGCTCCTCTCCTGGAGTGGGGACGGTTCGCCTGGGACGGGAATGCGGGCTGTACGGGGACGGAGCCCGGTCAGAAACGGCCACCACCGCCTCGGCGGCCCCGCGTACCTCCGCCGCCGAAGCTGCCGGGCCCCGCGCCGCCGAAGCCGCCCCCGCCGAACCCGCCGCCCCCGCCGAAGCCGCCGCCGAACCCGCGGCCGCCGCCCCGCCCGCCGCCGCCGAGGAGCCCGCCGAGGAGGATGCCGCCCAGGACGGCCCCGCCCATTCCGCCGCCCCCGCCGCGCATCCCGCCCGGACCGGAACGGCTGTCGAAGGCGCGTACGTCCTGCTCGGCGAGGGCCTGGGCCTGCCCGGCCAGCGCGTCGGCCCGCTGCGCCTCGGCGAGCGCGCGCTGCGGATCGCCGCCCGCGGCGAGCTGCCCGGCCTGCTCCGCGTGGCGCTGGGCCTCCGCGAGCCGGGTACGGGCCTGGCTGCCGACCGCGCCCCGGTGCGTCGTGATGTAGTCGGCGGCGGCCGAGACCGCCGAGCGGGCGGAGAGCATCGCCTGGTCCAGCAGCGGACGGGCCCGGGCGTTGCCCTGGTCCCGTTCGCGCGCCCCGGCCAGCGACTCGTCCAGTGCCGCGTCCGCCTCCTCCAGCCGGCGCAGCGCGTCGATGGGGTCGTAACGTCCGCCCGCCACCTCGCCCCGTACGTCCTGCAGCACCGCCTCCGCCCGGCCGATCCGCCCCTGGAGGTCGGCCGTGGAGACGCCCTGCGCGGTGCCCCGCAGCAGCCCGTGCGCGTCCGCGAGGTCCGTCTCCATCTCGGTGAGCGCGGCGGGGATGCGGGAGGCGGCCTCGGCGAGTTCGGCGGCCCGCCGTTCCACGGCGTCCACCAGGGTCGCGGCCTGGCGCACCGCGCTCTCCGCCGCCCGTACGAACACGGCGGCCCGGGAGTTGTCGCCGCCGTCCACCGCCTGGCGGGCCTGGTTGAGGGAGGACGTGGCGAAGACCAGGCGCTCCTTGGCCTGTTCGACGTCGTCCGCGACGGGGGCGGCGGCCGAGGGCGCGTAGTCCGTACGCATCGCGTCCAGCGTCGAACCCGCCGTCGCCGTACGGCCGGCGAGCTCGCGGAAGGTCGACTCCACCTCGGACAGTGCCTGCGGGGCGTTCTGCTCCAGGTCCCGCAGCCGGTCGAAGTCGGCCGACACCGCGTCGAGCTGCTCGTCGGCGGCGGTGCAGCGGCTGATGATCTCCGCCAGCATCCGCCGCTGGGTCGGCTCGTCCTCCGGGATCGTGTCGTCGAGCTGCTGGCGCAGCCGGAAGGACGCGGTCAGCTCGCTCTTGGCACGTGTCACCGCCGCCGCGAACGGTGCCGCCGCCTCCTCGCCGAACTGGGCCGAGGCGAAGCCCAGTTCCTCCTCGCTGGTGCGTACCGCGTCGTCGGTGTCCACCAGCAGCTCCTTGGCGCGGGCGTCCAACTCGGGCAGCGGGACGGGTGGTTCGCCGGCCGCCGCACCGGGCGCCGCGGTGCCCCAGCCGGTGGCGGCCGGAGTCGTACGGGTCTTCGCCCGCCGCTTGCGCCGGGCGAAGGCGTACGCCGCGACCGCGACGACCGCGACCAGCAGGACCGCCGGGAGCAGGAAGTCACCGGCGTCGGTGCCGCCCGAGCCGCTCGACCCGGGATCGGCCGCGCCGGGGGAGAGCGAGGGCGCGGGCACCGGCTGCCCCGCGAGCACGGCGGCGTACCCGTTCGCCGCGCCGATCGCCGCACCCGCCCAGTCGTTCGCCCGCAGCGCCGGCACGATCGCGGTGCTCGCCACGTCCCTCAGCTGCTCGTCGGTGAGCCGGGACGCCTCGTCCACGGAGTACGCGTACTGCCGGTCGTGGGTGGCGACGGCCAGCAGCACGTCGTCCTGGCCCAGACCGTTGCGGGTGGCGGTCTCGTCGGCCCAGCTCTGCGAGGAGCGGCCGGAGAAATCGCGTACGTACACGACGAAGAGCTGCACCCGCCGCTCGTCGAAGAGCGAGTCGAGGGCCGCCTCCACCTCCCCGGTACGGTCCCCGAGCGCTCCGGTCCGGTCGGTGATCTGCCCGTCCCGGGACAGCGTGACGGGGTTGTCCGCCCGCGCCGGGGCGGCGGTCCCGGCGGCCAGCCAACAGGCCGCGAACAGCACGCCGAGCAGGGCCAGGCCGGGTCGGGAGCTGCGGATACGGGTCGCGGGAGGCGTCACATCTGGGAGGCTATGGCCACCTTTGACCCCCCGCGACCCGAGCATCCGGCGGGGGCGCGGGGCCTGGGAGGGGGCCGGTCCGATCGGGGGGCGGGGCACGTCACGCGATCGGACCGTTGCACGGGGACGGAGGGTGCCCGGACATGCCGACGGCGCGGCCGGAGTGTGGGCTTCGGCCGCGCCGGGGCGTGGTTCGGTGGAGGCCGGCGGCGGGTCAGGACCGCCGTCCGCACCGGGTGGGGAGCCGGTCAGGAACTCCCCCGTTCAGGGGCGGCGGCGCCAGTGGGCCGCCGATGCCGGGATCAGCCCGCGAGGCGCGGGAGTTCGCGGGTGCGGCCGAGCGAGCCCAGCCACTTCGCGGAGTCGCGGGCGGTGCGCTCGAACGTCTCCAGGTTCACGGCGATCAGGCCGAAGGTCGGCTTGAACGAGCCCCACTCGTAGTTGTCGAGCGCGCTCCACGCCAGGTAGCCCTGGATGTTGAGCCCGTCCTCCATGGCGGCGGCGACCTCGTTCAGCGCACCGGCGTAGTAGTCGGCGCGGCGGGTGTCGTCGTCGGTGGCGATGCCGTTCTCGGTGACGATCAGCGCGACCTCGGGGCCGACCAGCTCGGCGGTGTGGCGCAGCGCGTGGCCGACCGCGCTGGGGTAGTACTCCCACTGCGTGAGGGTGCGCTCGACGTCGGCGGGCGCCGGGATCGGGCCGTCGGTGCCGATCTTCGTCCGGGTGTAGGACTGCACGCCGATCCAGTCGTCGCCGCGGGACGCCTCGATGAAGACGTCCTCGCGCGGCTGGCGGTAGGCGGCGGTGACCTCTTCGGCGCCGGGCTGGGCCTGGTAGACCTGGTTGGCGACGGACCAGCCGACCTTGATCGACGGGTCGATCGCGCGGACCTCCTTCACGGCCGCGTGGTGCGCGGCGATGACGGCGACGGTGGTGTCCTCGTCGGGGAAGGGCAGACCGGCCGGCGGGAAGCCGATCTCGCCGCGCTTGGCGAGACCCGCCATCACGGCGATCATGTTCGGCTCGTTGATGGTGCAGACGTGGCTGACGTCCGAGGCGATGACCGGGGCGCAGGCGGAGACGTACCGGGCGAACAGCTCGACGGCACCCTCGGCCGTCCAGCCGCCGCGCGCCTCGAACCACTGCGGCACGGTGAAGTGGTGCAGGGTGATCATCGGGCGCAGGCCGCGGGCGACGGCGCCTTCCACCATGCGGCGGTAGTGCGCCAGTTCGGCGCGGGAGAAGTGGCCCTCGGCCGGCTCGATGCGCGCCCACTCGATGGAGAACCGGTAGTCGGTGAAGCCGAGGGAGGCCAGCAGGTCCATGTCCTCGTCCCAGCGGTGGTAGCTGTCGCAGGCGTCGAGGCTGGGCTCCTGGATGTTGGTGCCGGCGGAGTGCTCCTTGACCCACCAGTCGCTGTTGGTGTTGTTGCCCTCGATCTGGTGGGCGGCGGTGGAGGCGCCCCACAGGAAGCCTTCGGGGAACGGGACCGGGGTGTGCGTCATCGCGGAGTGTCTTTCTGGTGCGTGAGGGGGCGGGCTCGCGGCTCTCCGTGCGCGGCCCGTGCGGGGTGGTGCGGGTGGTGCGGGTGGTGCGGGTGTCAGGGGGGTCCGCGCCGGGCGGGGCGCGGACCGGGGCGGCCGGACGTGCGGGCGGGCCCTACTTCATGCCGGCGGTGGCGATGCCCTGGGTGAAGTGGCGCTGCAGGGCGATGAAGAGGATCAGCACCGGCAGGACCACGAGGAAGGCACCGGCCATCAGCACGCCGTTCGATCCGCCGGCCTTGTTCGGGTCGGTGGCGAAGGTCGCGAGCGCGACCGGCAGCGTGTACTTGTCCGGGTCGTTGGTCGCGATCAGCGGCCAGACGAAGTTGTTCCAGGAACCGAGGAAGGTGAAGATCGACAGGGTCGCGAGGGCGGGCTTCACCAGCGGCATCACGATCCGCCAGAAGATGTACCACTCGCCGGCGCCGTCCATCCGGGCCGCTTCCAGCAGCTCGTCCGGGATCGACTGCATGAACTGCCGCATCAGGAAGACCCCGAAGGCGCCCGCCGCGAACGGCAGCACCAGACCGGCGTACGAGTCGATCAGGCCGAGCTTGCTCATCAGGACGAAGAGCGGCAGCAGCATCAGGTTGCCGGGCACCATCAGCGCACCCAGCACCAGGCCGAAGATCTTGTTCTGGCCGGCGAACTTCAGCTTGGCCAGCGCGTAGCCGAGCATCGAGCAGAACACCAGATTGCAGACGGTGACCAGCACCGCCACGATCACGGAGTTCATGAAGTAGAGCGGCAGGTTCAGCTTGTCGAGCAGTTCGCGGAAGTTGTCCAGCGTCCAGGTGGACGGGATCCAGACCGGCGGGCTGGCCGAGAGGTCGGCCGTGGTCTTGAAGGACGAGAGCGCCATCCAGAGGAACGGCGCGGACATGACCAGCAGTCCGACCGAGAGCAGCACGTAGACGAGGACGCGGCCGGGACGGAAGCCCGAGCGCGGCTTCGTCGCCTGCGGTACGGAGCCCTTGGACGCGGAGCCCCGCGACGGGCGCTGCTCCTTCGACGGCGCCGTCCGCAGCGTGCCGGGTGCGTTGGTGGCGCTCATTTGGTGTTGTCCTTCAGCAGTCGGAGCTGGAGCACCGTGATGGCCATGATCACCACGAACAGGACGTACGCCATGGCACTGGCGTAACCCATGTGGAAGAAGTTGAAGCCTTCGCGGTACATGTTCAGCGAGACGGTGAGGGTCGAGTCGGAGGGCCCGCCCTGGGTCATCACGAACGGCTCCTCGAAGACGTTGAGGTAGCCGATGGTGGTGATGACCGTGGCGTAGAGCATCGTCGGCCGCAGCAGCGGGACGGTGATGCCCCTGAACTCGCTCCAGATCCCCGCGCCGTCGAGGCGCGCGGCCTCCCGGACCTCGGTCGGGATGGCCTGGAGGCCGGCGATGAAGAGCACCATGACCGTACCGACGTTCCGCCAGACCGCCATGACGATCATCGACGGCATGGCGAGCGCCTCGGACCCGAGGAAGTCCGGCCCGGTGAGGCCGACTTCGGAGAACAGGCCCGAGATCAGGCCGTCGCTCGGGTCGAGCACGAACCGCCACACCACGGCGACCGCGACGATGGTGGTGACCACCGGGGCGTAGAAGCCCACCCGGAAGAACGTCCGGGCGCGGTCGATGCCGTTGTTCAGCAGTACGGCGACGACCAGGCCGATCACGATGGTCAGCGGTACGCCGACGACCACGAAGTACCCGGTGTTCAGCAGCGACCTCAGGAACTTGTCGTCACCGAAGAGGTTGACGTAGTTCTCGAAGCCGATGAACTTCGCGTCCAGCGGGTGCGTCACGTTGCGCAGCCCGAAGTCGGTGAAGCTCATCACCAGGGTGGCGAGGATCGGGAAGGCCATGAAGACGAGGAACAGGACGAGGAACGGGGTGGAGAAGAGCCAGCCCGCCGCGTTCTGCCTCCCCAGCGGCTTCCTGCGGACCTGACGGCCCTGCGATGCGCCGGGCCCGGCGGCGGGCGACTTCGCGGTCGCCCGCCCTTCCGGTCCCTTGGCCGTCTGCGCGGCCTTTCCGGTCACGGTGCTCATGGCTCCTACTTCACGAGGCTTTCGATCTGGGACTGCGCGGTCTTCAGCGCGTCCTCGGCCGAAGCCTTGCCCTGGGTCACCTTGGCGATGGCCTGGTCGACCTTGTCGGTGATCTCCGTCAGGTTCGAGAGGGTCGGGGACGCCTTGGCGGTGTCCATCTGCTTCTTGAAGACCTGGAGGTCGGCGTCGTCGGCGAGGGTGCCGGAGGTCCACGCGTTCGTGTTCGCCGGCAGGTCCTTGGTGCGCTTGTACCAGTCGGCCTGGCCCTCGGTGCCGGTCAGGTACTTGATGAACTCGGTGGCCGCGGCCTTGTGCTCGCTGTCCTTGGAGATCACCAGGGAGGAGCCGCCCGCCATCGAGGTGGAGGAGGCGTCGGCCGGTACGTTCGCCACGGCCCACTTGCCCTTCAGCTGCGGCTGGCCCTCGTTGAGGAGGGTCACGTGCCACGGACCGCCGAAGAACATCGGGACGCGGCCGTTGCCGAAGTCCTTCACCACGTCGTAGCCGGGCTGCACCGACTTGTTGGAGAGGCCCTTGTCGAAGTAGGAGCCGTACTCCTTCAGCGCCTTGACGGCGGCGGGGCTGTCGATGACGACCTTGCCCTTGTCGTCGATGATGTCGCCGCCGGCCGAGTACAGGAACGGGTAGAAGTTCTGCACCGTGTCCAGACCGCTGGGCTGGATGGAGAGGCCCCACTTGGTGCCCGCGTCCTTCTGGTACGCGGTGGCGAGGGCCTGCATCTCCTTCCAGGTGGTCGGAGCCTTGGTGATGCCGGCCTTCTTCGCCAGGTCGGTGCGGTAGTAGAGGACGCGGGTGTCGACGTACCACGGCACGCCGTAGGCGGTGCCGTCCACCTCGCCCTGGCTCCAGCCCGCCGGGAAGTAGTCCTTCTCGGCGAAGGTCTTGGTGTCGACCGGCTCCAGCACACCGAGGTCGGAGAACTCGCCCATGTAACTGCCGCCCATCTGGGCCACGTCCGGCATGGTGCCGGCGGCAGCCGCGGAGACCAGCTTCTGGTGGGCGACGTCCCAGCCGACCGGAGTCACCTTCACCGTGACGTTCGGGTGGGCCTTCTCGTAGACCTTGGCGACGTCGGCGAGCTTCTCACCCTCGGCACCCATGGCCCAGACGGTCAGCGTCTGCTTCTTGTCGGCGGCGACGGAGCCGCTTCCGGAGCCGCCACAAGCGGTGATGCCGAAGGCGAGAGCGGCCGCTATCCCGGCGGAGACGGTGATTCTGGCGGTGCGGGGCATGGAGGGCTCCTCCTTGAGCAATCCGAATGTATGCGCTGCCTGTAAGCGCATACATCACTTTGCGACACACGCTCAGAAATCCGCAAGAGGGTTCTGCGTCACATTCCGGCAAAGTCCCGGACATGAGGAAGCTGCGGCTTTCGAAGGTAAGCGCCATGTATGCGAAAGATGAAACCTTGTGACCGATTAGTCAGGCTTGAGGGGGGTGGCCGGGTCCGTGCGGGCGGGTCGTACTGTCGGGCGTATGCCCTCACCTGCCCACGCGTTCCCCTTCGACCCGCGCCACGGCCACACCCGCGCAACCCTGTTGGGCGTCCCCGCCCCCGCCGCCCCCGAGGACTTCGAGGCGTTCTGGCGCGGCCGGTACGAGGAAGCCATCGCGGTCGACACCGCGCCTGAGCTCGGCCCGGTGGAGGAGGAGCGGGACGGAGTACGCGTCCACGGGGTGACGTACACCTCGGTCGGCGGGGTGCGGCTGGGCGGCTGGGTCGCCCTCCCGCAGGACGCGTCTTCGCCCGGGGGCGTGGGCGAAGCCCGGTACGGCTTCGTCGTCGGGCACGGCTACGGCGGGCGCGACCGGCCCGGCCCCGACCTGCCGCTCCCGCTGCCCGGGGCGGCGGCGATCCTGCCCTGTGTACGAGGGATGGGCACCCGGGGGCTCGTCCCGGGCATCCCCGACACCGCGGACGCGCACGTCCTCACCGGCATCGGCGCCCGCGACACGTACGTCCTCGGCGGGTGCGTGGCCGACCTCTGGTGCGCCGCCTCCGCGCTGCTCGCGCTCGTACCGGAGCTGGAGCTGCCGGGAGCGCCGCGCCTCGGCTACCTCGGCGAGAGCTTCGGCGGCGGGCTCGGCGCCCTCGCGCTGCCCTGGGACGAGCGGTTCGGCGCCGCCCAGCTCACCGTGCCGACCTTCGGCAACCACCCGCTGCGCCTCACGCTCCCGTGCACCGGAAGCGGCGAGGCGGTACGCGCCCACCACCGGGAGCACCCCGAAGTCGCCGAGGTGCTGGCCTACTTCGACGCGGCGACGGCGGCGACCCGGCTGACCCTGCCGACGCTCGTCGCGGCGGCCCTGTTCGACCCCGCCGTACCGCCGCCGGGCCAGTTCGCCGTGTACAACGCGCTGGCCGGGGTGCGGGAGCTCCGGGTGCTGACCGCGGGGCACTTCGTGTACCGGGGCATCGCGGAGGAGGTCCGCGGACTGCGCGCGCACCGCGCACGGTTCTTCCGCGAGCACCTCGGGGAGTGAGGCGCCGCGCGGGAGGGGGGCCGCGTCACCGGCCCCGGGGAGTGAGGCGCCGCACGGGAAGGGGCCGCGTCACCGGCCCCGGCGGACACCGCCCGCCCGCTGGCTCACGCCCATCAGGGCGATCCCTGCCAGCAGGACCAGGTTCCAGACCGGGTAGACCGGCGGGAGGGCCCTGGACGTGCCGCCCAGGAGCAGCAGGAAGGCACCCTGCCCGAGCAGCGAGAGGGCCACCAGTGTCTGGCCCCAGCCGAAGAGGCGGACGTTGCGGACCCGGCCCCGGTTGAAGGGGAGCACCCAGCCGCGCGCGACCGCGGCGATGCCCGAAGCGCCGATGACCAGAGCGAGTGCGACGAGCGGTATGCCCACGTAGAACTTCATGATCCCCCCAGGCGTGCCGGAACCCGTGCCCGGCCGACGGCGCGATCATGGCACCCGCCGTACCGGGCGTCCACGGGCTTCACGGTTCCCGAACGGCGAGACGGCGGGACGGCGGGACGGCGGGACGGCGAAACGGCGAGACGGCGGGACGGCGAGTCGGCGGGAGTGCGAAACGGCGAGACGGCGAGTCGGCGAGTCGGCGGGAGTGCGCCTCGCGCCCCCGCCCGCCCCGCTCGCGGCCCCGCCGCCCCGCCCCCGCGCTACCCGCAGCCGCAGCTCTCGCGGCGGGCCAGGGCCACCGGGAGCTCCACCGAGACCGGATCGCGGTCGCGGTCGCCGAGGCGCTTCACCAGCAGCTCCGCCGCCTCCTCGCCGAGCCGCCGGATGGGCTGGCGGACCGTGGTCAGGGCCGGGCGTACGAGACGGCTCAGCGGGATGCCGTCGAAGCCGGTCACCGCGATGTCCTCCGGTACCCGCACCCCCCGGCGCTCCAGCGCCTGCAGGGCCCCCACGGCCATCTGGTCGTTGGCGAAGAGCATCGCCTCGGGCCGGACGGCCCCGGCCTCGTCCGCGCGGTCGAGCAGGACCTCGGCGGCGCGGGCGCCCTCCGCCTGGGTCATCATCGCGACGCGCAGCTCGGGCTGGTCCGGTACGGGCAGCCCGGCCTCCCGGCACGCCTGCCGGAAGCCGTCGAACCGGGCCTCCGCGTCGGGGGAGTCCGCCTCGCCGCCGACGAAGACCAGGCGGCGCAGCCCGTGGTCGTCGATGAGGTGCCGGGCGAGTTCGCGTTCGCCGTCCCGGTTGGCGACCTCCACGTGGTCGAGGTGGTCTATCTCGCGGGGGCCGGCGAGCATCACGACCGGGAGGCGGCGCGAGATGACGTCGAGGTCCTCGGTCGGCACGGTCCGCGCGAGGACGGCGAAGCCGTCGACCCGTCCCGCGACCTTCGCCACCAGGCTCTCGGGCCCGCCGTCCAGCGAGGCGGCGATCAGCAGGGCGTAACCGTGCCGGCGGGCGGCCCGTTCCATGCCCCGGATGATCTGGTCGGAGTAGAGCATCACGGCGTTGTCGTCGTCGCCGTCGCTGAGGGCCGCCGCCGTCTCGGCGTCCGGGTCGGCGTAGTCGGGGAAGCAGAGCCCGAGCACGCCCGTGGTGCGGCTGGCCAGGCCCCGGGCGTTCCCGCTCGGTACGTAACCCAGCTCCCGGGCCGCCGCCAGGACCCGCTCCCGGGTCTGGGGCCGGACCGAGTCCGGGGTGCGGTACACACGGGAGACCGTGGCGATGGAGACGCCGGATCGCTCCGCGACGTCGTACACCGTGGGGGCGCTCACTCGACCGGGACCGTCCGCTTCTTCGTTCGCGGCCACATGCCCGAGGCGTGCGCCGGCTGTCTGCCTGGGATGCCGCACCGCGCGGGGCCGGGGTGTGCACGGTCGGAATGTGCATGATCGGAAAACGCGCGATGAAAGCGCATTCACCCTAGATCGCGGGGGTGCGGAGGCACAAGGTGACGTTCCGGACATCACCCGAAGCGGGCAGTGCGGCCGGGGGTGCGCACCCCGGAACGTCCGGGGGGTGTCGCACCCCTGGGGGCCGGGGTCTCCGCGTGGCGCCATGCCCCGGAGGTCCGGGACTTCCAGCGACCCGGCAAGATGGACAGGCAAACTTGCAAGATGGTCTGCACATCTTCTACGGTGGAGAAATGCCCGATACGACCGAAACCTCAGCCACGCAGCCTGCCACGCCCCCCGCGGACGACCCCGCACCGGACGTGGTGGCCGTGCGGCTCGCGGCGGTGGTGAGCCGGCTGCTCCGCAAGCTGCGCACCGAGTCCGCCGAGAGCCTGCTCACCCCGTCGCAGCGGTCCGTGCTGGCCCGGCTGGAGAGCGAAGGGCCCGCCACCACGGCGGCCCTCGCGCGGGCGGAGTACGTACGCCCGCAGTCCATGCGGCTGACGCTCGCCGCGCTGGAGAGCCAGGATCTGGTCGACCGGGCCCCCGACCCCGAGGACGGGCGCAAGTCGCTCGTCTCCGTCAACGAGGCCGGCCGGGCCACGCTCGCCGGCGTCCGGGCCGCCAAGCACGACTGGCTGGCCGAGGCGCTCGGCGCGGAGATGGACGAGTCCGAGCGGCAGACCGTCGCGACGGCCGTCACCCTCCTCAACCGGCTGGTGGAGCAGTGAGCGCGGTGCGCGGCACACAGGCCGCGACCCCACCGCTCATACCCGCGGCGGCGACCGGAATTCCCGGTCCCGCCGCCCCGGCCGGGAGCGCGGGCAGCGCCTCCCCGGCCCCCGAGCAGCCGGGCTTCGGCGGCCGCCTCACGGCGCCCCTGCTGATCGGTTCGCTGGTCAACCCGCTCAACACCACCATGATCTCGACCGCCCTGGTCGCGATCGGGCACAGCTATCACGTCGGCGCGGCCGGTACCGCCTGGCTGATCTCCGTCCTCTACCTCACCAGCGCCGTCGCGCAGCCGGTGCTCGGCAAACTCGCCGACTCCATCGGTCCGCGCCGGGTCTTCATCGCCGGTCTGGTCGTGGTCCTGATCTCCGGCCTGGTCGGCGCCTTCGCCCTCTCCTTCACCTGGCTGCTCGTCTCCCGGCTGCTGCTGGGCATCGGCAGCGCCGCCGCCTACCCGGCCTCGATGTCGATCCTCCGCTACGAGGGCCTCCGGGTCGGCCGTACCCCGCCGCGCCCGGTCCTCGCCCGGCTCTCGTTCGCCGCGGTCGGCAGCACCGCCGTCGGCCCGACGCTCGGCGGCGTGCTGGTGATGCTCGTCGGCTGGCGGGGCATCTTCGCGGTCAACGTGCCCGTCGCGCTGATCGCGCTCGTCACCGCGCTCTGGTGGATCCCGGCCGACCGGCCCCGCGTGCGCGCCGCCGACGGCAGCCGTCCGAAGACCGACATCGACCCGCTCGGCATCGGCCTCTTCTCCACCGCCCTCACGCTGCTCGCCTTCTTCCTGCTCGACCTGGCCCACCCGAACTGGTGGCTGCTGCTGCCCTTCGTGGTGGTCGGCGCCGTGCTGATCCGGTGGCAGCTGCGGACCCCCAAGCCCTTCATCGACCTGCGGGTGCTCGTCTCCAACGGCGCGCTCACCCGTACGTACCTGCGGCACGGCCTCGGCTACCTGCTCGTCTACTGCGTGATGTACGGACTGACGCAGTGGCTCGAAGAGGTCCGCGGGTTCTCCTCCGGCGAGACCGGTCTGCTGATGCTCCCCATGTCCGTCGCCGCCCTGGCCTGCTCGCTCCTCGGAGCCCGTACGAAGGGCATCCGGGGGCCGCTCACGCTGGCCTGCCTGCTGCTCACCGTCGGTTCGGTGGTCCTGGTCTTCCTCACCGGGGACTCCCCGCTCGTCCTGCTCCTGCTCGCGGGCGCCTGCTTCGGCATCCCGCAGGGGCTGATCGGTACGAGCAACCAGGCGGCGGTCGCCCAGTTCGCCCCGGCCGAGTCCATCGGCTCGGCGGCCGGGCTCCAGCGCACCGCGCAGTACATCGGCGCGATCACCGCCTCCAGCATGATCGCCCTCGCCTACGGCCAGGCCGCCACGGACGCCGGTCTGCACCTCATGGCGTGGATCGCCGCCGGACTCGGGGTATTGCTGATCGGCCTGACCCTCACGGACCGGGCGCTGCGCACCCCGCAGGCGCACTGAAGACCACACCCCCCACGCAGGCCGTGTCCGCCCCTTCCCGTGGGGCGGGCCGGACACGACCTGAGACCGCACCATCCCGGCCCCGTACCAGCGGGCCGGACCACACAGCAAGGAGTACGTCCCATGACCACCACCCTCGACGCGAAGACCGCGCTCGTCGTCATCGACCTGCAGAAGGGCATCCTGGAGCTCCCGATCATCCACTCGGGTGACGAGATCGTCGCCAAGGCCGCCGAGCTCTCCGCGGCCTTCCGCGCCAAGGACCTGCCGGTCGTGCTGGTCCGCGTCACCGGCGGTGCCCCGGGCCGCACCGAGGCCGGCCACGGCGGCGGCCGGCCGCCGGCCGACTGGGCCGACCTGGTCCCCGGCCTCGGCCGCCAGGACAGCGACATCGTCGTCACCAAGCAGCAGTGGGGCGCCTTCTACGGCACCGACCTGGACCTCCAGCTCCGCCGCCGCGGCATCACCCAGATCGTGCTGCTCGGTGTCGCCACCAGCATCGGTGTCGAGTCCACCGCCCGTTTCGCCAGCGAGTACGGCTACAACGTCACCGTCGTGACCGACGCGATCAGCGACATGGACGCCGACTCGCACGCCAACTCGGTCGAGAAGATCTTCCCGCGCCTCGGCGAGACCGCCACCACCGCGGAGATCATCAAGCTCCTCGGCTGATCCCTCCCCGCACACCGGCCGCGACGCGCCACCTCCCGCGTACGGCCGGTACGGGCCCCCTCCGTGCCCCGGACCCGGCGAAACCCGCCGGACCCCCGGGGCACGGGTGCGTCCGGAGCCCGGCGGGACCCCGGACGGCGCACTCCGGTGCCCCCGCGCGGGTGAGGTTTCCCGGCCTGCCGACGTGTCGGTGACGACCCACGCGCGCAGGCGCTTTCAGTGGGGAGGCGTCAGCGGTGTGATCAACCGCTAATGCCATCAGATCGTCAGGTAACTGTCATCCGGTCCATTCCGGTACGGGGTGGTCCGTTCCGGCCCCGGAGGTACCAGCCATGTCCCACGTCGGCGTCCCGCGCGGGACCGCCCGCAAGCGCCGCACCCTCGCGCTGTTCACCGCGGGTGTGCTCACCATCCCGGCACTGGCCGGCTGCGGCTCCGGAGACGAGAAGGCGGTCCTCGGCGTCCCCCAGGACATCGCCCCGGCCGCCCGCGGCGCGATCGCCCAGGGATCCAGCCTGAACTGGGCCGTCGACGCGGTGCCCGCCACCCTCAACACCTTCCAGGCGGACGCGGACAGCTCCACCACCCGGGTCACCGGCGCGCTCCTGCCGAACCTCTTCCCGCTCGACGCGACGGGACAGCCGAAGCTCAACCCGGACTACCTGGAGTCCGCGAAGGTCATCGACCGGGAACCGAAGCAGGTCGTCCTCTACAAGCTCAACCAGCGCGCGGTGTGGAGCGACGGCCGCGAGATCGGCGCCCCGGACTTCGTCGCCCAGTGGCGTGCGCTGAGCGGCAAGGACTCCGCCTACTGGACCGCGCGCAACGCCGGGTACGAGCGGATCGAGAAGATCGAACGCGGCCACGACGACCTCCAGGTCCGGGTCACCTTCTCGAAGCCGTACGGCGACTGGCGCTCGCTCTTCTCGCCGCTGTACCCCAAGGAGGTCATGGGCTCCCCGGCCTCCTTCAACGACGGGGCCCGCACCACCCTGAAGAACACCGCCGGACCGTTCAAGCTCCGCTCCGTGGACAAGGACGCCAAGACCGTCACCCTCGTCCGCGACCCCCGCTGGTGGGGCGGCACGGCGAAGCTGGAGAAGATCGTCTTCCGCGCGGTCGCCCCCAAGGACCGGGGCGAGGCGCTCGCCGAGGGCACGGTGGACGTGGCCGACATCGACGGGAGCGACGCGCAGCGCATCCGCCTCGCCTCCCGCGACGACGGCCGCAACGGCCGCCCGCTCACCCACGGCCCCCAGGCCGACCTCACCCCCGCCGCCGCCCTGCGCTCCTGGGCGCTCGCGCACGGTTCGGACGAGGAGGCGGCCGAGATCGCTCAGGCGGCCCGGGAGAAGACCAAGGAGGCGGCGGAGGCGTACGAGGCCGAGCAGGCGGGCCTGCGCTCCTACGTCGTACGCAAGTCCCTGGAGCCCGCCTACACGCAGCTGGCGCTCAACGGGGAGTCCGGCCCGCTGGCCGACGAACGGGTGCGGCGGGCGGTGGCCCGCGCGATCGACCGCCAGGAGATCGCCGACTCCGTCCTGAAGCCGCTGGGGCTGCCCGCCGAGCCGCTCGGCAGCCACCTCGCGATGCTCGGCCAGCCCGGATACACGGACAGCAGCGGCGCCATCGGCGACCAGGACACCGCGGAGGCCCTGGCCCTGCTCGCGGACGCGGGCTGGACCCCGGGCGGCGGCGCCCGGAAGCCCAAGGGCACCGAGGCCGGCAGCGAGGCCGGGACGAAGGCGAAGGCCTCCGCCTCGGCGGACGCGGACGAGGAGGCGGACGCGGACGCGTCGGAGGGGGCGTCGGACGGGGCGGCGGGCGCGGAAGCCACGGAAGCCGCGAAGACCGACACGGAGGCCGACGCGGCGAGCACCGCGAAGACCGGCACCGGCAGCACCGGCAGCAGCACCGACAGCGCCGACGGGACGCCCTCCACCGGGGCGTCCACCGGAACGTCCTCCACCGGGGCGTCCACCGCCGACAAGGCCGCCGCCGACGAGAAGGCCGACGCCGGGAACGCCGGGCGCTACATCGTCGGGGACGACAACAAGCCGGGCGACGACGACTCCGCCGCCCAGGTCTCCCTCCGCGACCGCAAGGCCGGGGGAGCCCCCGGTCTGTACGCCCCCGTGGGCACCGCCGCCCCGGCGCGGCCCGCCGCACCGGCCCGGCACGCGGCGGTACGCAGCCGGATCGGCAAGGACGGAAAGACGCTGAGCCTCCGGTTCGTGCTCCCCTCGGGGGCGGAGTCGGCGGCCCTGCGCAAGGTCGGCGAGAAGATCGCGGCGATGCTCGACTCCGTCGGCATCTCCACGGTGATCACCAAGGTCTCCGACGCGAGCTACTTCAAGGACCACATCGCCTCCGGCGAGTACGACCTGGCGCTCTACTCGTGGCCGGTCAGCGCCTATCCCGCCACGGACGGCCGCCCCATCTTCGCCAAGCCCGTCCCCGCCTCGGACGGATCGCTGGTCGTCGAGCAGAACTACACCCGGGTCGGCACCGACTACATCGACCAGCTCTTCGACCGGGCGGTCGCGACCCTGGACGAGAAGACCTCGCGCGACCTGATGAAGCAGGCGGACGCCAGGATCTGGGCCGCCGCCGGTTCGATTCCGCTCTACCAGCGCCCGCAGCTGGTCGCGGTCGACAAGAAGCTCGTGAACGTCGGGGCCTTCGGCTTCGGGACGCCGCGCTACCAGGACATCGGGTTCAAGGGCAAGAAGGCCGCGGGCGCCCCGGCCCGCCTGACCGAGTAGCGGGGACCCGCCCTCGTACCCCTCGTACCCCTCGTCCCCCCACGACCGTGCCCGCCGGACCGACCCGGCGGGCACGGTCGCGTCCGGGGGGTCTGCGGGCCCCCGTCCCGGCCCGCGCGGGTGCTCGCGGGAGGGGGCCGGCGGACGGTCTCGGCGGCCGCTTTCGGCGTTCGTGGGCCGGTCCGCGACCGGTCCCCGCGCTGAATATCCGTTGAATCCTGGGGGCAGAGCGGTCTCGCGGATCGGGCCGGGAAGCCCCGCGCGCGGCTGGCCCGTACCATGGGACAAGCCGTGGCGTGTCAGCCCGGCGGGGCGTACGAGGACCTGAGACCGACTGCGACGCCTGATCCCACGATCCGAGAGAAGCGCATTCCACCCATGCCCACGCGCCACGACATCCGTAACGTAGCCATCGTCGCCCACGTCGACCACGGCAAGACCACGCTGGTCGACGCCATGCTCAAGCAGGCCGGTGCCTTCGCCGCGCACGCCGCCGAGAGCCTCGACGACCGCATGATGGACTCGAACGACCTGGAGCGTGAGAAGGGCATCACGATCCTCGCCAAGAACACGGCGGTGAAGTACCACCCCAAGGCCGGCGGGGAACCCATCACGATCAACATCATCGACACCCCCGGCCACGCCGACTTCGGTGGTGAGGTCGAGCGCGGCCTGTCGATGGTGGACGCGGTCGTCCTGCTCGTCGACGCCTCCGAGGGCCCGCTGCCGCAGACCCGCTTCGTGCTCCGCAAGGCGCTCGCCGCGAAGATGCCGGTCATCCTCTGCATCAACAAGACGGACCGTCCCGACTCCCGCATCGCCGAGGTCGTCGACGAGACGTACGACCTGTTCCTGGACCTGGACGCGGACGAGAACCAGATCGAGTTCCCGATCGTCTACGCCTGCGCCCGTGACGGCGTCGCCTCGCTGACCAAGCCGGAGGACGGCACCGTCCCCACGGACAGCGTCGACCTGGAGCCGTTCTTCAACACCATCCTGGAGCACGTCCCGGCTCCGGAGTACGACGAGGCCGCGCCGCTCCAGGCCCACGTCACCAACCTGGACGCCGACAACTTCCTCGGCCGTATCGCGCTCTGCCGCGTCGAGCAGGGTGAGCTGCGCAAGGGCCAGACCGTCACCTGGATCAAGCGCGACGGCAGCCAGCAGAACGTCCGCATCACCGAGCTCCTCATGACCGAGGCGCTCACCCGCAAGCCGGCCGAGGTCGCGGGCCCCGGTGACATCTGCGCCATCGCCGGTATCGCCGACATCATGATCGGCGAGACGCTGGCCGACCCCGAGAACCCGATCGCGCTGCCGCTGATCACGGTCGACGAGCCGGCCATCTCGATGACCATCGGCACCAACACCTCGCCGCTCGTCGGCAAGGGCGGCAAGGGCCACAAGGTCACGGCCCGCCAGGTGAAGGACCGTCTGGACCGCGAGCTGATCGGTAACGTCTCGCTCCGCGTCCTCGACACCGAGCGCCCGGACGCCTGGGAGGTCCAGGGCCGTGGTGAGCTCGCGCTCGCCATCCTGGTCGAGCAGATGCGCCGTGAGGGCTTCGAGCTGACCGTCGGCAAGCCCGAGGTCGTCACCAAGCAGATCGACGGCAAGACGCACGAGCCCATCGAGCGCATGACCATCGACTCGCCCGACGAGCACCTGGGCGCCATCACCCAGCTCATGGCGACCCGCAAGGGCCGCATGGAGACCATGACGAACCACGGCTCCGGCTGGGTCCGCATGGAGTGGATCGTTCCGTCCCGCGGCCTCATCGGCTTCCGTACGGAGTTCCTCACCCAGACCCGCGGCACCGGCATCGCGCACTCCATCTTCGAGGGCCACGAGCCGTGGTTCGGCGAGCTGCGCACCCGTCACAACGGTTCGCTCGTCGCCGACCGCGCCGGTTCGGTCACGCCGTTCGCGATGGTCAACCTGCAGGAGCGCGGTGTCATCTTCACCGAGGCCGGCACCGAGGTGTACGAGGGCATGATCATCGGCGAGAACTCCCGCGCCGACGACATGGACGTCAACATCACCAAGGAGAAGAAGCTCACCAACATGCGTGCGGCGTCCGCCGACACCACGGAGAACGTGGTTCCGGCCCGCAAGCTCTCCCTGGAGCAGTCCCTGGAGTTCTGCCGCGAGGACGAGTGCATCGAGGTGACCCCGGAGACCGTGCGTATCCGCAAGGTCGTCCTGGACGCCAAGGAGCGCGGCCGCTCCGCGTCGCGCGCCAAGCGCTGACCCCGGGCACTCTCTGATCGCCGATCACTTTCGGCCACTGGCCGGAGAGTGCACGGTGTGGATCGAACCCGATACGGAGCATTGACACGAGGCCCGGCCTCCCGCAGACACTGTGGGAGGCCGGGCCTTCGTCAATTGATTTTCGTCACTTCAGTGTCCGGTTATCGGGCGTTGCTCTCCGGAACATGTGTTAACAGTCCGTTTCGGGGGTGTCTGTCTGGACTCAGTTTGTCCGGATTTCGGTCATAGGGGGTGGAGTGATGTTGTCAAACCGAGACCCTTTAAGTGTGGTTTACAGCCTCGCGGTGCCCAATAGTTGGCTCCATTGAGCTCGGGTCAATGGGTCACGCACTGTGGGGAGTGCGCCGACTCACGAGCACACTTGGGGCACCAGGACCATCACCCTCAGAGGGGAGGGGATGGACGAGAGGTGCCCCTCTTGTAGTCATAAGTGGACTCATGAGGAGGAAACCCATGCGCGGTGCCAAGAGCGCCAAGTGGGTCGCGGGAGCGGCCATCATCGCCCTGGCCGCAACGGCCTGTGGCGGCGGCAACGACGACGCCAAGGACAGCGGAAGCGCCAAGGGCGCTGTCGACCCGAACGGGATGTTCTCCATCGAGGTCGGCGAGCCGCAGAACCCGCTGCAGCCGGCCAACACGATGGAGTCGAACGGCAGCATCGTCACGGACGCGATCTTCTCGCAGCTCGTGGACTACGACCCGTCCGGCAAGCTGGTGATGGTCAACGCCGAGTCCGTGGACACCACCGACTCGAAGCTGTGGACCGTCAAGCTGAAGGCCGGCTGGAAGTTCCACGACGGCACCCCCGTCACGGCGGAGTCCTACGTCAAGGCCTGGAACTGGGCCGCGAACATCACCAACGCGCAGACCAACGCGTCGTGGTTCAGCGACATCAAGGGCTACGCGGACGTGCACCCCGACGGTGAGGGCGCCAAGCCGAAGGCCGACGCCATGTCCGGCCTGAAGGTCGTGGACGACACCACGTTCACCATCGAGCTGAACTCCGCGCTGCCGTACTTCTCCTACAAGCTCGGCTACACGGTGTTCTCGCCGCTGCCCGAGTCCTTCTACGCCGACCCGAAGGCCGCCGGCGAGAAGCCGGTCGGCAACGGCGCGTACAAGTTCGTCAGCTGGGACCACAAGAAGCAGATCAAGGTCGTCCGCAACGACGACTACCAGGGTCCGGACAAGGCGAAGAACGGTGGTGTGATCTTCAAGAACTACACCACCCTCGAGACCGCGTACGAGGACCTGAAGTCCGGCAACGTGGACGTGCTCCGCCAGCTCGCGCCGAAGGACCTCCCGGTCTACAAGGCCGACCTCGGTGACCGCGCCGTGGACAAGGCGTACTCCGCCATCCAGACGCTGGGTGTCGCCTTCTACTCGCCGACCTTCAAGAACGTCGACCCGAAGGTCATCCAGGGCCTGTCGATGGCGATCGACCGGGACACCATCACCAAGACGGTGCTCCAGGGCACGCGTGAGCCGGCGACCGGCTGGGTCGCCAAGGGCGTCCTCGGCTACCAGGCCAACGCCGCGGGTGACGTCACCACCTACAACCCGACCAAGGCCAAGGCCCTCATCAAGGAGGGTGGCGGTGTTCCGAACAACAAGGTCTTCATCCAGTTCAACGCCGACGGCGGTCACAAGGAGTGGGTGGAGGCCGTCTGCAACAGCATCACGCAGGCGACGGGCGTCCAGTGCGTCGGCGACTCCAAGACGGACTTCCAGGCCGACCTGAACGCGCGTGACGCGAAGGAGGTCAAGTCCTTCTTCCGCAGTGGCTGGGTGCTCGACTACCCCGTCAACGCCAACTTCATCAGCGACCTGTTCAAGACGGGCGCCGCCGGCAACCAGGGCGGCTTCTCCAACAAGGAGCTCGACGCGCAGATCAAGGCCGCGGACTCCGCCGCCTCGCTCGACGAGTCGGTCAAGGCCTACCAGCAGATCGAGAAGGAACTGGCCGACTACATGCCGACCATCCCGCTCTGGTACTACAAGGTCAACGCCGGTTACTCGGAGAAGGTCCAGAACGTCAACTACGCCCAGGACGGCGACCCGATCCTGACCGGCGTCGAGGTCAAGAAGTAACACCGACGTAGTCAGCGGGCCGGTACCGGACCGAACTGACACCGGACCTGTACCAAAGCCTGCACGCAGTGGCCGGGGGGCCCTTCCGCACCTCGGACCGACCCATCGGGGAGGTCCGTCGCACGGGAGGGCCCGTCGGCTGCCGCTGCCGATTTACATGGAGGCACGATGGGGCGCTATGTCGTACGGCGACTGCTCCAGATGATCCCGGTCTTCATCGGGACAACCCTGCTGATCTTCCTGATGGTCTACACGCTGCCCGGTGACCCCGTGCGCGGGCTCTTCGGGGACAAGGGCGCCGACCCGGCGACCCTCGCGGCGATGAGACACCAACTCGGGCTGGATCAGCCGATCCTGGTGCAGTACTGGGATTACATGAAGGGGATTCTCTTCCACTTCGACTTCGGCAACCAGATCGCGAGTGGACGGCCCGTCACCGACGTTCTCGGCGACGCGTTCCCGGTCACCCTGCGACTCGCCGGAATCGCCTTCGTGATCGAGATCGTCCTCGGCGTCGGACTCGGCATGATCGCCGGTCTGCGCGCGGGCAAGCTGACGGACAACATCGTCCTCATCGTCACGCTGCTGATCATCTCGATGCCCGTCTTCGTGATCGGCTTCCTCGTCAAGTCGGTGTTCGCGTTCCAGCTGGACTGGATCTCGCCCAACGTCTCCAACGACGCCACCTGGGGCGAGCTCTTCACACCGGGCATCGTGCTCGGATCGCTCTCGCTCGCCTACGTCGCCCGGCTCACCCGGACGACCATGGCGGAGAACCTGCGCGCCGACTACATGCGTACCGCGGTCGCCAAGGGTCTGCCCAAGCGCCGCATCGTGGGCGTGCACCTGATGCGCAACTCGCTGATCCCGGTCGTCACCTTCCTCGGCACGGACCTCGGCGCCCTGATGGGTGGCGCGGTCGTCACCGAAGGCCTGTTCAACGTGAAGGGGATCGGCGGCACCATCTTCGAGTCGATCGTCCGACGCGAGGGCACCACCCTCGTCGGACTGGTCACCATCCTGGTGCTCGTCTACCTCGTCATGAGCCTCATCGTCGACCTGCTGTACGCGGTCCTGGACCCGAGGATCCGGTATGCCTGACATGACCAAGACCGCGACCACCCCCGAGGACCCCACGTCCGCGGCCGAGCCCGTCGAGGCCGTCAAGACCGAGAAGGCGCGCAGCCTCTGGGGCGACGCCTGGATAGACCTGCGCCGCAACTGGTACTTCCTGATCTCGGCCGTCCTCATCCTGCTCCTGATCGTCATCACGGCGTTCCCGAGCTGGTTCACCGGCGCGTCGCCCACCACGGGCGACCTCGTGCACCACTTCCTCAGCAAGCCCGAACTGGGCAAGGTCGGTTCGGACGGCTGGCTGGGCTACGACGGCCAGGGCCGCAGTGTCTACGCGCGTGTCATCTACGGCACCCGCGCGTCGGTGATCGTGGGCGTCGGCGTGACGCTGCTGGTGACCGTGTTCGGCGGACTGATCGGCATGCTCGCCGGTTACTTCGGCGGCTGGATCGACGCGGTGCTCTCCGGATTCACCAACATCTTCCTGGGCGTGCCCTTCCTGCTCGGTTCGATGGTCGTCCTCCAGGCGTTCACCGAGCGCTCCACCCTGGTGGTCGTCATGGCGCTGGCCTTCCTCGGCTGGACCCAGATCGCCCGTGTGATGCGCGGGGCGGTGATCACCGTCAAGCAGGCCGACTTCGTCCAGGCGGCCAGGGCGCTGGGCGCCGGCACCAACCGGATCCTGTTCCGGCACATCCTGCCGAACGTCATGGCCCCGGTGATCGTCGTGGCGACCATCTCGCTCGGTGTCTACATCTCCGCCGAGGCGACCCTGTCCTACCTGGGCCTCGGCCTCGCCGCACCCACGGTCTCGTGGGGCATGGACATCTCCGACGGCGCGAGCCAGATCCGGGTGGCGCAGCACATCCTGCTGTACCCGTCGATCATGCTCAGCATCACCGTCCTGGCGTTCATCATGCTCGGCGAAGCCGTCCGTAACGCCCTCGACCCGAAGACGCGATAAGGAGGGCGCACGTGACCAGCATCGATCAACTCGTAGAAATCCCGGCCGCGCGCTCGGGGGACGACCACGTCGGCCCCCTGCTCGAAGTACGTGACCTGCACGTGGAGTTCCACACCCGGGACGGCGTGGCCAAGGCCGTCAACGGTGTCAACTACTCGGTGAACGCCGGGGAGACGCTCGCCGTGCTCGGTGAGTCGGGCTCGGGCAAGTCCGTGACCGCGCAGGCGATCATGGGCATCCTCGACATGCCGCCGGGCAAGATCCCGCAGGGTGAGATCCTCTTCCGCGGCCAGGACATGCTCAAGATGTCCAACGAGGAGCGTCGGCAGATCCGCGGCCGGAAGATCGCGATGATCTTCCAGGACGCGCTGTCCTCCCTCAACCCCGTGCTGAGCGTGGGGTACCAGCTCGGCGAGATGTTCCGCGTGCACCGGGGACTCTCGAAGAAGGAGGCGCGGGCCAAGTCCATCGAGCTGATGGACCAGGTCAAGATCCCGGCGGCCGCCGCGCGTGTCTCGGACTACCCGCACCAGTTCTCCGGCGGTATGCGCCAGCGCATCATGATCGCCATGGCGCTGGCCCTGGAGCCCGACCTGATCATCGCCGACGAGCCGACCACGGCTCTCGACGTGACGGTCCAGGCGCAGGTCATGGACCTGCTCTCGGAGCTCCAGAGCGAATACAACATGGGTCTCATCCTGATCACCCACGACCTCGGTGTGGTGGCGGACGTCGCCGACAAGATCGCCGTGATGTACGCGGGCCGGATCGTCGAGACCGCGCCGGTGCACGAGATCTACAAGGCGCCCGCGCACCCGTACACCAAGGGCCTCCTCCAGTCGATCCCACGGCTGGACCAGAAGGGCCAGGAGCTCTTCGCGATCAAGGGTCTGCCGCCGAACCTGCTCAACGTCCCCTCGGGCTGCGCGTTCAACCCGCGCTGCACGATGGCGCAGGACATCTGCCGTACCGAGATCCCGGTGCTGCACCAGGTGACCGACCGGGACGGTGCCGAGCAGGCGGGCCGCGGCAGCGCCTGCCACTTCTGGAAGGAGACGATCCATGGCTGACATCGAGAAGAAGTCCGTGGACGCCACCCCGAGCGTCACCCCGGTGGAGACGGTCGACGCGGCCACGGAGGCCGAGGCGGTCGCCGCCATCGACGCCCCGGTGGCGCAGGGCGAGCCGATCCTCCAGGTCCGCAACCTGGTCAAGCACTTCCCGCTGACCCAGGGCATCCTGTTCAAGAAGCAGGTCGGCGCGGTCAAGGCCGTGGACGGCGTCTCGTTCGACCTGTACGCGGGCGAGACCCTCGGCATCGTGGGCGAGTCCGGCTGTGGCAAGTCCACGGTCGCCAAGCTCCTGATGACGCTGGAGCGGGCCACGGCCGGCGAGGTCTTCTACAAGGGCCAGGACATCACCAAGCTGTCCGGCCGGGCGCTGAAGGCGGTCCGCCGGAACATCCAGATGGTGTTCCAGGACCCGTACACCTCGCTGAACCCGCGCATGACGGTCGGCGACATCATCGGCGAGACCTTCGAGATCCACCCCGAGGTGGCCCCGAAGGGCGACCGGCGCCGCAAGGTGCAGGAGCTGCTGGACGTCGTCGGCCTCAACCCGGAGTACATCAACCGGTACCCGCACCAGTTCTCCGGCGGCCAGCGCCAGCGCATCGGCATCGCCCGCGGCCTCGCGCTCAACCCGGAGATCATCATCTGCGACGAGCCGGTCTCCGCGCTCGACGTCTCGGTGCAGGCCCAGGTCATCAACCTGATGGGGAAGCTGCAGGACGAGTTCAACCTCTCCTACCTCTTCATCGCGCACGACCTGTCCATCGTCCGGCACATCTCCGACCGGGTCGGGGTCATGTACCTCGGCAAGATCGCCGAGATCGGCTCGGACGCGGAGATCTACGACCACCCGACGCACCCCTACACCCAGGCGCTGCTGTCGGCGGTCCCGGTCCCCGACCCGGAGGCCCGCGAGGGCCGCGAGCGGATCATCCTCTCCGGTGACGTCCCGTCGCCGGCGAACCCGCCGTCCGGATGCAGCTTCCGCACCCGGTGCTGGAAGGCGCAGGACAAGTGCGCCGCGGAGACCCCGCTGCTGGCGATCCCGGAGCGCTTCAAGTCCGTGGAGACCCCGGCGGCCCACGCTTCGGCGTGCCACTTCGCCGAGGAGAAGGACGTCGTTCACGCGGCCTGACCCTCAACACCCCGCACGGGCCCGTGCGCGCGGAACGCTCCGGCGTTCCCCGCGCACGGGCCCGTCGGCGTACCGGGTGCGTACGAAACGTTCCGGCACCGCCCCGTACGGGCGACGTGAACATGCGGCCGGGGTGCGCATGGGTTCCGATGGGCTGAGCTACCCATAGGACTCATAGGAGGCACTCCATGCGCGGAGCCACACACGTCAAGTGGGCCGCATGCGCGGTGGCCGTCGCCCTGGCCGCGACGGCCTGCGGCGGTGGCGGCGACAGCGGCAGCGGCGGCGGTGGCGCCGACGGGATCGTCAGTTCCTCCTGGGGCGACCCGCAGAACCCGCTGGAGCCCGCGAACACCAACGAGGTGCAGGGCGGCAAGGTCCTCGACATGCTCTTCCGGGGGCTCAAGCGGTACGACCCGAAGACCGGCGAGGCGAAGAACATGCTCGCCGACAAGATCGAGTCCAGCGACGCGACGAACTACACCATCACGGTCAAGGACGGCTGGACCTTCTCCAACGGCGAGAAGGTCACCGCGAAGTCCTTCGTCGACGCCTGGAACTACGGCGCCGCGCTGAAGAACAACCAGAAGAACGCCTACTTCTTCCAGTACATCGACGGCTACGAGAAGGTCCACCCCGAGAGCGGCTCCGCCTCGGCCGCCTCGCTCTCCGGTCTCAAGACCACCGGCGACCTGACCTTCACCGTGAAGCTGTCGCAGAAGTTCTCGCTCTGGCCCGACACCCTCGGTTACGCCGCCTTCTCGCCGCTGCCGCAGAGCTTCTTCGACGACCACGACGCCTGGCTCTCCAAGCCCGTCGGCAACGGCCCGTACACCATCGACAGTTACGCCAAGGGCTCGTCGATGAACCTGCGCCGCTGGGACGACTACCCCGGCGACGACAAGGCGGAGAACGGCGGCATCGACCTCAAGGTCTACACCGACAACAACACCGCCTACACCGACCTGACCGCGGGCAACCTCGACCTCGTCGACGACATCCCCGCCTCCCAGCTCACCAACGTCCAGTCCGACCTCGGCGACCGCTACATCAACACCCCGGCCGGCATCATCCAGACCCTCGCCTTCCCCTTCTACGACAAGGAGTGGGACACCGAGAACGGCCGCAAGGTCCGCCAGGGGCTGTCGATGGCGATCAACCGCCAGCAGATCACCGACCAGATCTTCCACCAGACCCGGACCCCCGCCTCCGACTGGACCTCGCCGGTCCTCGGCGAGGAGGGCGGCTTCAAGAAGGGCCTGTGCGGCAAGGAGTGCGAGTACAACGCCGACGAGGCGAAGAAGATGATCAACGACGCGGGCGGCATCCCGGGCGGCCAGCTGAAGATCTCGTACAACGCCGACACCGGCTCCCACAAGGAGTGGGTCGACGCCGTCTGCAACAGCATCAACAAGGCGCTGGACAACAACCGGGCCTGCGTCGGCGGCCCCGTCGGCACCTTCGCCGACTTCCGCAACCAGGTCTCCCAGCAGAAGCTGCACGGCGCCTGGCGCGCGGGCTGGCAGATGGACTACCCGCTCATCCAGAACTTCCTCCAGCCGCTCTACTACACCAACGCCTCGTCCAACGACGGCAAGTGGAGCAACCAGGAGTTCGACGACCTCGTCGACAAGGCCAACGCCGAGACCGACAAGGCCACCGCGGTGAAGACCTTCCAGGACTCCGAGCAGGTGCTCGTCGAGCAGATGCCGGTCATCCCGCTCTGGTACCAGAACGGCAGCGCCGGCTACTCCGACCGCGTCTCGAACGTCGCGCTGAACGTCTTCAGCGTCCCCGTCTACAACGAGATCAAGGTCAAGTGACCCGCTGAAGCCGGGTGGCCGGAGCGGAGCACCGCCCCGGTCGCCCGGCTTCCCCGTCCCGGCCCCCGCTTCCGCCCCGACCCCCCGGAGCCCCACATGGGACGTTATGTGATCCGGCGGCTGCTGCAGATGATCCCGGTCTTCTTCGGCACCACGCTGCTGATCTTCCTCATGGTGAACGTGATGGGCGACCCCATCGCGGGTCTCTGCGGCGACCGCCAGTGCGACCCCGCCACCGCCGCCCAGCTGCGCGCCGAGTTCGGCCTCGACAAGCCCGTCTGGCAGCAGTACCTGACGTACATGGGCAACGTCTTCACCGGCGACTTCGGCACCGCGTTCAACGGGCAGAAGGTCACCGAGCTGATGGCCACCGCCTTCCCCATCACCATCCGGCTCACCCTCGTCGCGATCTTCTTCGAGATCGTCATCGGCATCAGCCTCGGCGTCCTCACCGGTCTGAAGCGGGGCCGGCCCATCGACACCACCGTGCTGATCCTGACCCTGGTCGTCATCTCCATCCCGACCTTCGTCACCGGCCTGCTGCTCCAGCTGCTGCTCGGCGTGAAGTGGGGCATCATCAGCCCCTCGGTCTCCTCGGCCGCCCCGCTCGACGAACTGATCGTCCCCGGGCTCGTCCTCGCCTCGGTCTCGCTCGCGTACGTCGCCCGGCTCACCCGCTCCTCCATCGCCGAGAACACCCGCGCCGACTACGTACGCACCGCCACCGCCAAGGGGCTGCCCCGGCGCCGGGTGATCGTCCGCCACCTGCTGCGCAACTCGCTGATCCCGGTCATCACCTTCATCGGTACGGACGTGGGCGCCCTGATGGGCGGTGCCATCGTCACCGAGCGGATCTTCAACATCCACGGCGTCGGCTACCAGCTCTACCAGGGCATCCTGCGCCAGAACACCCAGACCGTCGTCGGGTTCGTCACCGTCCTGGTCCTCGTCTTCCTGGCGGCCAACCTGATCGTCGACCTCCTGTACGCCGTACTCGACCCGAGGATCCGCTATGCCTGAGCCCGAGCCGTATTCGCAGGACGGGGCGATCTCACCGGCGGGCGCCGGCGGGCCCATGGACCTCGCCCTGGAGGAGGGCGAGACCCTGGAGAAGCCGCCCGGCCACGACGGCGGAGGCCCCTCCGAGAAGCCCCGCAGCCTCTGGTCCGACGCCTGGCGCGACCTGCGGCGCAACCCGGTCTTCATCATCTCCGGCCTGGTCATCCTCTTCCTGGTGATCATCTCGATCTGGCCGTCGCTCATCGCCAGCGGCGACCCGCTCCAGGCCGACCTCGCCGACGCCCAGAAGGGCCGCGAACCCGGCCACCCCTTCGGCTTCGACGGGCAGGGCCGCGACGTCTACACCCGCGTCGTCTACGGCGCCCGCACCTCCGTCACCATCGGCGTCTGCGCCACCCTCGGCGTCGGCATCCTGGGCAGCATTCTCGGCGGACTCGCCGGGTTCTTCGGCGGCGGCTGGGACGCCGTGCTCTCCCGCATCACCGACGTCTTCTTCGGCATCCCGGTGGTCCTCGGCGGCCTGGTCTTCCTCTCCGTCGTCACCAGCTCCACCGTCTGGCCCGTCGTCGGCTTCATCGTCCTGCTCGGCTGGCCGCAGATCGCCCGCATCGCCCGCGGCTCCGTCATCACCGCCAAACAGAACGACTACGTCCAGGCGGCCCGCGCGCTGGGCGCCTCGAACTCGCGGATGCTGCTCCGCCACGTCGCCCCGAACGCCATCGCCCCCGTCATCGTCGTGGCGACCATCGCGCTCGGTACGTACATCTCCCTGGAGGCGACCCTCTCCTACCTCGGCGTCGGCCTGAAGGAACCCGCCGTCTCCTGGGGCATCGACATCTCCGCCGCGTCCAACTACATCCGCAACGCCCCGCACATGCTGCTCTGGCCCGCGGGAGCGCTGGCGGTCACCGTGCTGTCGTTCATCATGCTCGGCGACGCGGTGCGCGACGCCCTCGACCCCAAGCTGCGCTGAGGAGTCCGCTGCCATGCTGCTGGAAGTGCGCGATCTGCACGTGGAGTTCCACACCCGGGACGGCGTCGCCAAGGCCGTCAACGGCGTCAACTACTCGGTGGACGAGGGCGAGACGCTCGCCGTACTCGGCGAGTCCGGCTCGGGCAAGTCGGTCACCGCGCAGGCGATCATGGGCATCCTCGACATGCCGCCCGGGAAGATCAGCGGCGGCGAGGTCCTCTTCAAGGGCCGCGACCTGCTGAAGCTCAAGAAGGACGAGCGGCGCAGGATCAGGGGCCAGGAGATGGCCATGATCTTCCAGGACGCGCTCTCCTCCCTGAACCCCGTGCTGACCGTCGGCGACCAGCTCGGCGAGATGTTCCGGGTGCACCGGGGGATGTCCCGCAAGGAGTCCCGCCGGAAGTCGATCGAGCTGATGGACCGGGTCCGCATCCCGGCGGCCAAGGAGCGCATCGGCAACTACCCGCACCAGTTCTCCGGCGGTATGCGCCAGCGCATCATGATCGCCATGGCGATGGCGCTGGAACCCGCGCTGATCATCGCCGACGAACCCACCACCGCCCTCGACGTGACGGTCCAGGCGCAGGTCATGGAGCTGCTCGCGGAACTCCAGCAGGAGTACCGCATGGGCCTGATCCTCATCACCCACGACCTCGGTGTGGTCGCCGACGTCGCCGACAAGATCGCCGTGATGTACGCGGGCCGGATCGTCGAGACCGCTCCCGTGCACGAGATCTACAAGGCCCCCGCGCACCCGTACACCAAGGGCCTCCTCCAGTCGATCCCGCGCCTGGACCAGAAGGGCCAGGAGCTGTACGCGATCAAGGGGCTGCCCCCGAACCTGCTGCGCATCCCGCCCGGCTGCGCCTTCAACCCGCGCTGCCCGATGGCCCAGGACGTGTGCCGCACCGACGAGCCGCCGCTGTACGACGTGGCCGAACACCGCGCGAGCGCCTGCCACTTCTGGAAGGAGACGCTCGATGCACGCTGACCACTCCGGTGGCCGCCGGGAGGCGCGCGAGGAGGGCGAGATCGCCGCCACCCTGCTGTCCGAGGCGCGGCACAAGTCCGCGTGGGCCGAGGGCGAACCGATCCTCCAGGTCCGCGACCTCGCCAAGCACTACCCGCTCACCCAGGGCATCGTCTTCAAGAAGCAGGTCGGTGCCGTGAAGGCCGTCGACGGGGTCACCTTCGACCTCTCGGCCGGTGAGACGCTCGGCATCGTGGGGGAGTCCGGCTGCGGCAAGTCCACCGTCGCCAAGATGCTGGTCCACCTCGAACGCCCCACCGCCGGCGTCATCCGCTACAAGGGCGAGGACGTCACCAAGCTGTCCGGCCGGGCGCTGAAGGCGGTCCGCCGGAACATCCAGATGGTGTTCCAGGACCCGTACACCTCGCTCAACCCGCGCATGACGGTCGGCGACATCATCGGCGAGCCGTACGAGATCCACCCCGAGGTCGCCCCGAAGGGCAGCCGGCGGCAGCGGGTGCAGGACCTGCTGGACGTGGTGGGGCTGAACCCCGAGTACATCAACCGCTATCCGCACCAGTTCTCCGGCGGCCAGCGCCAGCGCA
Source organism: Streptomyces sp. NPDC001493 (assembly GCF_053597235.1). Lineage (NCBI taxonomy): Bacteria > Bacillati > Actinomycetota > Actinomycetes > Kitasatosporales > Streptomycetaceae > Streptomyces > Streptomyces sp. NPDC001493. The sequence continues at coordinate 103,733 of NZ_JBSFHV010000026.1, forward strand.
TCGGCATCGCCCGCGGCCTCGCCCTCAACCCCGAGATCATCGTGGCCGACGAACCCGTCTCCGCCCTCGACGTCTCCGTCCAGGCGCAGGTCGTCAACCTGCTGGACCGCCTCCAGGCCGAGTTCAACCTCAGCTTCGTCTTCATCGCCCACGACCTCTCCATCGTCCGGCACATCTCGGACCGGGTCGGGGTGATGTACCTCGGCCGGATCGTCGAGATCGGCACCGAGGAGGAGATCTACGACCACCCGACGCACCCCTACACCCAGGCGCTGCTCTCCGCCGTCCCGGTGCCCGACCCGGAGGCCCGCGAGCACCGGGAGCGGATCATCCTGCACGGGGACGTGCCCTCGCCCGCCAACCCGCCCTCCGGCTGCCGCTTCCGCACCCGGTGCTGGAAGGCGCAGGAGCGGTGCGCGGTGGAGGAACCGCTGCTCGCCGTCCCGGAGGCGTTCACGGCGGCCCGGGGCCCGCTCCACCACGACTCCGCCTGCCACTTCGCGGAGGAGAAGCACGTGGTCGCGGTGGAGGACGAACGGGTGCTGCCGCCGGGGGCGGAGACGGGCCGGGGTACGGATACGGCTCCGGGCGCGGATGCGGGTACGGCTCCGGACTCGGGTGCGGCTCCGGCTCCGGACCCGGGTGCGGCTCCGGACCCGGGTACGGGCCAGGGGCCGGGCGACGGGGAACATCGTTAACAGCGAGGCAACTTGCCTGTCGCCACACCGATATACGAACGCCGCACCATGGACAGCGTACGGCCGTGCGGGTGCCGTGGACCGGCCGGGACGACTTCGTGTCGTACCGGCCGGTTACCCGTTTCCCGGCCCTCCGGCCCCCTTGTCGGGTGGTTCCGGGCGGTAGAGGATCCTCGCGTGACACTCACACGGGGAGCCCGCATCACGGGCACGGTTCTCAGCGCCGTGCTCGCTCTGATCAACGTCGGCTGGATCGTCCGGGACCTGCGGGTCCTCGGCGGACCCGGCCCCCTCTGGGACTTCTGGTCCGGGACGCCCGAGAGCTTCCCCACCGGAATCCCCACCACGACCGGCGGCACGCTGGTCCTCCTCCTCGTCCAGGTGGTCACCGCCTTCGTCGTGCCCCGCTCACCGGCCGCCGCCGGGGCGCTGGTCGCCACCGGCGTGACCACCCTGGTGCTGAGGCTCCCCGGTGTCTGGACCACCACCGCCTCGTGGATGGGTGCCTACTCCGACGAGCTCCGCCTGCGCGCGACGATCTGCACGGCCCTCGCCCTGGCGGCCGCGATCGCCATGATCGTGACCGCATCGGCCGGCCGGCGGCCCGCCGAGGAGGTGGGGCTCCCCGCGCCGAACCGGCCCACCGCGGGCGCCGGGGTCGTCGCCTTCCTCGCGCTCGGGACCGCCGGGCTGGTGGTGGTCGCCTGGGAGATCCGGCAGTTCTTCGTCTTCCCGGCCGAGTTCTACCCCGACTGGTACATCGGCGGGCGGGTGGCCGGCAGCACGCTCGTCGACCCGCCGGGCGGCTGGTCCACCGTGACCGTGGCGCTGCTCGCCCTGTTCGCCGCGGTCTCGGCGCTCGCGCGCGCCGCGCACTCCCGGCCGTTCGCCATGGTCGCCGCACCCTTCCTGCTGCTCTCCGGCGGACTGGGCATCGCCCGCGGCATCCGGCTGGACCTGTTCGGGGGGTTCTCCGACGTGGGGATGGAAGAGCAACTGACCACGGCCACCTGGGTGTTCCTCCCCCTCGCGGGGGTCGTCGCGCTCCTTGCGGCCGTCCGCCCGGGGCGGCCCGAGGCCGAGGGCGGACCGGGCCAGGGATGGGGGCCGGGCGCCCCGGGGTACGGCTACCCGCCCCTGGAGCCTCCCGGCCGGGCCCCCGGCTACGGCTACCCGTACCCGTCGTCGGCCCCGGGCTCCGGGTACCCGCAGGCCGGCTCCCCGTACGCGGGCGGTGCGGGGTACGGCTACCCGTCCGCCGGGCAGGGCGGGGGGTACGGCACCGGGCAGGGCTCCGGGCAGGAGTACGGACAGAACTACGGACAGAACTACGGACAGAACTACGGACAGGACTATGGGCAGGGCCCGACGGAGGGCCCGGCGGAGGGCTCCGGTGGCCCGGGTTTCGGTCCCCCGCCGCCCTCGTCGCCCCCTTCCTCCCCGCCGCCGCCCTCGTCGCCGCCGCGCGGCTGGTGAGCCCGGGGGCCCCGACGGTCAGCCCGCCGTGGGCAGGCCCAGGGAACGCCTGAGGAACTCCACCTGGAGCAGGAGCAGGTTCTCCGCGACCTGCTCCTGCGGGGTCATGTGCGTGACCCCGCTCAGCGGCAGCACCTCGTGCGGGCGTCCCGCCGCGAGCAGCGCGGAGGAGAGCCGCAGGGCGTGCGCGACCACCACGTTGTCGTCGGCCAGGCCGTGCACGATCATCATCGGCCGTACGGTGTCCGCCGGTTCGGACAGCCCGTCGTCGGTCACCAGCGAGTTGCGCGCGTACACCCCGGGCTGTTCGGCGGGGTCGCCGAGGTACCGCTCGGTGTAGTGGGTGTCGTAGAGCCGCCAGTCGGTCACCGGGGCGCCCACGACCGCCGCGTGGAACACGTCGGGGCGCCGCAGCACCGCGAGGCCCGAGAGGTAGCCGCCGTACGACCAGCCGCGCATCGCCACCTTCGACAGGTCCAGCGGGAAGCGCCCGGCCAGCGCGTGCAGGGCCTCGATCTGGTCGTCCAGGGTGAGCGCGAAATCGTCCCGTACGGCCTTCTCCCAGGCGGGGGAGCGGCCCGGGGCGCCCCGGCCGTCGGCCACGACCACCGCGAAGCCCTGGTCGGCGAACCACTGGGAGGTGAGGTGGGCGTTGTACGCGGCGACCACCCGGCGGCCGTGCGGGCCGCCGTACGGGTCCATCAGCACCGGAAGCGGACCGTCCGACTCCTGATAGCCGGTGGGCAGCAGGACGGCGCACGGAATGCGCCGTGCGCCCCCCTCGGTGAGGACCGGCCGGGCCCGCAGCACGGGTTCCTGGGCGTGGCTGGCCACTTCGGCGACCTGCTTGCCGTCCCGCAGCACGCGTACGGTCGCGCCGGGGCGTTCCAGGGAGGTGGAGAGCAGCACCGTCAGGGGGCCGGAGCGGACCGCCGAGTGGACGCCCACCCCTTCCGACATCCGTTCGACGCCCAGTTCGTTCACCCGGTACACATGGCTCTCGCCGGTCTCCGGTGCGGCGGCCTCCTCGCCCGCCACCGCCTGCACCAGGATGTCGGATTCGCCGATGTCCAGGACCGCCTGGAGGTGCAGCCGTGCCCCGGTCAGTGCCCGGTCGCCGACCTGGAGGACCCGCGCCCCGCCCTCGTCCGCGATCCGTACGAGCCGCCCGTCCGGCGTCCACGCGGGCACCCCACCGAAAAGATCAAGCCAAATCGGGTCCCCTTCGGCGTGCACGGTCCGGGTCGTCCCGGTCTCCGGGTCCACCGCCAGGTACAGCTGGGAGCGCTGGTCGCGGGCCTGCACCAGCAGCAGCGGCGCACCCGCCGACGACCAGTGGACCCGGGCCAGATACGGGTAGCGCGCCCGGTCCCACTCCACCTCGGTGCGCCCGCCCGCCAGGTCCATGAAGAAGAGCCGGACTCCGGCGTTCGGGGTGCCCGCCGCCGGGTAGGCGACCTCGGCCGGCCTGCGCTCCGGGTGCGCCGGATCCGCGATCCACCAACGCCGGACCGGGCTGTCGTCCGCCCGGGCCACCAGCAGCCGGTCCGACTCCGGCGACCACCAGAAGCCCCGGTGCCGGTCCATCTCCTCGGCCGCGACGAACTCCGCGAGCCCGTAGGTGAGGTGCTCCTCCTCCGGTTCGGCCACCGCCCGGTCGCCGGTCCCGTCCGCGCCGACCACCCGCAGCGCGCCCCGTACGACGTAGGCGACGTGCCGGCCGTCGGGGGAGGGGCGGGGGTCGATCACCGGTCCGGGGACGGGCAGCGCCCGTGCCGTACCGGCACGCAATTCGGCCACGTACACCGTGCCGGAGAGCGCGAAGGCGGCCAACTCCGCCTCGGCGTCCACCGCGTACCCGACGATGCCGGCGCCGCCCTCACGGGTGCGTTCGCGCCGGGCGCGCTCCTGCGGCGACAGCTCCTCCGTCGAACCGTCCAGCAGGGCCTCGGGGTCGGCGGCGACGCGTTCCTGGCCGGTGGAAGGGTCCAGCACCCAGAGCCGGTTGACCGGGTCCGTGCCCGAGGAGGAGCGCAGGAAGACCACCCGCGTCCCGTCAGGTGAGACGGAGAAGGCCCGGGGCGCACCTCGGGTGAATCGCTGGGTCCGTGCGTGCTGGCGGGGAAAAGACAGCTTCTGCGAGGTCATGGGCCGAAACCTAGCCGGAGGCCCGCCGTCCGTGCGCCCCCTTGTGCTGCCGTGACCCGGACAATGCCTTGGCACGGATAGTTATGATCCGTAGCGCTCGGTGGGTAGGAACCTGCTGGGCTCTTCGTTGCTGCCCGACTGCTGTCCGTTCAGACCCGATGTGTTTGATCTGTCCGATGTTTCCGTCGCGACCGTACTGATGGAGGTGAACCGCCGTGGCACTCTCGATTTCGGCGGTAGTGCTGCTGGCGATCGTCGTCTTCCTGCTGATCCGGAAATCCGGACTCAAGGGCGGACACGCGGCGATCTGCATGCTGCTCGGGTTCTATCTGGCGAGTTCTTCCATCGCCCCGACGATCGCGGACCTCACGTCGAACGTCGCGGGCATGATCGGCAGCATCAAGTTCTGACGGGCCGCCTCCGAACGGTCCGCCCAGGGGCTTGACCGCCCGGCGCGCGCACGAGGTACGAGGCCCCCGGCCACGGCCGGGGGCCTCGTACTTCGCGCCGTCGGGCTCCCCGGTCGTGTGAACCGAGGACGCCGACGCCCGGAGGGTGCGCCGGGCTCGTAGGGTGGTCCTCATGAAGGACCTTCCCGCCCGCCGTCTGCTGCTGGTGCACGCGCACCCCGACGACGAGTCGATCAACAACGGCGCCACCATGGCCAAGTACGCCTCCGAGGGCGCCCACGTCACGCTGGTGACCTGCACCCTGGGCGAGGAGGGCGAGGTCATCCCGCCGTCGCTGGCGCATCTCGCGGCCGACCGGGACGACACGCTGGGCCCGTACCGCGTGGGCGAACTCGCCGCCGCCATGAAGGAGCTGGGGGTCACCGACCACCGCTTCCTCGGCGCCCCGGGCCGGTACCGCGACTCCGGGATGATGGGCACCGAGCAGAACCACCGCCCCGGCGCGTTCTGGGACACCGCCGTGGACGACGCGGCGGCCGCGCTGGTGGACGTCGTCCGCGAGGTCCGCCCGCAGGTCCTGGTGACGTACGACCCCGACGGCGGATACGGCCACCCCGACCACATCCAGGCGCACCGGGTGGCGATGCGCGCGGCCGAACTCGCCGCCGACCCCGGGTACACCACCGGCTCCGGCGCCCCGGACGCGCCGCACGCCATCGCGAAGATCTACTGGAACCGGATGCCCCGCCCGGTCGCCGAGGAGGCGTTCGCCCGGCTCCGGGCCGAGGCGCCCGCGGTGTTCGGCCAGATCGCCGGGATCGACGAGGTGCCCGGGGTGACCGAGGAGTCCGTGATCACCACGGAGATCGAGGGCGGCCCGGCGCACGCGGCGGCGAAGGCGGCGGCCATGCGGGCCCACGCCACCCAGGTCACCGTGCACGAGCCCTGGTTCACCCTCTCCAACGACAAGGGCCAGCCCCTCTTCGCCACCGAGTACTACCAACTCGTCCACGGCGTACGGGGTGGTGACGGGGCCCGCGAGCGCGACCTCTTCGCCGGGCTGCCCGAGGCGGCCGCCGGTGCGGGGGCGCGGGCATGAGCGGCAAGAAGGACCGGGCGCGCGCCGAGGCCCGCGCCCCGCGCACCAACGCCCCGCCCCGGGCGCCGGAGCCCACCGGGATCGCCGCCCCGCTCAACCCCCGCCGGATCGGCGCCTACATCGGTCTCGCGGTTCTCGGGGCCCTGGTCTCGCTGGCCGGTTCGCTGGTCCAGGGGGCCTGGTTCCCCGGTGGTCTGCTGCTGGCGCTGGCCGGTGCGGCGGGTGTCTTCTACGGCGGGCGCGTCCTCACCCGTACGCAGCTCGGCGCCTTCGCGCCCGCCGTCGGCTGGCTGATCGCGGTGGTGGTGGCGCTCAACGGGCGCCCCGAGGGCGACTACTTCTTCGGGGGCGGTGACGAGATCAATCTGGCGCTCTTCGTCCTCGGAGGGATGGTGGTCGCTGTGATCTGTGCCACCATCGGCAAGGGGCCGGTTTCGGCCAACGGCCAGGAACGTTCAGGCCGGTGACCCGCCTTGAGCGGCAGCTCGGGGACGTCCATGTGTGTGAGGCGCCGGTGGAGGTTTGCACCGGCCGTGAAACGCCCGTGCGCGGCGGCCAGTATGGTGGTGCGCGCGCCGAGCCGTCCCCTGGCCTGCGGCATGGGGGAAGTACGGGCGGCGGAGCCAATCGGGAGAACCTGCTTTGAGTCGTGAAACTGACAGTTCGTCCTCCGGGCCCCAGGGGCGCGGTGGTGCCGCCTACCCCTCGGGCACGCCGCCGTACGGATCACGCCAGTACCCGTCGTTGCACCCGACGCAGGACGGCGTGGATCCCGCACCGGAGTCCGCCCAGGAATCCCCCCGGTCGTCACGGCCCGACGAGCCCAGGACCGAGACGACCCTGACGACGCGCATCCGGATCAACATCCCCGGTTCGCGGCCGATCCCGCCCGTCGTGATGCGTACGCCGATGGCGGAGGGCGACAGCGCCCCCGACCCCGACCCCGAGCGCACCGCCGTCACGCCGCTCCCGGGCGCGGGCACCCCCGCCCCCGGGCAGCAGGCCGGCGAGTCCGCGTCCGCCGCGGAGACGCGCGAGGGCGGCGACCCAGAGGGGACGCCGGCCGAGCCGCCCGCCAAGGAGAAGCCCACCAGCGACTGGTTCGCCCCGCGCAAGACCCCGGCCGCCAACTCCGTACTGGGCACCCCGGGCACGTCCACCGGCTCCGCCGGTGGTTCTTCCGGCGGTCCTTCCGGCGGAACCGTGCCCGGCCCGGCCGGAGCGGAGCCGCAGTCCGGCCCGCGTGACGGTTCGCCGTACTTCGACGGCCCGCAGAGCGGCCCGGGGAACGGCCCGCAGAACGGCTTCCCCGCCGCTCCTCCGGCCGGCCGGAGCGCCCTGGACAGCATCGACGCGGACCTGACCGACTCCGGCCGGCCGACGCCGAACCTCGGGGTACGTACCCCCGGCCCGGCCGGCTCCACGACCGGACCGGCGGCCGGCACCGCCAGCTTCCCGGCGCCCGGTGCCGGTGGGCCCGGTACGCCCGGTGCTCCCGGTGCCGGTAACCCCGGCTCCGGCGCGCCCGGCCTCGGAATCCCGGGCCTCGGCGTCCCGGGCCTCGGGAACCCCGTCCCCGGGAACCCCGCGGGCCAGGGCCGTCCCGGCCTCACGGTCCCGGGTGGCCTCGGCGCCCCGGGCGGTCCGGGTGCGCAGGGCGGTCCCGGTGACTCCGGTGTTCCGGGCTCAGCGCCCCGGCTCTCCGACGACACCGCGATCCTGACCCCGCAGGCCCCCGCGCCCGTCCCGGGCGGCGGACACGTCTCCGGTGACACGCTCACCGGCGGCATCCCCGTCGTGCCCGGCGGTCCGCGGCCGTTCCCGCCCCGCCCCGAGGGCGCGGACGGGCCGAACGCCGCACCGCAGGGGCCCTCGGGTCCCACCACTCCGCGTCCCGCCCCGCAGGCCGCCGCCGCGCCCGCCCGCAAGGGCCGGTCCAAGACGGTCCTGCTCGGCGTCGCGGTCGTCGTCCTGGCGGGTGTCGCGTACGGCGCGGGCCTGCTGATGAACCACTCCGAGGTCCCGAAGGGCACCACGGTGCTCGGCCTGGACATCGGCGGGGGCACCAGGACCGAGGCGGTGAGCAAGCTCGACGCCGAGTTCGGCAAGCGCGCCCAGGCGCCGCTGAAGCTCTCGGTCGACGGCAAGCAGACGGCACTCTCCCCGGAGAAGGCCGGCCTGGAGCTGGACAGCGAGGAGACCGTGCGCGAGGCGGCGGGCAGCGACTACAACCCCGTCTCCGTGATCACCTCGCTCTTCGGCGGGGCACGCCCGGCCGACCCGGTGATCCCGGTCGACGAGGAGAAGCTCGGCGCGGCGCTCAACGCCCTGTCGGGCGAGTCGGGGTCCGCGACGGACGGCACCATCAAGTTCGAGCCGAACAAGGCCGAGCCGGTTGCGGGCAAGCCGGGCAAGGGGATCGACGTCAACCAGTCGATCATCGCCGTACGGGACGCCTACCGCGCCCAGGTGCAGACGGGTACCTCCGCGGTCGTGGAGCTGCCGGTCGTCACCCAGCAGCCCACCATCACCCAGGCCGAACTCGACCGGGCGATGAAGGAGTTCGCGGAGCCCGCCATGTCCGACCTGATCACCATCCAGGCCGGTGGCAAGGAGATCCAGTTCGGCCCGGCGCGCTCCCTGCCGCAGATCCTGTCGATGAAGGCGATCGACGGCAAGCTGGTGCCGTACTACGACAAGAAGGCGATCGAGACCCTCTGCGACGGTGTCTTCGACGGCGTCATGGCGGTCAAGGCCGACGGCAAGCAGCACCCGATCGGCGCCGACGACGTGGCCAAGGCCATGCAGACGGCGCTGCTCGGCAAGACCACCGCTGAGCGCACCGTCACGATCGACCTCACCGGCGAGGGCTGACCGGGCCCGCCCGAAGCGTTGCCGCACACCGCCCCGTCCGGGTCCTCCGGTCGGGGCGGTGGCGTACGTACGGGGGCGGGGCGACGACCGTGCGGGGGCGTACGTACGGGGCGGGGGAGTGGCCGTGCGGGGGCGTGCGGGGCGGTCCTCCGGGTGGCCCGGTCGTCCGGTCACCCGCCCGGTATGACAGATGTCATCGCCGATCACAGCCCCCCGTCCCTGCCGCGCGTACTTCCCATCGGCGAGGCTGTACGCATGACAACGACAGCCCCCGGAGTGACCGCCGCAGCCACGGCCGTGGTCAGCTTCGACCAGGTCAGCAAGGCGTACGGCGATGTGCGCGCGGTCGACGGGCTCCGCCTCGAACTGCACCCCGGCGAGACCGTGGCGCTGCTCGGCCCCAACGGTGCCGGGAAGTCCTCCACGCTCGATCTGCTGCTCGGTCTGCGCAACGCGGACAGCGGCACGGTCCGGATCTTCGGCACCACCCCGCATGAGGCCATCGCCGCCGGGCGGGTCGGCGCGATGCTGCAGAGCGGCGGGCTGATGGAGGACGTCACCGTCGAGGAGATCGTCCGGCTCGCGTGCAGCCTCCACCCGCGCGCCTACCCGGTCGGCGAGGTGCTGGCCCGCGCGGGGATCGCGTCGATCGCCGGCCGCATGGTCAACAAGCTCTCCGGCGGCCAGGAGCAGCGGGTGCGGTTCGCGCTCGCCACCGCCGGGGCGAACGACCTGATCGTGCTGGACGAGCCGACCACCGGCATGGACGTCACCGCCCGCCAGGCGTTCTGGGCGACCATGCGGGAGCAGGCGGACCAGGGCCGTACCGTCCTGTTCGCCACCCACTACCTCGAAGAGGCCGACGCCATCGCCGACCGCGTCCTCGTCCTCCACAAGGGCCGGCTGCTCGCCGACGGCACCGCCGCCGAGATCAAGGCCATGGCGGGTGTCCGCCGGATCTCGTTCGAGCTGGAGGGGCCGATCGACGAGACGGCCCTGCGGGCCCTGCCGTTCCTCTCGGCGCTCGACATCAGCGGCGACCGGGTCCGTATCCAGTCGCAGAACGCCGACGCGACCGTCCACGCGATCTACGGCCTCGGCCTGTACCCGCGCGCACTCGAAGTAGCCGGACTCGGCCTGGAACAGGCCTTCGTCGCCATCACCGAGGCCGAGGAGGCCCGAACCGCATGACGAACACCACCAGCGCGACGACTGTCCTGGGCGGGAAGACCGCCGCGCGCACGAAGAGCCGGACGAACCTCTTCTCCGGGGTGCTGATCCGGCTCGAAGTGACCCGCACCCTGCGGAACAAGAAGTTCATGTTCTTCTCGGTCCTCTACCCGTCGGTGATCTACCTGGCGGTCTCCAGCACCCAGAACACCACCGACACGGTCCCCGGCACCCACCTGACCCTGCAGGCCTTCTTCATGGTCGCCATGGGCTCCTTCGGCGCGCTGACCGCCGTTCTCATGGGCAACAGCGAACGCATCGCCAAGGAACGGGAGAAGGGCTGGGTGCGCCAGCTCCGCCTGACCGCGCTGCCCGGTCACGCCTACGTCCTCGGGAAGATCGCCAGTGCCGCGATCGTCACCCTGCCCTGCATCGTCGTCGTGTTCGTGGTCGCCGCCGCCGTCAAGGGCGTACGGCTGGAGGCCTGGCAGTGGTTCGCGCTGACCGGGGTCATCTGGGCCGGGTCGCTCGTGTTCGCCGCCCTCGGGGTGGCCATCGGCTACGTGGCCAGCGGTGACGCGGTCCGCCCGATCACGATGATCATCTACTTCGGGCTGTCGATCCTCGGCGGCCTGTGGATGCCCGCCTCCACCTTCCCGCAGTGGCTCCAGAACATCGCCCAGTGGCTGCCCACCCACGCGTACGCTGCTCTCGGCCAGGCCATCGAGACCGGTGGCGCCCCGCACGCCAAGGACGTCATGCTGCTCCTCGCGTACTTCGTGGTCTTCGCGGGCAGCGCGGCCTGGCTGTACCGGAAGGACACCCTGAAGGCGTGAGCGACGACGTCACGGCGGTGGGTATCGGGCGCCCCCCGGTCACCCGCCGCCAGATCGCGATGAAGCTGCTCTGGATCTGCGTCTGGCTCGCGTTCATGAGCGCGCCGGTGAAGGACCTCGGCGACGGCGGCCACACCGGATGGGCGATCCTGCTCGGCTCCCTCGGACTGGCCTCGTTCCTCGGCGTCTACCTCCGCCTGGTCTTCCGCTACACCTCCCGGTCCCCGTATCCGGCCCCGCTGGCGGGGGCCCTCACCGTGCCCGTGACGCTGACCGTGCTGACCGTGCTGGCCACCGTCCTCAGCCTGACGCTCGGGCTCCCGTGGCTGGTGCTCTTCGTCTACGTCAGCGTCTCGGTCGGCGCCACCCTCTCCCTGCGGACCGCCGCCTGGCTGATTCCGGCCCTGACCGCACTCATGTCGGGGCTCGGACTGGCCATCGGCGGAGACGGGGCACGGGCCCTGGTCGTCGCCCTGATCCCGCCCGCCCTGCTGGTCGGCTTCGCGATGACCGGCGTACGGCAACTGGTCCGCACGACGGTCGAACTGCGCGAGGCCCGCGCCACGGTCGCCCAACTCGCGGCCAACGAGGAGAGGTTGCGCCTCGCCCGGGATCTGCACGACCTGCTCGGCCACTCGCTCTCGCTGATCACCCTGAAGAGCGAGCTGGCCGGGCGGATGCTCCCCGGCCACCCCGAACAGGCCGCCCTCCAGGTCGCCGACATCGAGCAGGTCAGCCGCCAGGCCCTGGCGGACGTACGCGACGCCGTCACCGGCTACCGCCGCCTCACGCTCCCCGGCGAACTGGCGGGAGCCCGTACGGCGTTGGCGGCGGCGGGCGTCACCGCGGCCGTCCCCGCCGACGTCCCCGACGGCGCCCCGGTCCCGGACGGGCTGCCCGCGGCCTCCGAAGAGGCCCTCGCCTGGGGGCTGCGGGAAGCCGTCACCAACGTCGTACGCCACAGCGGGGCCAAGACCTGCACGGTCACCCTCGCCCCCCGGCAGACCCTGGCCGGCCGGTTCCTCGAACTCACCGTCGTGGACGACGGACGGGGCGGGGCGGGCCTCACGTCAGGTATCGCCTCGGGTATCGGCTCCGGTATCGCGTCCGCCGCCGACACCGGCATCACCCCCGGCAACGGCCTCACCGGCCTGCGCGAACGCCTCGCCGCCGTGGACGGCACCCTCGTCGCCGGTCCTGCCGGTCCCGCCGCCACCGGCCGGGGCTTCCGACTCGTCCTCAGGGTCCCGCTGGACGCGACCGGTCCGACCGCGATCTGACCGCGCTCCGACCGAGAACCGGTCGCGTCACGTCGCCCGGTCCTCGCGGCTGTTCCGGCGGAGCTGGTCGGCGTGGCGGGTCATGGCATCGACGCTGTCCGCCAGGTCCGCGTCGCGCTCTCGCAGGTGAGGGCCCGTGTCGGTCAGCGGGCGGACGAGGCGGGCGGCGTCGTTCTCGGCGAGGGCGCGGTTCAGGTTGCCGACGGCGGCCGTGGCCCCTTCGGGCAGGCCGGTGAGCGCGGTGACCCGCCCAGCGAGCCTGCGCAGGTCGGCCGCGTTGTCGCGGGCCCAGCTGTTGACCGAGCGGTCGGCGGCGCGGTCGTCGCGGGTGGCCCGCACCCGCTGTTCCCCGGTACTTCCCGCGGTGCCGGGGCGGTTGCGCAGGTAGCGGCGCTCGGCGGCCTGCCGGCTCGCCACGCCGAGCGGTCCCGCGAGGTCGGCCCAGCTCGCCCCCCGGTCGCGTGCGGTCTCGATCAATCCGGTCTCCCAGCCCGCGAGTTGCTCCCGGATCTCGCGCAGCATCAGCAGCGCCGCGAGCGCGGGGTGCGGGCCGGATTCGGTGTTCGCCGCCGGTTCGGCTTCTGGGCCTGCCTCCTCAGCGTGTCCCAGGGCGGACGGCGGCGGGCCGGGGAAGGGCGGAGCGGCGGAGGGGCGCCGCGCGTCCCTGACCGCCTGGTCGATGGCGTGCAGCGCCGTGGCGGCGGCCAGGAACGTGACGGCCTGCTCGGGGGGCGTGGGCGGGGGCGGGTCGGGTTCGGCGGTCTCGGGTTCGGCGGTCTCGTTCATGGCGTCTCCCGTTGTCATCGTATGGATGACGCTGTGCTTGTCATCGTTTCGATGACATGTTACAACGGATGCACGAGGAAGCGCATTGGCAGTCTCTGCCTGAGCCAACTGGAGGTGTTTCGCAATGTTGATGCGCACTGACCCCTTCCGCGAGATGGACCGCATCGTCCAGCAGCTGTCCGGCGCCTCGGGCACCTGGTCGAAGCCGTCCGTGATGCCGATGGACGCCTACCGGCAGGGCGACGAGTACGTGATCGCCCTGGACCTCCCCGGCGTGACCCCCGAGGCGATCGATGTCGACGTCGAGCGGAACATGCTGACCGTGAAGGCCGAACGTCGGCCCACCGAGCACTCCGACGGTGTGCAGATGGAACTCTCCGAGCGGCCCCTCGGCGTGTTCTCGCGGCAGATCATGCTGGCCGACACCCTCGACACCGAGCACATCGAGGCGGACTACGACGCGGGTGTCCTGACCCTGCGCATCCCGATCGCCGAACGCGCCAAGCCGCGGAAGATCGCCGTCGGTGACCGGCCCGGACAGCGGCAGATCTCCGGCTGACCGACCGCCCGGCCCAAAACCCGTTCCGTGCTTCAGCGGCGGAGGGCGGGCAACGCCCACTCCCGGCGTCCCGCCCTCCGCGCCCCGCCGCATGCCGGGTCCCTGTCCTGTTCCCGGCTGCCCACCCCCGAAGAGAAAGGCAACCGAGCTCCCATGCACGACCAGCTTCGCGCGAATACGTCCCTCGCGGCCATGACGTACGAGCAGATGCTGGAGCGGGTGCGCTACGAAGGCGCCTATCCCACACGCGCCCGCGCCGAGGAATCCGTCCACGCCGTCCTCGCCGCCCTCGGGCGCCAGCTCACCGGTGACGAGCGCGTCGACCTCGCGCAGTCCCTGCCCGTCGAGGCGGCCCTTCCGCTGACCGCCCAGATCCCCAGCCTGGAACGGCTCTCCGGCTGGGGCTTCGTGAAGGACCTGGCCTCCCGTACGGGGGGCGCCGCGGCCACCGCACGCTGGGACACCGGTGCCGTGCTCAAGATCGTCGCTGAACTCGCGGGCCCCGATCTCCTCGCCCGCATTCTGCGCCAACTCCCGGACGGCTACGCCCTGCTCTTCGGCCAGGTCGAATTGCGCAGGCCGCAGCCGGTCACGTGACCGGGGCTCCCGGCGCATCCCACGTAAAGCGTGTTGCGAGAGTCCCGCCTGTCCGGCGACGCCCGGCACGCACGCTCGCCGCGTTGTCGGGTTCACCCCGATACATCCAGTATCGGGGTGACCCTCCGCCTTGCGATCGCACGCACCGGACGCCGCCGGACCCGCCCTCCGGGCGGACGGCGCTACTTTCGCAACGCGCTTTAGCTTGTTCTTTATCTACCAAGATCTTTCGGGCTTGCGGATGGCCTTGAGCTCTCGGGTCGTTTGACGGTTTTGCCGACGTCGTAGCGGGGTGCCCGGTGCTTGTTCTTGGCGCCGAGTGGTCGTCCGGGGCCGGTGCCTCGGGGTTTGGGAACGCGGGTCGGGCAGGCGAGGTGGGCGCGGATGTTCCTGAACCCTCGGCGGACCCGGGCGGGTGTGAGTCGGTCGGGGGTGGAGGGTTTCTCCCAGGGTCGGCGGAGGTCCTCGGCGAGGGGGCGGGCGAGCCGGAGCTGGGTGTGCGCGACGACGAGGATCCAGGTCCAGCGGTCCGCCGCGTCGGGAGTACGGAGCTTCGGGGTGGTCCAGCCGAGGGTCTGCTTCGCGAAGCGGAAGGTGTGCTCCAGATCGAAGCGGCGGAGGTATGCCTGCCAGGAACGGTCCACGTCGTCGGGGGTGGCGCCTGTTCTGGAGGACCACAGCCATACCGGTGGGGCGTCCCGGTCCTTCGACAGGTGCTCGACCTTCAACCGCACCAACGTCCCTTCGATCACGGGTAGTTCGCCGTCGTGGTGGACCCAGGAGGAGCGGTGAGTGAGCCTGGGGTGGACCCGGTCCCACGCCTGGGCCCGGGCCTTGCCGTAGTTGGTGGTGTCGGTGACCGTGGTGATCACGGGCTCGGGCCAGGTCTCCGGCTTGGTGAATCGGAACTCGGGGCCGTGCTTGGGCGGTCGGCCGCTGACGCCGTGCGTCCTCGGTGGTTTCGGCGGACGCATCACGCGGTCGGAACGGAGCCGGCCGACCAGCTCGACGGGCAGGTCTCGCAGGACCCAGGCCAGGCGTGTGACGTCGTAACCGGCGTCACTCACGATCA
>NZ_JBSFHV010000027.1:0-117801 GCF_053597235.1 Streptomyces sp. NPDC001493
TCGTCGCGGAGGGAGAAGACGCGTTCCTTGGCGCGGGCCTTCTCCTCGTCGCGGCGTCCGCCGCCGAAGACGGCGTCGAAGCGGTGGTGCTGGATCGCTTCGGTGAGGGGGACGGTCTGGAGGGGGTTGCGGGTGCCGTCGGGGCGTTCGCGCAGGGTTCCGGCGTCGATGTACTCCTGGACGGAGGCGATGTGCAGGCGCAGCCCGTGGGCGGCGACGGTGCGGTCGCGGTAGTCGAGGACCTCGGGGAAGTTGTGCCCGGTGTCGACGTGCAGGAGGGTGAAGGGGATGGGGGCGGGGGCGAAGGCCTTCAGCGCGAGGTGGAGCATCACGATGGAGTCCTTGCCGCCGGAGAAGAGGATCACCGGCCGCTCGAACTCCCCCGCCACCTCACGGAAGATGTGCACCGCCTCCGACTCCAACGAGTCGAGGTGCGAGCGCTCCGGGGGCGTACCGGCTTCCCGGGTGCGGCGGGCGGTGTGGGCGACCGCGAGGGCAGCCGTGGGGGCCGTGAGGGTGTCGTTCATGCGGGGTCCTCCCCGTCGTGCGGGGCCGGGACGCCGAGGCGCTCCGGCCCGTCGTGCGGTCCGTCGGGCAGCTTGTCGAGCAGGCCGTGGAGCGGTCCGACGGTCGGGCCGTCGAGCAGGTCCAGGACGGCCTCGGCCGATTCGGCCACCGTCCTGCGGTGGGCGGCGATCCGCAGATCGGGCGACTCGGGCGCCTCGTACGGGTCGTCCACCCCGGTGAGCCCGCTGATCTCGCCCGCCGCCTGCTTGGCGTACAGGCCCTTCACGTCGCGTACCGAGCAGACCTCCACCGGGGTCGCGACATGGACCTCCAGGTAGCGTGTGCCGCTCTTCGCGTGCCGGGCGCGGACCGCCTCGCGGCTGTCGGCGTACGGGGCGATGACGGGGACGACGGCGATCACGCCGTTGCGGGCGAGGACCTCGGCGACCAGCCCGATGCGCTGGACGTTGGTGTTCCGGTCCTCGCGGGAGAAGCCGAGCCCGGCCGAGAGGAACGTACGGATCTCGTCGCCGTCCAGGACCTCGACCCGGCGGCCCGCCGCGCGCAGCCGCTCCTCGACCGCGCGGGCCAGGGTGCTCTTGCCGGAGCTGGGCAGTCCGGTCAGCCACACGGTGGCGCCGCCGGAGGGGATGCGGCAGGGGCTCAGCACGGGTACCCCCAGGCCCGGGAGATCTCGCGCAGGCGCGCGGGGACTTCCTCGGCGGTGGGCAGCGGGCGGGCCTGCTGGATCGTGCCGGACTTGATGTTGTCGCTCCAGTCCCCGATGAATGCCTGGAAAGGGCCGTGGTCCTGCTTTCCGTAATTCAGCATTTCCGGCGTCCATTCGACGCCGATGAATTCGCAGATTTCCTTGGTGACGCCGGCGGGGTTCTCCGTCAATTCCTCGTACCGCACGGTGAGGCCCGGCAGGGCGGCGCGCGCCTCGTGGACGGCGTCCACGTAGGTCTTCACCTCGGACACGGTCCGGTCGAGGTCGCGGTCGGGGCGGCCGTTGATGAGCGAGGTCACCATCGAGGCCGGGTGGCGGAGCAGGAAGACGAACCGGGCGTCGGGCCAGGCCTCGTGGAGGCGCCGCCAGATGAGGGCGTTGCCCGGCGTCTTGTCGACGATGACGTCCTTGCCGCTGTGCACCAGCTCGCGGTGGAGCACCCGGTCCCAGAGCAGATGTTCGAGTTCGGCCTGGTCGAGGCCGAGCTTGTCCATCGCCTTCTCGCTGTACGCCTTCTGCAGCCGCACCTCCAGGGTGCGCAGGTGCATCTCGTGGGGGGCGCGCACCGAGGGGTGGCTGTTGAGCAGGACCCGCAGCAGGGTGGAGCCCGAACGCACCGAGGAGATGACGAAGACCGGGTCCGGAACCAGCCGCGCGCCCCGGGGAGCGGGCCGCGCGGGTGCCGGTCGTCGGGTGGTCGCCGCGCCCACGCGGTTCCTCAGGGCGCGCAACGTCCGGCGGGCCCGGCGGCCGGCCGCCCTCACCCGTGGGTCGTGCTGGAGCATTCGGTTCGTACCTCCTCGTGGATGCGGAATTCCGCACTGCGTACCCCGAGTTTTATTACGGGTTCATGAAATGGGCGTGATCCAGAACTGTGCCGACAGTGAGATCTTGCTGAAAGATTGATGAGAAAGGGGGTTGTGTTACGGTCGCCTGCGTGCGGAGAGAGATAATTCCAGGAATGAATTTCCGGAACGCGCCGGGCAGCACTGTGCCGCCGGGAAAGCCGGTGCCGGCGGGCGGTCGCGGGCGCCGCCGGACCTCCGCCGGGCCGACCCGTCTTCTCGTCACCGGCGGCGCGGGCTTCGTCGGCTCCGCGTACGTACGCCATGTCCTCGGCCCTCACGGACCCGGCGACGTGACCGTGACCGTCCTGGACAAGCTGACCCACGCGGGCACCCTGACCAACCTCACGACCGTGCTCACCGATCCGCGGTTCGGGTTCGTGCACGGGGACGTCTGCGATCCGGCGGTGGCCGCCCGGCTGGCCGGCCGGCACGACGAGATCGTGCACTTCGCGGCGGAGACGCACGTGGACCGGTCGGTCGACGGTACGGCGGTCTTCGTGGCGACCAACGTGCTCGGTACGCAGACCCTCGCGGAGGCCGCCCTGCGCGGCGGGGTCCGCAGGTTCGTCCACATCTCCACGGACGAGGTGTACGGCC
This sequence comes from Streptomyces sp. NPDC001493, assembly GCF_053597235.1. Classification (NCBI taxonomy): domain Bacteria; kingdom Bacillati; phylum Actinomycetota; class Actinomycetes; order Kitasatosporales; family Streptomycetaceae; genus Streptomyces; species Streptomyces sp. NPDC001493. The sequence goes on from NZ_JBSFHV010000027.1 coordinate 2,683, forward strand.
CCGGGGGCGCGGGCCCCCGCGCCGAGGAGGCCCCGCTCGCCCCCGGCTCCCCGTACTCCGCGTCCAAGGCGTCCGCCGACCTGATCGCGCTGGCCCACCACCGCACCCACGGCCTGGACGTCCGCGTGGTGCGGGCCGCCCGGACGTACGGCCCGCACCAGTTCCCGGAGCACACCGTGCCGTCCCTGGTCACCCGGCTGATGGGCGGGCCCGACGGGGGGCGCGGGCTCGACGGGGTGCGAGGGGACGGGAGTCCGGGTGCGGGCGGGAGCGCCCGCGTGCGCGACTGGCTGCACGTCGAGGACCACTGCCGGGGCATCGAACTCGCCCGGACCCGGGGCCGCCCCGGCCGCACCTACAACCTCGGCGGCGGCACGGAGCTGAGCGAGGACCAGCTGACCGGGCTCCTGGCGGAGCTGTGCGGCACCCTCCCGGCGGGCGGCCCCGCCCGTACCGGAGAGGCGGGCCGCCCCGCCGGGAGGCCCGCCCGTACCGAGGAGGTCCCGGCGACCGACGCCGCCTGGTCGCGCGCGCATACCGAACTGGGCTACCGGCCGCGTCGCGCGCTTCCCGAGGCCCTCGCCGAGACCGCCGCCTGGTACCGGGAGAACCGCGCCTGGTGGGAGCCGCTCACCTCCTGACCCGGTATGCCGGGCGCGCTGCCGGGCGGTGCCGGGCATGCCGATACGGGGAGGAACGGGGTATGTGGGGCGTACGGGAGCCGGAACGGTGCACCGCACACGAGGTGTTGACGGTTCTCGGACACATAGGCGAGCCCGAGGCAGTGTCCTAACGTCACGTCACTCGGTTAGATGAGTGTGGACACCAGAACGCCTCGGTTCGACGATCAACCCGCCCTGAGCATGACCAAGGTGGACAGCGACCCCGCGCAGGTCATCGTCAACCACGCCAGCTTCCGGGTGCAGCTTCCCCCGGGCCAGCGCGCACGGCTGCGGGGTCCGGCTCCGGTCGGCGCCGCACGCGTCCCGGCGATGAGCGGGGCCGGGGGGCGCAGGCGGGCCCCGGTCGTCTGGAGCGGGAGGTCGGAGCCGGGCGATCCGGGGGCGTCGGGCCTGCTCCAGGCCGTACGCAACTCCTCCACCGGCCACACCCCCTCCGGTGCCACCCAGCTCATCCCGCGCCTGGACGAGACGCAGCCCAACCCGGTGCTGCCCACCCCGCAGCGCGCCGGCGGCGGCCCGCTCCTCCCGCCCATGCGGCAGGCGGTCGGCGCGTACGACGGGACCGGCCCCGCGTACGACGGCTTCGACCGGTACGACGAGAAGTTCGGCAAGGACCGCTACGGCGACGCCACGTTCGACGACGAGCGGTACGGCGACGACGGATACGAGGACGACCCGGACGAGAGCACCGAGGCCCGAGAGCGACGGACCTCCGGCGACTCCGTCCGGCACGCCTACTACCCGGGCCGCCGGATGAACCTCGGCGTCGTCCTCTTCCCGCTCCGCGTGTTCCTCGGCTTCATCTCCATCTACGCGGGCATGGGCAAGCTCTGCGACCCCGTCTTCTTCGACGGCGGCGAACGCGGCTCCATGGTCAAGTGGCTCAACTCGCTCCACCCGTGGGCGGCGGCCGAACCGCTCCGCGAGGCCGCCCTCCAGCACCCGGTCGGCGCGGGCCTCACCGTCGCCTTCCTCCAGGTCGTCGTCGGTGTGCTGACCGTCCTCGGCCTCTGGCAGCGGGTCGCCGCCGCCTTCGGCGCGCTGCTCTCCGCCGCGCTGCTGGTCACGGTCAGCTGGCACACCGTCGCCGTCTACGACGCCCCGGACATCATCTTCCTCGCCGCCTGGAGCCCGCTCGTCATCGCGGGCGCCCCGGTCTACTCGGTCGACGCCCGCCTGGCCGGCGAGGCATGGCGCCGGCTCGGCCCGCGCTCCGAGATCTGGGAGCTCCGCAGCCGGGTGCTGCGGCGCGGCTCGGTCCTGGCGAGCGTGATCGTCGGACTCACGCTGCTTGTCGGCTCGGTGCTGGGCGGTGCGGTCCGGTCCACCCAGGTCGTGACCGTACCCGGCCCGGACGAGAAGCCGACCAACCAGCTGCCCGGCATGCCGCTCCCGGAGGAGACCCCGGTGAAGCCCAAGGCGCCGAAGAAGACGGTCCAGGAGCACACCCCCGTACCGTCCCGCTCCGTCGCCCCGCCGGTCCCGCCCGTCGAGCGCACCACCCCGAGCACCGGGGCCACCGCCGGACAGGCCACCGCCGGTACGGGCGCCGAGCCCAGCGCGACGCAGGGCACCGTCCAGGAGCCCGCGCAGCAGGAGTCGTCCCCGCAGGCACCTCCGTCCGCCAGCTCCGCCGGCCCGTCCTCGTCCGGTTCCACCACCGGCGACGGAGGCGGCGCCACCGGCGGTGACCCCTCGGACCCGTCCGACGGTGACACCGGTTCCTCCGACTCGACCTCCGGCGGCGGCCGGAACCCGCTCGGGGGGCTCCTCGGCTGAGGGGTCGGGCGGTAGCGCGGTAGCGCGGTAGCGCGCAGTCATACGGCAAGAGGTCCCACCGGATGCGCCGGTGGGACCTCTTGCCGTATGCGGGTGGGCCGGCTCCGTGCCTCAGCCGGGCTGTGTGCCTCCGCCGGCTGTGCGTCTCAGGTCGTCTGTGCGTCTCAGCCCGGCTGTGCCCCGAGTTCCTTGGCGGCCTCGGTCAGGTCCTTCGCCGTGTCGATCGCCCGCCAGTACGCGCCCTGCGGCAGCGGGTAACCGGCGAGCAGGCGCTCGCGGGCCAGCCGCGGGAAGGTGGTCCGCTCATGGTCGCCCCGGTCGGGCAGCAGCGCAGTGAAGGCCGGGGAGAACACGTACACACCGGCGTTGATCAGGTACGGGGACGGCGGCGACTCGATGAAGTCGGTGATGTGCCCGAACGCGTCCGTCTCCACGGCACCCCACGGAATGCGCGGCCGGGCCAGGGCGAGGGTGGCCGTGGCATCGCGCTCCGCGTGGAACGCGGCCATCTCGCGCAGCGAGAAGCGGGTCCAGATGTCGCCGTTCGTGGCGTACCAGGGCTGCTCCGGATCGGGCAGCCGGGCGGCGGCGTACTTCAGCCCACCGCCACGCCCCAGGGGCTCGCTCTCGACGACCGTCGTCACGTTCAGCGGGAGGACGGCCGAATCCAGCCACTCCTGGAGCACCTCGGCGAGGTGGCCGCAGGAGATCACGACGTCGGTGACGCCCTCGGCGGCCAGCCAGGAAAGCTGATGGCCGATGATCGGGGTCCCGGTGCCCGGGATCTCGACCATCGGCTTGGGACGGTCATCGGTGTACGGGCGCAGTCGCGACCCCTGGCCACCGGCCAGGACCACGGCCTGCGTCGGATACGTATGCAGCATGGCAGGCACGATATGCCGTGCCTGCCGGTGGTGTTCGGCCGAACTGCGGGTCCGTCGAGCCGCAGGACCGCTCGACTGCGGGCCGACCGGGCTGCGTTCAGCTGAACTGTGCGACGCCCGAGGCGAACGACGTGTCGCAGACCGGCCGCGAGAAGCGGTGCGCGCGCGTCGGGCCGTACTGCTCGACGGCCGCCTTGCCGAGCGCCTTGGCGATCGACATGCAGTGACGGGCCAGCGAAGGCTTCTGCTCGACCGCACGCTGAAGGTCCGTCAGGGCGACGCCCGGGTCCTTCTCCTTGAGTTCGACGAGCAGCTTCTCGCGCAGGATGTCCTGCGGGGCGAGGGGCTTGGCCTTCTGCGACACGGTCGCCGAGGCGGTGGTCAGCAGCTGGGTGTCCGTGTTCGGCGCCGACCACGGCACGCGGGTGACCGCGAGCGTCCCGGACAGGACCATGACGACGGGCAGGACGAAGGCGAGAGTACGGCCGATTCGGCGCGCGGTGTGGGTCACGCAGCGAGCGTAGCGGTCCGTGACGATTCGACGACCTTCCGTCACTCTCGCGGGGGAGAGTTCGAGCGCATTTTTCGAATCGGAGGTTGACGCGGGAGGGGGAATTGCCCCGACTGGGGCCGGTATTCGCCGCTCGCGCCGGTCCCGCACCCCAAACCTGTCGGACGGTGGGCGCGGTTCGGCGGGGAGGGTGCTGCGCCCGTGTACGACGACGGTCCCGCCTCCTCGGAAGGAGACGGGACCGTCGGTCAGGCGGTGTTGACCGGACTGTGCCGGTCAAGCGGTGTCGATCAGGCGGTGAGGCGCTCGCCGGTCGAGGTCGCGAAGACGTGCAGCTCGTCCGGGCGCGGGACGACGTGCAGCTTCGTGCCCTTCTCCGGGACGGCGCGGCCGCCGACGCGGACCACGAGGTCCTTGTGCTGGCCGCCGACCTCGGCAGCGCCGTAGACGAAGCCGTCGGCGCCGAGCTCCTCGACCACGTTGACCGAGACGGCGAGGCCGGCCGGGGCGTCGGAGGAGGCCTTGGTGAGGCCGGTCGCGGCGGCGCCACCGTGCTCGACGATGTCGAAGTGCTCCGGGCGGATGCCGACCGTGACGGTCGTGTCGCCGCGGTTCGCGGCGGCGGTGAGCGCCTCGCGGGAGACCGGGACGACGCTGTTGCCGAACTTCACGCCACCGTCGGTGATCGGGACCTCGATGAGGTTCATCGCGGGGGAGCCGATGAAGCCGGCGACGAAGAGGTTCGCCGGGCGGTCGTACATGTTGCGCGGCGAGTCGACCTGCTGGAGCAGACCGTCCTTGAGGACCGCGACGCGGTCACCCATGGTGAGGGCCTCGACCTGGTCGTGGGTGACGTACACGGTCGTGATGCCGAGGCGGCGCTGCAGCGAGGCGATCTGCGTACGGGTGGAGACACGGAGCTTGGCGTCGAGGTTCGACAGCGGCTCGTCCATGAGGAAGACCTGCGGCTCACGCACGATGGCGCGGCCCATCGCGACACGCTGACGCTGACCACCGGAGAGCGCCTTCGGCTTGCGGTCCAGGTAGTCGGTGAGGTCCAGCATCTTGGCGGCCTCTTCGACCTTCGCCCGGATGTCGGTCTTGTTCACACCGGCGATCTTGAGCGCGAAGCCCATGTTGTCCGCGACGGTCATGTGCGGGTACAGCGCGTAGTTCTGGAACACCATGGCGATGTCCCGGTCCTTCGGCGGCAGGTGCGTGACGTCGCGGTCACCGATGCGGATGGCGCCGGCGTTGACGTCCTCAAGACCCGCGAGCATGCGCAGGGAGGTCGACTTGCCACAACCGGAGGGACCGACGAGGACGAGGAACTCGCCGTCCGCGATGTCGATCTCGAGCTGGTCCACCGCGGGCTTCGTGGAGCCGGGGTAGATGCGGGACGCCTTGTCGAACGTGACACTGGCCATGCGGATGCTTCTCCTTCACCGGCAGGAACGTGCCGGACGATCCGAGTAACGGAGTGATCTGGTCCACTCGGGTGAACCCGGTGCGACGCTACCTGGCGTTTTCCGTTCTGTCTGTAGTCCAGGCCACGTGAATTTCACGTCCTGGACACACGGCGCATTGGTTACACTGCACGGGCATGCGACGGGCCCGCGCAGGGTCCGCACCGTGCTCGCCTCCTTAGCTCAGTCCGGCCAGAGCAACGCACTTGTAATGCGTAGGTCGTCGGTTCGAATCCGACAGGGGGCTCCGGTAAGGCCCAGGCAGATCTTCTCTGACCTGGGCCTTTTTTGGTTCTCTCAAGCCACCACACATCCTCACTGTCAGTCCTCGAGGCTCCTCATGGTGCGGACCTTGCTCCAGTACAGGGCGACGGGCGCGAAGACGACGAGGGCACAGCCGACCCAGAGGGCGCCGCGTGCGCTCAGGGTGTCCGCGGTGGTGCCGCCGAGGAGTGCGCCTACGGGGATGGCTCCCCAGGTGAAGAAGCGGACCGACGCGACGACGCGGGGGAGGAGCTCGGGCGGGGTGACGGTCTGACGGTGGGTGCGGGTGAGGACGCTCAGGATGGTGATGCCCGCCGCGAAGCCGGCCAGGCCGATGGCGAAGCAGACGGCCGCCCAGCTCGATCGGGCCAGCGGCAGCAACAGGGTGGCGGCGGCACCCGCGACGGTGGCGACCACGGTGGCGCGTGCGGTGCCGAGTCCGGCGGCGAGCCGGGTGGTGATCGCGGCTCCGGCCAGGGCTCCCACGCCGTCGCAGGCGAGCACCAGTCCGACGGTGCCGGGCGGGAGGCCGGCGGTGCGGACGAGGAAGACGGGGGCGACCGCCAGGACGACGCCGGAGGCGAGGTTGAGGGCGGTGGAGGCCAGGACGGTGGGGCGTATCACCGGGTGGTGGAGGACGAACCCCAGTCCTTCCTTGATCTGACGCCCGAAGGGCTCGTGGCCGCGCGACGGGGAGCGGGGGCTCTCCGTGCGGATGCGCCACAGGAGTGCCGCCGACATCAGGTAGCCGAACACGTGGGTGAGCAGGCTGGTGGCCGCGCCGAGGAGCTGTACGAGCACGCCGCCCAGTGAGGGGCCGGCCAGCTGGGTGGTGGCGAGCGTGCCGGAGATGAGGCTGTTGCGGGCCGTCAGTTCGTCCTTGCTGACGATGGCGGGGAGGTAGGCGGTGTTGGCGACGTCGAAGAGGATGTTGGCCAGGCTGATGAAGAGGCCGACCAGGACGAGCTGCGCGATGGTCAGCACGTCCAGCCAGGCCGCGACGGGAACGGACGCGATCAGGACGGCGCGGAGCAGGTCCATGACGACCTGGAGGCCGCGCATGGGGAAGCGCTGCACGATCACGCCGGCCGGGAGTCCGAGGAGGACCGCGCCCGCGTAGCTGGCCGCGGTGATGAGGCCGACCTCGAAGGGCGAGGCGTCGAGGATGACGAGTGCGGTCAGCGGCAGGGCGACGGCGGTGATGCCGGCGCCCAGGCTGCTGATGCCCGAGGCGGCCCAGAAGTACCAGAAGCCTGAGCGCGATGATGTGGTGCCGGGCGACGTGGCGAGCTGGGGGCCAGTGCTCATGTCAGCATTCCAATCCCTCTTCGTGGGGGTCTCGGCCGGGGGCGGGTCTCAGATCGTCCGGCTGTCCCGAGGGCGGGCGCTGAGCTGGAACTCCAGATGGGACACGGCCTCCCGCGCGGCGGCCAGTGCGGCTTCGGGGGTGTCCCCGAGTGCGCGGACGGAGGCGACGCGTGCGTCGGAGTCGCTGAGCGCGCCGATGCGGGTGCCGGGCTGGACGAGGACCGACACCTTGCTGACACCGGGCACGGCTGCCGCCTTCTCGGCGCCGGTGACCTGGACGAGGGTGCCGGAGGCGTCGAGGGAGGCGAACCAGATCGCCGAGGCGCGGCGCGGTCGCCGGGGGTCGCCGAGGACGGTCCGGATGCCGGGCAGGACCTCTTCGCCGAGTGCCTGCCGGGTCGTGCAGTCGTCGATGTCGACGCCGGTGGCGTCCAGGGTGAGATCCGGGATGCTGTCGCCGCCGACGCGGACGTGCGTCTCGATCAGCCGCGGGCCCTTCGACGTGAGGACGACCTCGGTGTGGGTGGGTCCCTTCTGCACGCCGAGGGCGTCGAGTATCCGCTTGACGTACGTCTCGATGTCGCGGCGCTGGTCCTCCCGGACGCCGGCGGGGGAGACGTGGCCGAGCTCGACGAACCCGTCGGGGTCGGAGCACTTGGCGGTGATGCCCACCAGCACGTGCTCGCCGTACTCGGAGAACGCCTCGACGCTGTACTGCGGGCCTTCCAGGAACTCCTCGACGAGTACGCCCGCTTCGGGCTGGCCCGCGGCACTCTCGGCCGCCCGCGCGAAGGCGTGCTCCAGGTCGCTGTCGGCGCTGATCTTGGCGACACCCGCGCTGCCCGCGCTCGACACCGGCTTCACGATGCAGGGCAGGCCGTTGCGCCGGGTGAAGTCGCGCAGCTCGTCGAGGTTCTCGACGCGCCGTGAGGCCGTGGCGTCGATCCCCTTCTCGCGCAGCCAGGCGCGCATGGCTGCCTTGTCGTGGGCCAGGTGCACGGTCTGCGGGCTGTGTCCCGGCAGTCCAAGGGCCTGGGCGACCGCCGCGTAGGGAATCTGGTCCGACTCACCGAACGATCCGACGCGCGTGAACGGATCACGCGCGTGCACGGCCGTGGCCAGGTCGATCCACTCCTGCACGGGTGCGTTCCTGCGCAGGCAGATGACCCGGACGTTCTCCGCCGGCTCGCGGACCCGGCCGATGTAGGTGATGTCGCACAGGACGGTGGTGCGGGTTCCGGGCCGGGTGCCGCGGAGGCGGGCCGGGAAGTCACGGCCGGGGCCGACGATCAGAACGTGCTCGGACATGTCCGTCTCCTGGGTCTCGGGGCCGCCGACATGACGGCGGGGTTCGGCGGGACCACCCGCCGGGGCCTCGTCGGGAGGGGAAAACCTTCGGTGCGGGGGCGGCGCTGGGATGTCCTGGACACCCCCGGCACCCGTGCCGTGCTCGGCCGCGCCCGGTCGTGCTCGGTCGTGCTCGGCCGGGCGCGCGCGGTGGCTGTGGTGTCAGGCGAGCTTGTGGCGTGAGCCGCCCTCGACGTGGATCGTCTCGCCGGACACGAATCCGGCGCGCAGGAGCCACATCACCGCGTCGACGACGTCCTCGCTCTCGCCGTGCCGCCCGACCAGGGTTCCGGCGGCGCTCTTGCTCAACAGCGCGCTCTTCTTGTCGCCCAGGCGGTCCCAGGCGCCCGAGTCCACGACACCGGGGGAGACGGCGTTGACGCGTACCGGGGCCAGGTCCGCCGCCAGGTGGCGGGCGGTGTACTCGACCGCACCGTTGGTGACTCCCTTGACGAGCGATCCCGGCCCGGGGCGCCACCCGACCACTCCGGAGAACAGCACCATCGATCCGGTCGGGCGCAGTACCGGCGCGAAGTGCTTGGCCACCAGCATCGGACCGATCACCTTTGCCGTGAACGCGGCGACCAGCTTGTCGTGGTCCAGCTCGACCGCCCGCACGTCGTGCGGCGCGGAACCCGTCGTCACGATGTGGTCGACGCCGTCGCCGAGGCTCGCCGCGGCCGCCGCGAGCGTCGACTCGTCCTGCAGGTCGACCCGCACCGCCGTGGCACCGATCTCCCGGGCGAGTTCCTCGGCCGCGGCCAGGTCACGGGCGCCGATCACCACCTCGTAACCGTCCTTGGCCGCGCGTCGCGCGATGGCCGCGCCGAGCGCCCGCGCACCGCCGATGACCAGGATTCGCTCCATGTCGTACTCCCTCTCGTAGGATCGAATCCAACGGTATAGATTTGATACCGGTATCTTCAACGAAACCGGAGGCGACCATGGGCAGGGCCTACAACGTGATGGCGGCGACGTGTCCGAGCCGCACCGTGCTGCATCGGATCGGTGCGCGCTGGACCGTGTTCGTCGTCAACGCGCTGGACAGCGGACCGCGCCGTTTCACCGAACTCAAGGCGCACATCCGCGGCATCACGTCGAAGGCCCTGACCGAGACCTTGCGTTCGCTGGAGGCCGACGGACTGATCAGCCGTCATGAGTACGATGAGAACCCGCCCCGCGTCGAGTACGCCCTGACGCCGCTGGGCCACTCCCTGCTCGTACCGCTGCGCGCGGTGCGCAGTTGGGCCGAGGAGCATGTCCCGGAGATCGAGCTGGCCCGGTCCCGCCAGCCGGTCGCCGAGCCGGTCGCCAACTGACGGACGCGTCCCCACGATCACTGAGGCGGTTTTGGCCGATGACCGAACAAGACCTGCCGGCGGCCGAACGAGACCTGCCGACGCGGGACTTCGCCCGGGCCCCGGACGGCACCGCGCTCGCCCACCAGTACAGGGGACGGGGGAAGCCGCCGCTGGTCCTCCTCGCCGGGCAGGCGAACGACCACCACTGGTGGGACGGCGTGCGGGAGGACTTCCACTCCGTGCGCTCCACCATCACCCTGGACCAGCGCGGCACGGGCGACAGCGACAAGCCCGAAGGCCCTTACTCCACCGCGCAGTTCGCCGATGACGTCGTCGCGGTTCTGGACGCGCTCGGCATCGCGCGTGCCGACGTGTACGGCACCTCGATGGGCGGACGCGTCGCGCAGGCGCTCGCCGTCCGCCATCCGCTGCGGGTCCGCCGGCTGGTTCTGGGCTGCACCTCCCCGGGCGGCCCGCACGCGGTGGAGCGTGACACCGCCGTGCGGAAGTCGCTGGCCCAACCGGACCCGGAGACGGTACGCCAGGTGCTCACCGACCTGATGTACTCGCCGGGGTGGCGGGCCGCGCACCCCGGTCCCTACCGGACCCTCGGCGACCCGCGGATGCCCGCCCACGCGCGCCGCGCGCATCTGATGGCCAGCAACGCGCACGATGCCTGGAACGAGCTGCCGGGCATCACCGCGCCGACCCTGGTCCTCCACGGCGACCAGGACCGGCTGACCCCGCCGGACAACCTCGAACTGCTCGCCGCCCGTATCCCCGGAGCCCGCACCCGTCTCTTCGCGGGCGCGCGGCACGCCTACTTCGAGGAGTGCCGGGAGGAAGCGGCCGAGCTGGTGCGGCAGTTCCTCACCGAGGACGAGTGACGGCGGGCCCCGCCCCCCTCCCGGCCCCTCGGGGCGGGCGGGGTGACGGGGGCCGACGGTTCAGGAGGCGAGGCCGACGTGGCGGGCGTAGAGGGCGGCCTGGGTGCGGTGGGTGGCGCCGATCTTGCAGTAGACGCTGCCGAGGTGGTTCTTCACGGTCTTCTCGGAGATGTCGAGGCGTCGTGCGATGAGCCGGTTGCTCAGCCCCTGGGCCAGCAGACCGAGCACGCTCCGCTCGCGGGCGGTGAGAGCGGCCCCATCGGCCGGTTCCGCTTCCTGGGGGGCCGTCAGTCCGACGTGGCGGGCGTAGAGGGCGGCCTGGGTGCGGTGGGTGGCGCCGATCTTGCAGTAGACGCTGCCGAGGTGGTTCTTCACGGTCTTCTCGGAGATGTCGAGCCGTCGTGCGATGAGCCGGTTGCTCAGCCCTTGGGCCAGCAGACCGAGTACGTCCAGCTCCCGGAAGGTGAGGTTCGCGGCCGGTGCTTCTCCCACGTTCGTTTCCTCCTGCTGGGGGTTCCCCGAAGAGAAGAACCGCTCAAGGGCTTGAGTCTGCGGATCGCGCAGCTTCAGGAGCCTCGTCCGGCGGCGGAGTCGCCGCCTCGCTTCCGTGCTGCCGCGGTCAAGCTATGCCTCGCGCCGGACGGCCGCTCGTACGCGAGTGCGGTTCGTGAGTGGGGCTGGAGTGGTTTCAGGGGGCGGTTCATGAGCCGGGCTGGAGCGGTTCCGGAGCGCGGCTGGAGCGTCCGCCCCGGGCGACGGACGCGCGGGCGACGCACGCGGGGCCGCGCACGCGGGGCCGCGCACGCGGGGCCGCGCACGCGGGGCCGCGCACGCGGGGGAAGCCGGGGCGGGGCGACGCACGCGGGGGAAGCCCGGGCGGGGCAGACGCACGCGGAGGGAAGCCCGGGCGGGGCAGACGCACGCGGAGGGAAGCCGGGGCAGGGGAGGCGCACGCGGGGGCGCCGGGCGACGGCGCCGGTGGGCGGCGCCGGGCCCGGGTGGTGCGGCCGGGGGGTCAGGTCCGCAGGTCGCCCACGATCTTCAGCAGGCGGTCGTTCTGCTCCGGAGTGCCGATGGTGATCCGTACCCCCTCGTCTCCGAAGGGCCGCACCATGACCCCTGCCGCGAGGCACGCCGCGGCGAAGCCCTGGGTGTCCGCACCGAGGCGCAGCCAGACGAAGTTGGCCTGGCTGTCGGGAACGCTCCGGCCGGCGGCCCGCAGCGCGCCGACCACCCGGGCGCGCTCTGCCACCAGGGTCTCCACCCGTTCCAGCAGTTCGGCTTCCGCGTCCAGCGAGGCCAACGCGGCTGACTGGGCGAGCCCGTTGACACCGAACGGCACGGAGCAGGCCCGCAGAGCCTCCGCGACCGGGGTGTGGGCCACGGCGTAGCCGACGCGCAGCCGCGCCAGGCCGTACGCCTTGGAGAAGGTGCGCAGCACGAGGACGTTGGGCCGGTCACGGTAGAGCGCGATGCCGTCGGGCACGTCGGTGTCGTCGACGAACTCACGGTACGCCTCGTCGAGCACGACCAGCACGTCACCCGGCACCCGGTCGAGGAAGCGCTCCAGCTCGGCGCGGCGCACGGCGGTGCCGGTCGGGTTGTTGGGGTTGCACACGACGACCAGGCGGGTGCGTTCGGTGAGCGCGTCGGCCATGGCGTCCAGGTCGTGCCGCTCGTCGCGCAGGGGAACCTGCACCGGGGTGGCGCCGACGGACCAGACGAGCCGGGGATATGCCTCGAACGAGCGCCAGGCGAAGAGGACTTCGTCTCCCTCACCGACGGCGGCATTCAGTAGATCCCGGGTGACGCCGAGGGACCCGGCTCCGGGTACGAGGTGCGCGGGGGGCACCGCGAGCCGTGTGGACAGCCGGGTGATCAGCTCATCGCTCGCCGCGTCGGGGTAGCGGTTGACGCGCCCCAGCTCCTCGCTCATCGCGGTGACGACCGACGGCAGCGGGTGGAAGGGGTTCTCGTTCGACGACAGCTTCTCGACGAGATCGCTGGGAGCGGTCCGGCCCGGTATGTAGCGGGGCAGCCCGGAGACGTCGCGGCGCAGTCGGGGGACGGAGGAAGAAGGCATCGGGACATCCTGTACGGGAGGGGGCGGACGGTCGTACGGGGCGCCGCCGGCCGCCGGACGCGGGTGCCGGAGCCCCACGGCGCGGCGGGTGCGCGGGCACATGTCCGCCCGCGCACCCGCCGCGCTCTTCCATGGATCAGCCGATGGCTTCGGCCGGTACCTGCGCCTCTTCGACGGCCTCGGTGCGAACGCCCGCCTTGGTGAACTCCTCCATGAACGTGGGAAAGGAGAGCCGGACGTCTTCGAAGCCCGAGAACTGGTTGGCGAACTGCATCCGCAGGCCCGCGACGAAGAGCGACATGAAGATGCGGTGGTCGCCCCAGCTCGACAACGTCACCCCTCCGGGGTAGGTCTGCGCGCCCCGGACCAGGAAGCCGTCGCAGACACCCTCGTCGTAGAGGACCTCGATGTCCACACCGGCGCGGGTCAGTTCGGCGGCCATGGCCTCGATGCGCGAAGCCTTGTGGAAGCGGGTGAGGCGCCCCCCGGTCAGCCGCAGGCTGCCCTGCACGTAGGCCCCGAGGCCGGCGAGGGTGGGCACGATGTTGGGGCAGTCACGCACATCGACCTCGAAGTCGCCCTTGAGGGCGTCGGACGGCGTGTCGACGGTCATCGACGAGTCGGCCTGGTCGAAGGTGATGTTCACCCCGAGCTGCTGCAGGATGGGGACGATGGCGAACTCGCCCTGCAGGCTGTCGCCGTAGATGTTGGTCAGCACGGTCCGGCCGGGGAAGAGCGCCGCCGCCGCCAGGAGGTACGAGGCGGAGGTGTAGTCCTCGTGGATCGTGACGTCCTGGGCCTGGTAGGTGGAGGGCTCCACCCAGTAGTGCCGCATGTCCTCCGACGCGGAGACCTTGATTCCCGCGTCCGTCAGGCTGGCCAGCGTCTGGCGGATGTACGACTGGGAGAAGACCTCGCCGGTCACCTCGATCTCCACCGGTCCGTCGGCCAGCGGAGCCGCGAACAGGATGGCGGTGATGAACTGCGAGCTGATGTCGCCCGGCAGCCGGCAGACGCCGCCCCGCAGGCCGCGTGCCCAGTTGACGATCGGCGCCTTGTTCTCGCCGACGATCGACTCGATGTCGGCGCCGAGTTCGCGCAGTGCCTCCAGCAGGGGCTCCATCACCCGGTTGCGCAGGGTCGCGTCGCCCGTCACCACGACGGGCGACGGCTGTACGGACGCCAGCGCGGTCACGATGCGGAACACGAGGCCCGAGCCGCGCGACTGGATGACGCGTCCGACCGCCGGGAACGTCCCGCCGATGCCCTCGATCTCCAGGTACCCGTCGTGCTCGGTGATCTTCGCACCGAAGGCACGGCAGGCGTTCTTCATGGTCTCCGTCTCGTCGCAACGGAGGTCGTTGTAGACGCGTGACGTGCCCTCGGCCAGCGTGCTGGTCAGAATCGCCCGTTGCGTTTCCGGCTTCGAAGAGGGGACGCGGAACGTTCCGGAAAAGGAATTGACCGGATCAACTCTCAGCAGCATCCTCGTATCTCCTGTTTCCCATGATTCGCGGTCTGAATGCTTCTGCATGCGATGTGTTTCTGCAGTCCGTGCCCGGTGATTCTGCGGACGAGGACAATGTGTCCTACCGCTTTGCGGTCAGGCGCCGGGCGGGCGGACGGAGGAAAGCCTCCTTGTGTGCCGCAGTTCGCCATGAGCGGAGGAGGCCCGATAGGAATTCTCCGGCCCGGACCGGGCGCGGGCAATAGGTCCATCTGCCCATGGCATTTCCGGCATCCCGGCCACCCTCAGGCGAGAGACCGGAAATTCCGCTCGTAATGCACCATGGGGGCCGCCGTGTTCCCGCCGATGCGGGCCCCGGACACCCGGCCGACCAGGATCATGTGGTCCCCGGCCTGGTGGCGGGCGTGCACCTCGCAGTCCAGCTCGACCAGCGCCCCGTCGACGGCCGGCAGGCCGCGGGGCGTCGGCGACAGGCCGCCGGGAGTGAACTTGTCCGCACCCCTGGTCGCGAACCGCTGTGCCAGGGAGCCGTGTTCGCTGCCCAGCACGCTCACCGCGAAGGGGCCGCAGGAGTTGAAGGCGGCGAACGATTCCGCCGAGTTCGCCAGGCAGACGAGGACGAGCGGCGGGCGCAGGGACACCGAGCAGAACGAGCTCGCGGTGAAGCCGCGTGGTTTTCCGTCCGTGTCCAGGGTCGTCACCACGACGACCCCGGAGGCGAACCGGGCCATCGCCGCCCGGAAGTCGTCGGTGCCGGCCCGTCGTACCGTCTGTGCCACTTCCGTCATGACCGCACCACCTGTCCCGCGAGATATCAGTCCGGTTTCTTGGCTCCGCCGTAGTGCGGTGCTCCCGCCGCGTGTGACGCCGGGGGAATTCGCGGCCGCTGCCTGCGGAGGGGCGCGATACGGATTCTGTGCCCCGGCCGCGGAGGTGTGCAATAGGCCCATCTGCCCAGGAAGTTCAGCCGGGCAGGCGACTCCGTCTCTGTTCGCCTCCTCCTGGGGAGAGGGGTGCTGGGACGTAGGTCCTATTCTGGCCGGGCCGGTCCCGTGCCAGGCTGAGGCAGCGCGAACGACACCTCGGCGGCCGAATTTCCGGCCGGGCCCGTGCCCCGGTTTCCGGGGGGCCCGGCACATCCGTCGGCCGGCCGTTCCGGGCGTTTTCCTGCTTTCGTGAACCGCGAACCGTGAGGACGATATCCATGTCCGGCGCCATACTGTTCCTGAACCGCTGGCCCCTGTACGAGGACGAGCGCCGCTGGGAGAACCGCCTGGCCGCTCCCGAGGTCGTCTTCCTCCCGGAGAGCGACAAGGTCACCTACGTCTGTGACGAGGGCGGCCTCAGCGCGGTGCCCGCCGGGGCCGAACGGGTCCATGTCGTCGAGGACTTCGACGACAGGGCGGGGGTTCTGGGACTTCTCGACGCCGTGGTGGCCGAGCAGGGCCCGTTCGAGCACGTCATCGCCTTCTCCGAGATGCTCCTCGACCTCGCGGCGGCCCTGCGCGAGCGGTACGGCATCCCCGGGCCCGGCAGCGAGCAGATCTCACGGTTCCGTGACAAGGCAGTCATGAAGGAGGTGCTGTCCCGGGCGGGCCTGAGGGTGCCGCGCTGGGCGGCGTGCCGCACCGAGGAGCAGATCCTGGAAGCCGCCGAGGAGTTCGGCTACCCCGTGATCGTCAAGCCGGTGCGGGGGGCGTCCAGCCAGGGTGTGCGTGAGATCGCCTCCGCCGAGGAGCTGCGGGCCCTGTACGCCGGGCAGAGCCTGGACGGCTTCGAGATCGAGGAGTTCGTACAGGGGGAGATCCTGCACGTCGACGGCGTCCTGGACCCCGACGGCAAGCCGGTCTTCGTGTGCACCTCGCGCTACACGTCCAGCTGTCTGGACTTCGAGGTCCAGGGCGAGCCGCTCGGCTCGGTCCTCCAGACGGACCCCGTGGTGCGGGAGCGCTGCGAGGACTTCGCCGTGCGCTGCCTGGGCGCGCTCGGTCTGCGCAGCTCCGCCTTCCACCTCGAACTCTTCGACACCGGCGACGAGCTGGTGTTCCTGGAGGTCGGTGCGCGGGTTCCGGGTGCCGACGTGTCCTACGTCATCCACGACGTGCACGGCGTGAACCTCTTCCGGCTGTGGATCGACGTGCTGCTCGGCCGCGCGGTCGAGATACCGGTCGTCGATCCGGAGGAGAGCGGCGGCTGGCTGATCGTCCCGGGTCCCAGGCCGCTGCCGCAGAAGATCATCCGCGCCGACTCGCTGCTGGGTGAAGTCCCCTACGTGTACCGGGAGCTGGTGCCGAGGCCGGGGGAGGTCCTGGTCTCCCGTCCCGGCTCCTACGCGACGCTTCAGGGCGGACGCTTCCTGTTCCGAGGCGGTACGCAGGAGCAGATCGAAGAGGCGGTGCGCCGGGCGCGGGCGCAGTACCGCCTCGCGTCCGAGCCCGCCGCGTAGAACGAGCGGCCCATTTCCGTGCCATCGGCAACCGAACCGTCGAGTCCCTGGAGGTAGACGTGGATCAGAGTCATGCGAAGCTGGCCGAAAAGAAATTCGTGCTCTTCGCCGAGGGGTGCTTCGGACTCTTCACGAGCAAGATCGCCGCTTCGCTGGTCCGTTACCGCGGAGACAGCTGCGTCGCCGTGATCGACAGCCGGAGGGCCGGCCAGACCGTTCAGGACGTCCTCGGTTACGGGGGCGACATCCCGATCGTCAGCCGCGTCGAGCAGGCCCTGCACCTGCAGCCCGAGGTCATGGTCATCGGCAAGGGCCTTCACTCCGTAGAGCTTCCGTCCGGGTGGAAGCCGCACATCCTCGGAGCCATCCAGCACGGTCTCCACCTGATCAACTCGATCCACTACCGCCTCGCCGACGACCCGGACATCGCCCGCGCCATACGCGAGAAGGGCGTCACCGTCTGGGAGACCAAGGACGCCCCGGTCGTTCCGCTCAACAAGGCCCGGGTCCTGGACCTGGACACCTGGGTCGTCCACACCTGCGGCAGCGACTCCAACATCGGCAAGAAGACGGCCGCCCTGGAGATCTGGCACGAGGCCAACCGCCGCGGCATCTCCACCGGGTTCGCGGCCACGGGCCAGAGCGGCATGCTGATCTCCGGCCACGGCATCGCCATCGACGGGGTGGCCGGCGACTTCATGGCCGGTGCCGTCGAGCAGGTGGTCCTGGAGGCCGCCGCGGGCAACGAGTGGGTCGTCGTCGAGGGACAGGGCTCCCTCAACCACATCGGGTTCAGCAGCGTGGCCCTCTCGATCCTCCACGGGTCCCTGCCCAACGCGCTGGTCTTCTGCCACCGCCTGGGTGCGCGCCACACGAAGGTCTGGGAGACGCCGATCATCCCCATCCCCGAGCTCATCCGGATGAACGAGGAGCTCACCGTCTTCGAGAGGCCGGCCAAGGTCGCCGTCGTCAGCGTGAACAGCGCGGGCTTCAGCGAGGAGGACTTCCGCAGGGAGGCCGGAAAGCTGGAGGACGAGACCGGGCTGCCGGTCGTCGACCCGGTCCGCGAGGGCGGCGCCGGCCGGCTCGTGGACGTCCTGAGCGCCCACCGGCTCGCGAACGCCGACAGCGCCACGGCCCGGCGGCGCTGAGCGCCCGCCCGAGAGAGTCGAGGAGATGCACCGATGAAGAGAGCGATCCTGCTCCTCATGCACCAGGGCAAGTCCTACACGGAGGAGATCGCCCGGGCCACCGCCGGGCTGGGCCTGGACCTGGTCGCCCTCAGCTCCCGGCCGCGGACGCCGGAGGCGATGGAGGAGAGCAGCCGGTATCTGGCGGACTACGTGGTCACCGAGGAGGCCGAACTGGGCTCCGGCGACGTCGACAAGGCAGTCCGTGAGCTCGCCGGCCGCGGCTACCGGGTCGAGGCCGCCCTCGCCTCCTTCGAGGGCTACCGCCTCCTGATGGCCTCCCTGAACCAGCGGCTCGGCGCGCGCGACTGCACGGAGTCCGCGCTGCGCCTGTGCCTCGACAAGTACGCCCTGCGCAGTCACCTCTTCGGACTGGGTCTGAGCGAGGTCGCGGTCCACCGGATCGCCTCCGACCGGATGCCCGAACTCGACCCCGCGAAGCGGTGGTTCGTCAAACCCGTGCGCGGGGCCTCGTCGTTCGCGACGTTCGTCCTCGAAGACCTGGACGACCTGGCCGACCTGCCCGCGATCCAGCAGCAGATGCGGGCCGACTCGTCCATGAAGGCGATCTTCATGGACCGGTTCGACTTCCTTGCCGAGGAGTACGTCGACGGGCCGGAGTTCAGCTTCGAGACGTTCGTCCTCGACGGCCGGATCCACCACCTCTGCGTCCACGAGAAGGCCCGCGTGGAGCGCCTGGAGCGGACCACCCTGGAAGGGATGTCGGTCAGCCCGCCCGTGAGCCTGGGGCGTGAACTCGTCCTGGAGGGAGCCGAACACGTCACCCGCTGCCTCACCGCGCTGGCGGAGTCCGGGCTGACGGCCGGCGCCTTCCACATCGAGGCCAAGTACTGGGAGTCGCGGAAGCGCTGGGAGATCATCGAGATCAATCCCCGGATGGGCGGCAGCCTCATCAACGAGAGTGTCCGGACCGTCACCGGGCTCTCCGTCCTGGACCTGTGGACCGAGTCCCTGCTGTTGCCCGAGGGCGAGCGCGATGCCTTCCACGAGCGGCTCGCCGAAGCCTCCCAGCTTCCGGCGCTCGGTACCGGTCCCGGCGACCGGGCGACCGTGTTCCTCAGCAAGTACGGGGAGAAGGGGCGCACGGTCGACTCGATCGGCTTCGATCCGCCCACCCGCCCGCCCCGGATTCTGCGCATCCACGTCGGGGAGGGAACCGAGCTCGCCTCGTCCGATCGCGGGATCTGCCTGATGGACGCCCTCTGGGACGTGGCGGCCGACGACCTCGACGGCGAGACCGAGTTCCTCGACCGGCACGCGACCGAGCACTTCCGGGTCGGTTACCGCTGACCGCGCTGCCCGTCCGGGCCCCCGCTCCACTCCACTCAGACCGTTGTGCGAACCCCAGCGAGGAACCCCTTCCGCTGGATCACCTATGAAGGAGAAGGCATGAACCGCGTGCAGAACACCGGGATCGAGTACCCGAAGCCGTTCTACAACGAGGCGCAGAGCCGGGCGAAGAAGATCGAGCTCGACGAGTACCTGGACAAGAAGATGGTGGAGTGGAAGAACACCGTCCCCTTCGCGTCCCACCTTTCCGAGCCGGAGCTCCACCAGGCGTACTACCGCCGCACCCTGATCGAGCACGTGTGGCGCATCCGCCTCTCCCGGGTCAGCCAGTCCAAGGCCATCTACAAGATCGCGCAGGTCGCCCCCAGGGCGGCCCGCGACTACGCGCAGTACCAGGCCGACGAGATGCTCCACGACAAGCTGTACATCAGTGACGCGGCCGCCGCCGGCGTCACCGAGGACGAGATCCGCGCCACCGAGCCGTACCTCTCCACCCGTCTGCTGGAGGGCTTCTTCTACTACGCGCTGGAGCACGAGTCGTACCTCGCCCCGGTCGTCTCCAACTACCTGGTCGAGTACACCCAGATCAAGCTCCAGCCGGCCATCGTGGAGAACCTCCAGGAGCGGCTCGGCAAGGAGAGCGTCAAGGGGCAGGCGGCCCACCTCCACGTGGACTCCACCGAGGACCACTCGCAGGAGATGTGGGACATCCTCCACCAGCTGCTCTTCAGCGAGGACGACTTCCGCCAGGTTCTCAAGTACATCGACGACGTCCAGGAGATCCTCGCGCTGTTCTTCCGGGAGATCTACGCGGACACCGTCTCCAAGCACCTGGACACCGCGGTCGCCCAGGCGGAGCCCGCCGCCGCGGTCTGATCCGCGAGCGCGGGGCGCCCGGCCCACGGCCGGCCCCCGCGCCCCGTGGGGGCGGTCCGGGGCACCCGCCGGGCCGCTCCCACGGGTACCCGCCCCACCCGTCCGCACTCTTGCCGCCCAGCAGGGAGGAAATCCGCATGTCCGCACAGGTCAGCGCAGCGCTCGTCAGGGAGTACCAGGAGAACGGCTACGCGGTCGCCGAGCGTCTCTTCGACGCGGGCGAGGTCGCCGAGCTCAACACCGCCATCACGGAGATCCTGGCCGTCTCCGACATCGGCTCCGTCGCCGAGGTGGAGCCCGGCGACAACGGCATGGCCCGCCGGATCTGGTCCCCCACCAAGCAGCACTCCGCGTTCGAGCGCGCCGCCGCCCATCCGGCTCTGCTCGACCACGTCGAGGCGTTCATCGGCCCCGACATCCTCTTCCACTACAGCAAGCTCCACCTCAAGGCACCGCAGGTCGGCAGTGTCGTGGACTGGCACCAGGACTTCTCGTACTACCCCCACACCAATACCGACCTGGTGACGGCGCTGCTCTACCTCGACGACACCACCATCGAGAACTCCGCCCTCCAGGTCATGCCCGGCTCCCACCGGAACGGCCTCGCCGACCACTACGTCGACGGGCACTTCCGCGGCAAGGTGACCGGCCCCGACGCTCCCGACCCGGCGGACGCCGTGGCCCTTGAGGCGCCGGCCGGCAGCGTGGTCTTCATCCACCCCCTGCTCCTGCACTACTCGTCCCCGAACCGCTCCGACCGCTTCCGCCGTGCCTTCCTGCCGGCCTACCGGGCGGCCGACGCCTTCCCGATCCACTTCGGACCGCACGCCGGCCACAACGAGGCCGGAGTACGGCTGCTGCGCGGCGAGGTGTCGAACACGGCTCGTGTGGAGGCCGGCGCGTGGCGCCTGCCGCTCGCGGAGCGGCCCTTCGGCTCGCTCTTCGAGCTCCAGGAGGGCGCCAGCGGGTCCGGTAAGGCGGCGACCACCGGGTACGCCACCCTGGAGGAGGCGAAGTGAGCGCGCGGTGAGCACACCGAGGGTGGCGCTCGTCCACGCCTGCCTGCGCGACGGTTCGGGCGGCAGCCCCACGGCCGTCGTCCTGGAGGACGACGGGGACGGTCCGGCGCCGGGCGACGACGAGCGGCGCCGGATACCCGCCGCGCGGGGCACCTCGCACGCCGTGTACGTGCGTCGCTCCGGTGACGTCGTCGACCTGCGCTTCTTCACCACGCAGGGGGAGTTGCCCGCCTGCGGTCACGGCACGATCGCCGCTCTCGCCCTCCTCGCGGCCCGGCACGGCGGCGACGAGCCGTACCGGGTCACCCTGCGGGCGGCGGGGCGCGTCTTCGCGGGACGGGCCGAGCGCGACGGCGACCTGGTCACCGCGGCGTTCGACCCCGGTCCTGTCTCCCTGCGCGAACCCGTCGCCGAGGAAGTGGTCCCCGTACTCGCCGCTCTGGGGATCGCGCCGGACGAAGCCGGGCCGGACGTCCGGATCGCCGGTGTGGGCAGCGCGCGCGTGCTGGTACCGGTCCCCAGCCGGACCGCGCTCGCCGGGCTCCGCCCCGACCTGGCGCGCCTCCGGACGGTCTGCGACCGGTCGGGACTGATCGGCGCGTACGTCCACTCGCCGCCCTCGCCGGAGGGCGTGCTCGCGGCACGGATGTTCGCCCCTTCGATCGGTGTCGGCGAGGACCTCGCCAACGCCAACGGGACGGCCGCTCTCGCCGCCCACCTGGCCGGCCGGGGCGTCCGCCGGATCGCCGTCGACATGGGCGACGCCCTGGGTGGCCGCGCCACCATCACTGCCACGGCGGGACCAGGTCCACGTATCGAACTCGGAGGGACCGCAAGGGTCCTGACGGATCAGAACTATAGGAATTCGATCGATCGGAAGGTGGCAACGTGGCCGTCAGCGGCTTGACACCCCGGCCGGAGCCGGAAACCGGCGAGCTGAGAGTCCACTGGAACTCGCCGCTCAGCGGTCAGCAGAAGGCGACGGGCAAGTACGGGACCGGACAGTTCGACCTCGACCAGATCGTCGAGTTCGCGCAGGAGGCGGACAGTCTCGGCGTCGACTCGCTCCTGATGGGCATCGGCGCCCACATGCCCGATCCGCTCCCGGTGCTCGGCGCGCTGGTCCGCGAGACCGAGCGCATCAAGTTCCTCCTCGCCTACCGCCCCGGGCTGCTCTCGCCGACGCTCTTCGCCCAGGTGGTGAACACCATCTCCTGGATGTCCGACGGGCGGATATCCCTCAACCTGGTCGCCGGTACCTCCCCGGCGGAGCAGGCCGGCTACGGAGACTTCCTCGCCCACGACGAGCGCTACGCCCGCTCGAACGAGTTCCTGGACGTCCTCCACCGGCTCTGGCGCGACGAGACCCCCCTGTCCTACGAAGGCAAGCACCACCGCCTGGAGAACGCGCAGATCGGGCTGGGATACAAGGGCGGAGGCCGTCCCGAGATCTACATCAGCGGGGCCTCCGAGGTGGCCCAGCAGACCGCCGTGGAGTACGGCGACTGCTGGCTGCGCTACGGCGACACCCCCGAGGGACTGGCCGAGGCGGCGAAGCCCGTGCTCGCCCAGGGCCGCCGGGTGGGAACCCGTATGCACGTGCTGGCGAGGGAGACCCGGGCGGAAGCGCTGGCGGACCTGGCCGCTCTCATGGGCGATCCCGACGAGGAGCACCGCCGGCGGATCGCCGACGCCGTGGCCGCCTCCGACTCCGTGGCGGTGGCCACCTCCTTCCGGCTGGCCGGGTCCGCGGACTCCGACTGGCTGTCCCCCATGCTGTACTCCGGTGCCGTGGCCTATCGCGGCGGACCGGCCCTGTGCGTGGTGGGCAGTTACGAGGAGGTCGCGGCGTACCTCTACGCGTACAAGGCGGCCGGGATCAGTGAGTTCATCTTCTCGGGCTGGCCGACGCGTGACGAGATGCGGATTTTCTACACCCGGGTGCTGCCGCTGCTGCGCCGGCTCGAACGCGAAGGGGTCGAACGAGTGAACGCCGCGACGGCGGCCCAGCTCTGAAGCACCGAACGTCCCGTCCGGGCCGTCGAGGAGTACGGCAGGCGCCCGGGCGGGCCGTTCGTGCGTGGTGGAGCGGCCGGCCGTTCCACCGGCCCCGCCCGTCGCGCCGCGGACTGATGCGGAACCAGAGGGTCCGGTCGGGTGGGAGAGGTGAGGACCGCCGATTCCCGACCCGCCGGATTTTTGGCGTATGACATTGAAGGTGCCGGAACTCGGCGTTCGTCGTCATTTCCGTTTTCCGTAACAGCCCCGGTGGGCGCCATTCGCGCCAAATTCGGTGGCGCCCGGAAAATATGCCGGAATCTTCATTCCGGCGACGGAAGTTCGGCAAGAAAATAGTGCTGGGCAAAGTGGACGGCGCGGCGCTGAGGGTTCTGGCGGTCCGCCCGGCCACAGCGGATTTCGGGCCCGCACGGTACGAACAGAGAGTTGGTCATGGTGAGCCTGTCCTTGGAAGCACTGGAGAGCGTTCATGGCCGCGGTGCCGCCGGCCTGCGCGTGCGGTTGGGGATGCGCGTCGCCAGGGACTGGGTTCCGCTCGTCGAGTGCACGACGGACGAGCTCGGCCGGATCGACGACTGGGGCGGCCACGGTGCCGCCCAGGGCCTCTACCAGTTGGCGTTCGACGTCGACCGGTACTTCTGCGGACTGGGGGCGCTGCCCACCTGCCCGGAAGTCGTCACCACGTTCCGGGTCCACGGTGATCAGGCACGGCGTCGCGTGGTCTTACATTTCTCGCTGCACCACTACATCGTGGCCTTCACCTGAAGGCCGTTCCGCAATTCCCGGTGGCGTGCCGCGCGGCACTGGACCCCGTGCCCGTATACGGCCGCGGAGTGTCCGCGGACGGGACGGGTGCGGGCGGTCCGGCCTGGTGTGACGAGGTGCGGTGGCGGTCGTCGCCCGCTCGCCGGGAGTTACGGCACAGCCCTCAGCAGCCGTTCCGGCGGTCTCCCCGACCTGCACCTGAGCAGTGCGGCGGCCCGCGGCGACATGGCACGCATGTGGGTCCGTGCCTCGGTCATGCATTTCTCCGCCGCTTCGGAGTCCCCGGCGGTTCGCAGGGCGGTGTGCAGGATGATCAGCGCCTCGGCCTGCTCGGCGGGAACGTCCAGCGCGCGGAAGAGTGACAGCGCCCGGCGCAGGTGGCCGATCCCCTCCCGGACGTCCCGCGTGGCCAGCGACAGCTCGCCGAGGGTCATCAGAACCCGGCCGGTGATCAGCCGCTCGCCGTTGCTTTCCGCCTGCGCGAGGGCGCGGTGCAGGGTTTCGGCGGCCTCCTCGGCCTCGCCCGCCATCAGCAGGGCCGAGCCGACACCGTGGAGTGCGTAGACCTCACCGGTGTGGTCGCCGATGAGGCGGACGATCTCCAGTACCTGCTCGAATGCCTCCAGAGCGCCGTCGTGGTCGCCGCGGTCCAGACAGGTCTGCCCCAGTCGGTGCAGCACCTGGGCCTCCACACGTCTGCCTCTGCCCTCCCGGCTCAGCCGCAGCGCCTCGCTCAGGAGTGGACGGGCCGCGGCCTCGTCACCGCTGTCCAGCCGTAGCTGGGCGAGGTTGTGCAGTACGTAGGCCACGGCGACGGCGCCCCCGTCCTGCCGGAAGACTTCGAGCGCCGCCTCGTAGTGGCCGATGGCCTCGTCGTGACGGCCCCGGACGCGGGCCAGGTACCCCAGCCCACGGGTGGCGAGGGCGACTCCGAGCCGTTCTCCGGTCTCTTCGAAGATCGCGGCGGACTCCAGCAGGTGAGTCTCGGCACGGGCGAAGTCCTGCCGGGTCACGGCGAGGGAACCGAGCGAGTGGAGCGTCGCCGCCTCGCCCAGGCGGTCGCCCGCCCGGCGACTCGCTTCGAGCGCCGTCTCGTTGGTGTCCCGCCAGTCGTCGAGGCACACCTGGGTCTCCATGAACGTCACCGCGGTGACGGCGAGCCCCCAGCAGAGGGAGCTGCACCCCATCATGGCGGCCTGCCGGACGTGGGCGAGCAGCGAGGACCGCTCCCTGGAGAACCACCGGAGGGGCTCGGCGAGAATCCGGTCCACCTGGGCTTCGGGCAGGGGGTACAGATACACCTGACGGCCCCTGATCAGTACGTCCTGGCCGTACTCGCGGTCCCGTGCCTTCGTCAGCAGGAAGAGGAAGCAGCCGAGGACCCGGCAGATGGCGGCCTCGCGGGCCTCCGTGGTCTCCTCGGTGGCCAGCCGCTCCCGGGCGAAGAGCCGGATGAGACTGTGGAGCCTGTACTGCCGTTGGTGTCCGGTCCCGGCCCCGACGATGTCCAGCAGTTGCGCGTCCATCAGCTCGTTGACCAGGTCGTGCACCGCCGGTTCGGGCAGGTCGAGGAGTGCCATGGCGGCCCAGAGGGAGAAGGGGCCCTCCTCCAGGATGGCCAGCAGTCTCAGCAGCCGCCGGGCGTCCTCGTGCAGGCTGTCGTAGGCGAGGGAGAGCCCGGCCCGGATGCCGACGTCCGCGTAGTCGAGCTCGTCCAGCCGGTGGGTCTCGTCCCCCAGGCGTTCCACCAGTTCGGCGATCGCCCAGTGGGGCCGGGCGGCCAGGCGGGCCCCGGCGATGCGCAGCGCCAGCGGGAGGTGCCCGCACAGGCGGGCGAGGGTCTCCGTGGCCTCCTGCTCGGCCGCGACGCGCCGCGCGCCGAGTATGCGGGCGAGAAGACGGGTCGACTCCTCCAGGGCGAAGGTCGGGATGTCCACCCGTACCGCCCCGGCGAGGGCACCGGTGGGGCCCCGGCTGGTGATGATGACCGCGCAGGACGGCTTGCCGGGCAGCAGCAGTCTGATCTGGCTCTCCTCGACGACATTGTCGAGGACGACCAGCACCCGCCGTTTCGCCAGGAGGGCGCGGTACATCTCGGCCCGTTCCTCCACGCCGTCGGGGATCGCCGTGCCCTTGACCCCGAGGGCGCGCAGGAAGCGTTCGAGCACCTGGGCGGGGGACACGGGAGCGGAGCCTCCGCCGCGCAGTTCCGCGAAGAGCCGGCCGTCGGGGAAGTCGGCGGCGACCTCGTGACTCAGATGGACGGCCAGGGAGGTCTTGCCGACCCCGGGCTTGCCGACGAGCGTCACGATCGGCACCGCCAGGGCGGATCTGCCCCGGAACGACACCAGCATCTCGCGGACGTCCGCGACCAGGCGATCCCGCCCCGAGAAGTCGGCGACGGCGGCGGGCAGCATCTCCGGTGTGTCGGCGTCGGCGGGCGCACCGCCGGCCGACGCCGTGGTGCGACTGCCCGGGAGATCGAGCGCCGGGTCGGTGGTCAGGATGGAGTGTTCGAGCCGTCTCAGCCGGGCGTCGGGTTCCACACCCAGTTCGTCGAGCATGAGTTTGCGGGTGTCGCGGTAGACGCCGAGTGCTTCCGCCTGCCGGCCGGAGCGGTAGAGCGCCAGCATGAGCAGGCCGCGCAGGCCCTCGCGCAGCGGGAACCGGGCGACCAGATCGAAGAGTTCACCGACGAAGGCGACGTGCCGGCCGAGCGCGAGTCCGATCCGGATGTGTTCCTCGACGGCGGTGATGTGCTGTTCGACGAGCCGGTCGGCGTAGGACTCGGCCAACTCCCCGGGAATGCCTTGGAGGGGATCGCCGTGCCACAGCTCCAGCGCCTGGCGGTACGCGGTCGCCGCCTCCTCCCTCTGCCCTCCGTCGTGCAGGGCGCGGGCTGTCGTGACGAGAGCCTCGAAGCGCAGCACGTCGAGGTTCTCCTCGTCCGCGCGGAGCATGTAGCCGTGGGGGTGCGTGCTGATGACGTCGTCGGCGCCGTGCGCGGCGAACAGGCGCCGCAGTCCTGAGACGCTGATCTGGAGCTGGGCGCGTGCCGTCGTCGGGGGAGCCTCCCCGTACACGGCGGTGATCAGCCGCTCCGGGCTCACCGCCTGGTTGGCGTTGAGCAGGAGGGTGGCGAGCACGATGCGCTGGCGTGCGCCGCCGAGTTTCAGATCGGTGGAGCCGACACTCGCCCGCAGGGCGCCGAGGAGGCTGAACCGGACTCCGGGTCTGCCGCTCTCCCTGTCGGTCCGGGGCACGTTCTGCTTCACGTTGCTTCCCCCCCAAAGAACGCGCGCCGCCCAATCGACTCTAGAGATTCGGCGGTGACTGAGTCAACGAAGTGATGAATCTTGGGACGGGCGTTATTCGGCCGTTCACTCGGTGAAGGGCGCGATCCCCCGCCGACCTGCGGGGGAACGCGTCACTCTTCGATACGGAAAGGTCAGGGCCCGGCGCGGAGCCCCCGCGCACCATGGGCGGGGGAGTTCGTCAACAGAGCATTTCTCGCCACAGTGAGCATTTTTCTCCTGCGGTCGAGCCGCTATCGACTCGCTATTGCCTTCGCCCCTCCCGTCGATCGTGACCCGATAGCGGCTCCTGCCAAGCTCCAGGAGTCCTCAAGCAACGCCGCCAGGTCGGACTCAGGGAGCGGAAAAAATGAGCATGATCAAGGGCCGGTCACTTCTCCTCGTGTGCGCGATTCTTCTCGCCACCGCCTCGACGATCGCGGTCTCGCCGAGCGCGACGGCCGACTCCTCGACGGATCAGCCGGTGACGACCGAGGTTCCGGCCGAACAGCCGGTGACGGTCGACGTGCAGGCGGGAGACACCGAGGAGCACAACCCGTGGGGATGAGCGGGAGCCGAAGGCCGGCCCGCGGTTCCCGGCCGGCGCGCGGCGCCGGCCACGCCACCTCACCGCGTCTCCGGAACATCCTGGTACGTCCACCAAGTGGACATTCTTCCGCCGCGCGATGCACCGAGTCCGCCACCGCACTCTGATCCACCAGGAAGTGCGGGACGGCGTTCACGTGGTGCCACCAGGTCAGTAGTACGCGCCGTCTCGGCCATGTGCCGGACGGCCCCCCGAAGAGATGGGAAGCAGCGTGGACATCGATCTACTCGGTGCACTGGCGGTGCGCGAGCAAGGCGTCTCCGTCACGCCGACCGCTCCCAAGCCACGGCAGGTGCTCGCTCTGCTGGCCCTCAACGCCGACCAGGTCGTCCCGGCCGCGACGGTGATCGAGGAAGTCTGGGGTGCCACCCCACCGCGCAGCGCCCGCCCCATCCTGCAGAACTACGTCCTGCAACTGCGTGAGCTGATCGGTGCGGCACTGCGGCAGGCCCAGTCCCAGTTCCCGTCGCAGGGCCAGGCCCGGTCGGACGATGCCGCTCCGCGCTCCGCCAAGGACGTTCTGGTGACCGTGCCCGGCGGCTATCTGCTCAGGACCGGTGAAGGGCGAAGCGACGTCAGGGAGTTCGAGCGGCTCACGGACGCCGGTTACCGGGCCGTGGACGCCGGGGACCACCAACGGGCCGCCAGAAGGCTGAGCGAGGCGCTCGCCCTGTGGACCGGCCGGGCCCTGGCCGATGTCCGGACCGGACCCCATCTGGCGCCCCAGGTCGCGCGGCTGGAGGAGAGCCGGCTGGGCGTGGTGGAGCAGCGCATCGATGCCACGCTGCGCCTCGGCCGCCATCGCGAACTGCTCGCCGAGCTCACCGCGCTGGTCAGCCGCTACCCCACCCATGAGCGCCTGTGCGGGCAGTACATGCTCGCCCTGCACCGCTCCGGCCGCCGCGGTGAGGCGCTCAGCGCCTATCAGCGGCTGCGGACGACCCTGGTCCGCGATCTCGGCATCGAGCCGTCCGCCGCGCTCGCCAGGGTCCAGCGCTCCATCCTCGTCCCGGCCCAGTCCCGCCCGGCCGGGGACGACACGATCTTCGCCCCGCGCAGGTCCCGCGAGGTGCACGCCGTGACCAGGGCCGGATAGGCGGCCTCCCCGGCGCTCACCGGCCGACGGTTCGGGCCGTCGCCCCGTACCGTCCGAACCGTCCCGGGCAGCCGCGGCGTGCGCGTGGTCCCGGCGCATGGGTGCGACGGCGGTGGCCGCTCCGCTCAGTCCTCCCGGACGGGCGTGGTGGCGAGGTAGTCGGCGAGGGCGTCGAGCAGCAGCTCGACGTCCTCTTCGCTGCTGTACGGGGCCAGGCCGACGCGCAGCCCGCCCGCGTCGCCGAGGCCGAGGTGGCGGGACGCCTCCAGGGCGTAGAAGGAGCTCGCGGGGGCGTCGACGCCGCGCGCGGCAAGGTGGCGCGAGGCGTCGGCGGCGGAGCGGCCCGGGAAGGTGAGCAGCAGGGTCGGGGTGCGCAGGGCGGCGCGGGAGTGCACGGTGACGCCGTCGAGTGCGGCGAGCCCGGTCTCGATGCGTACCCGCAGGGCGTCCTCGTGGGCCTCGATCGCCTCGAACGCAGCGACCAGGCGCTCCCGCCGACCGGTGGTCCCGTCTCCGGCGGTTCCGTCTTCGGCAGTCGGTGCCAACGCGGCGAGGAAGTCCACGGATGCGCGCGCCGCGGTCAGCAACTCATACGGCAGCGTGCCCAGTTCGAACCGCTCGGGGACGGCGTCGGTGGACGGCAGCAGCTTGTCGGGGTGCAGGGTCTCCAGGAGTTCGGGCCGGCTCGCCAGCACGCCGAGGTGCGGGCCGAGGAACTTGTACGCCGAGCAGGTCAGGAAGTCCGCGCCGGTCGCCGCGAGTTCGACCGAGGCGTGCGCGGCGAGGTGCACGGCGTCCACGTGGAACAGGGCTCCGGCGCCGTGCACGAGCTCGGCGATCGCGGGCAGGTCGGGGCGGGTGCCGGTGAGGTTGGAGGCGCCGGTGACGGCGACCAGCCGGGTCCGGTCGCCGAGCGCGTCCCGCACGTGGTCGAGAGTCAACTCGGCTGTCGCCGGGTCGAATTCGATCCAGCGGACGGTTGCTCCCGCCGCCTCGGCGGCCTGTATCCAGGGGCGGATGTTGGAGTCGTGGTCGAGGCGGCTGACCACCACCTCGTCGCCGGGGCCCCACTCCTTGGCGAGGGTGCGCGCCAGGTCGTAGGTGAGCTGGGTGGAGCTGCGGCCGAAGACGATGCCGCGCGGGTCGGCCCCGAGCAGGTCCGCGAGCGCGGAGCGGGCACCGGCGACGATGGCCTCGGCGTTCCGCTCGCCCTCGTTCTGGACGCCCCGTACGGCGAGCGGGTTGGCCAGGGCGTGGACGATCGCGTCGATCACCGGCTGCGGGGTCTGGGTGCCCCCGGGGGCGTCGAAGCGCGCGGTACCGGCCTTCAGGGCGGGGATCTGCGCGCGGACCGCGTGGACGTCGTAGGACATGCGTGCTCCGGAGAGGTGGGCGGCGGACCCGCAGGGCCCGGAGGCGGCGTACGGGTGCCGCCCCGGACACCGATGGTGCCTGGTGGGAGCGGGGACCGCGCGCCCGGGGGCGGTACGGGTACGGAAGCGGGCGGGGCGGCAGGGGTACGGGAACGCCCGGGGGCGGTACGGGTACGGAAGCAGCGGGCGGGGGAGGCGTCAGCCGGCCGCGAGCAGCCCCGGCAGGGCGCGCATGTCGTCGAAGACGACCGTGCCGGGGCCTTCGAGGCGGGCCGGCGGGGTGAGGCCGCCGCTGTAGCCGAAGGCCCGCATTCCGGCGGCGCGGGCCGCGGCGACCCCGTACGCGCTGTCCTCGATCACCGCGCACCGCGCCGGGTCGGCGCCCAGGGTGCGGGCGGCGTGCAGGAAGAGGTCGGGGGCGGGCTTGCCCCGGGCGACGTCGGCGGCGCTGAAGACGCGGCCCTCGAAGTGGTGGCTCAGCGCGGTCGTGGCCAGGCTGCGGCGGATCGAGCGGTGGGAGCCGTTGGAGGCGAGGCAGTACGGGACGGTGAGCGCGGCCAGCACCTCCGGGATGCCGTCCACGGGGGTCAGTTCGGCGAGCGCGGCGCGGTAGAGGTGGGAGTACGGCGCGTCCCAGTCGTCGGCCAGCGGCCTGCCGATACGTTCCTCCACCGCCGCCCTCAGCACCTCCACGGAGGAGCCCACGAACCGCTCGATGATCTCCGCCTCGGTGAACGGGGCGCCCAGCTCCGCCATGACGACCGCGTCCACCTTGACGTAGATGCGCTCGCTGTCCACCAGGACGCCGTCGCAGTCGAAGATCACCAGGTCGAAGGGGTGCGCGGGGTTCGCCGTCATGGCCGCAGCGTAGGTGCACCTGCCGCGCCGCGGAAGCCGCACGACACCGGACCGGCACCCGCGCACCCGATGCCCCGCAGCGCCCCCGTTCCCGCGCCCCCGCCCCGCCCCCGCGCGCCCCCTCAGCGCCTCCCCGCGATCCGGTCCGCCATCCGGGCCAGCGGGTCCGAGTCCGCGCGCGAGGAGGCGGCCTCCCGGCGGTCGGCGGCGCGGTGGGCCGCGTGCGAGCCGTGGGCGGCGAGCCAGCGCAGCGGTTCGGGCTCCCAGCGGCGGACCCGGTGGTTCACCCACGGCAGCGCGGTCAGCCCGGTCGGGCCCGCCTGGCCGGAGTCCTGCTGGATCAGGTCGCGCAGGGTGCGGGCGGCGAGGTTGGCGGTGGCGAGGCCGGAGCCGACGTAACCGCCCGCCCAGCCGAGGCCGGTGGAGCGGTCCAGGGTGACCGTCGCGCTCCAGTCGCGCGCCACGCCGGCCACGCCGGACCAGGCGTGGGCGACGGGGACGCCCGCCGTGGTGGGGAAGAGCCGGACGAGGTGTGCGCGCAGCGCCTCGACGGTCGCGGGCCCGGTGCGCCCGTCGTCGTCTGTCCGCGAACCGAAGCGGTACGGCACCCCCCGGCCGCCGAGCGCGATCCGGTCGTCGGCGGTGCGCTGGGCGTACGTCCCGGTGTGCGACAGGTCGCCGAGGGCCTCGCGGCCCTCCCAGCCCAGCGTGGACCAGAGGGCGGCCGGCAGCGGCTCGGTGACGATCATCGAGGAGTTCATCGGCAGCCAGGTGCGCCGGTGGCCCTTGATGCTCGCGGTGAACCCCTCGGTGCAGCGCAGCACGTACGGGGCGCGGACCGTGCCGTACGGGGTGACGGCGTGCTTGGGGCGGATCTCGGTGACCGGGGTCGACTCGTGGACGGTGACGCCGAGCGCCTCGACGGCCGCCGCGAGCCCGGTGACCAGCTTCGCCGGGTGGAGGCGGGCGCCGTGCGGGGTCCAGGTGGAGCCGACCGCGCCGTTGACCCTGATGCGGTCGGCGGTCTCGCGGGCTCCGTGCAGCACCCGGTCCCGCTCGCCGAACGCGATCTCGACGCTGTGGTGGTCCTTGAGCCGGGCGAGCTGTGCGGGTGTGTACGCCACGTCGAGGGCGCCGCCCGCGTGGACGTCGGCGTCGATGTTCTCCTCGGTGGCGGCCCGGACGACCTCACCGACCGCTTCGTTCATGGCGCGTTGGAGCCGTACCGCCGCGTCGTGGCCGCGCAGCCGCGCGTAGCGGTCGCGGCCCGCGACGGTGCCGGAGAGCAGCCCGCCGTTGCGGCCGGAGGCGCCGTAGCCGCAGAACTTGGCTTCCAGCACGGTGATGTTGAGGAAGGGAACGGCCCGTTTCAGGTAGTACGCCGTCCAGAGCCCGGTGAAGCCGCCGCCGACGATGCACACGTCGGCGTGGGTGTCGCCGGGCAGGGGCTCGCGGGGCGCGGGGATGCCCGCCCGCGCGAACCAGAACGATATGCCGCCGTCGGTGGTCTCCCGGCGGGGCCCGGCGGTTCTGTCGCTGCTCATGTCGCCTCTGCCGTACGGGTCGTTGGGGCAGCACTCACGGGAAGTGCCGCTCGATGCGGGAGGTTACTGGGCCGCGGACCGCCCCGTCGCCCGGGGGCGGCGCGCGCGCGGTCCCCGGGTCAGCGGGTAACAGGCCAGTCCCGCCAGGGCCGCCGCGAACCGGCCGAGGTCGGTCACGTCCGCCCCGGTGCCCAGCGGGACCCCGCAGAGGACGAGGACGGCGAAGGCGTACGCGTACCGCCACACGCGCGGCAGCCGGTAGGTGAGCACCGCCGCGATCCCCGCCAGCCCCTGATCGGCCGCGTACACCAGGGAGTTGGTGGCGGAGAGGGGTGCGTGGCCGTGCCGCGCCGCCCAGAGCAGCACGGCCTCCGCGAACAGTCCGGCGGGGACGTACGCCACGGCGACCACGGCACACCACCGCAGGGTCCCGAGCCACTGCTCGGCGGGCGCGTGGAAGAGGGTGAACAGCGCGGCCCAGAGCACCCAGTGACCGCCCTCCGGCAGCCACACCAGACCGGCGAGGAACACCCGGAACGGGCGGTCCGGGAGCGTGTACGGGCCGGCGGGCGCGGGCAGCCGGACGAACTCCTCGGCCGCCGGCAGCAGCGGTCCCAGCAGGTGGGTGGTGACGAGGAGGACCGTCAACCAGACGTACGTACCCGGGGATCGGGCCATCCAGCGGCCGATCGCGGCGGCGACGGCGGCTGCCGGGCGGTTTCGCTCCATGGTCCCGATTGACGCACGGTCCTACGATCAGTGGCGTGATCGACATCCCGGAAGAGCTGATCGCCACCCAGACCATGTTCAACGGGGCGGCCGGCCGAGCGTTCACCGACGCCCTGCCGGAGCTGGCCGCCCGCTACCTGGGGGAGTGGGGGCTGCGCGTCGACGGGCCGCCGATGTACGGGATGTGCGCGCTGGTCCTGCCGGTCGTCCGGTCCGCCGACGACTGCCCGGGTGCGCTGAAACTCCAGCTGGTGGACGAGGAGTCGGCGGGCGAGGCGCTCGCGCTGCGGACGTGGGGCGAGGCGGGGGCCGGGGCGGTCGGGCTGCTCGCCCACGACCCGGATACCGGCGCGATGCTGCTGGAGCGCCTGGACGAGAACCGCCCCCTGTCGGCGGTCCCGGACGCCCGGGAGGCGGTGGGCGTCCTCGCACAGGTGCTGGCCCGGCTGGTGGCGGTGCCCGCGCCGCCGGGACTGCGCACGCTGGCGGAGATGGCGGACCGGATGCTGGCGGCGACACCCCGCGCCCTGGCCGCCCTCGCCGACGACCAGGAGCGGCGGCTGGTCGCGGACTGCGCGGCGGCCCTTGGCGAGGTGGCCGGCGAACCGGGCGACCGGCTGCTCCACTGGGATCTCCACTACGACAACGTCCTGGCCGGCCGGCCAGGCACGGACCGCGCCCACGAGTGGGTGGCCCTGGACCCGAAGCCCCTGGCGGGCGACCCCGGATTCGAACTCTTCCCCGCCCTCGACAACCGCTTCGACCCCGCGGAGATCCGCTGGCGCTTCGACGCCCTCAGCGAGGCGCTCGGACCCGCCTGCGACCGCGAGCGGGCGCGCGCCTGGACCCTGGGCCGGGTCCTCCAGAACGTGCTCTGGCACAGCAGACCGGGCATGCACACCCTCGCCCCGGACCACGCCGAGATCGCCCGGCGGCTGCTGGGCCGGTGACGGCCGGTCACCGTTCCGTGAACCGCGGTCGCTTGCCCGGGGGTTACCGGCGCCCCACCCGCCCCGGCACCCAACTTCCCTCACTCGGTGCAGCGTTATGGACACCGAGCGAGAGGGCGTGTTCTCCTGCATGCCGAACAGCCGATTTTGCAACGTGGGAAAGAGTGGCCGGAGCGGCCGGGACGAGCCGTGGACCGGCGTACAGGAGAACGGAGTTGCGTGTGAAAGCCGCATCGAAGAGCCGTGGCAGAAGTCCACGTGTGCGCCGGAGAGTGGGTGCCGTCGCCGCTCTGGCCGTGGCCGCCTCGACGACCCTGACCGCCGGTGCGGGTACCGCCACCGCCGGCGGGAGCCACGGCACCCGGATACCGACCGTCACCTCCGGGGGTGCCCGCTTCGAGATCCTCTCGCCGACCCTCGTCCGTACCGAGTACGCGGGCGACGGCAAGTTCACCGACGACCCGACCTTCAACGCGATCGGCCGGGACGGATTCACCCCGACCGCCTACACCGCGAGGACGAAGGACGGCTGGCTGACCGTCCGGACGAGCGCGATGACCCTGCGCTACCGGGTCGGCTCCGGGGCGTTCGACTCCCAGAACTTCTCCGTCCAGCTCGACGCGGGCAAGCAGCCCGTGACCGCCGCCCCCTGGCAGCGGCTCGTCTGCGAGCTCGGCGCGCTCTGCGAGGCGGAGAGCCTGCGGCTCTCGGGTCTCGGCACGGCGTCCGACCACGGCGGCCACACCGGAGCCGCCTTCGCCGCCGGCTTCGAGGCCACCGGCAGTTCGGTCTCCACTGACATCGATGTCACCGCCGACGGTGCCTACCGGTTCGCTCTGCGTTACGCCAACGCCCAGGGCGGCGACGGCAAGGCCGAGACCCGCACCCTCTCGCTCTCCGTCGACGGCGGCACCCCGCAGAAGGTGGAACTGCCCACCACCGCCAACTGGGACACCTGGGCCAAGGCCACCGCGCAGCTGAACCTGACCAAGGGGCAGCACACGGTCGCACTGACCCGGACCGCCACGGACTCGGGATCGGTCAACCTCGACAGCGTCGCCCTGCTGGCGGCCGGCGACGACTCGTACCCCTCCGCCAACACCACCGCCATCAAGAGCTGCCTCTACGGCACGAGTTGCGAGGCGGAGTCGGCACGGCTGGCCGGTTCGGCCACCGGCGCCCTGGACCACCGGGGGTACGCGGGCACCGGCTTCGTCGCCGAACTCAACCAGGGGTCCGGCCTGACCACCCACCTCGTCGGCGTCCCCGCCGACGGCGTCTACACGCTCCGGGTGCGGTACGCCAACGGCCAGGGCGGCGACGGCCTCCACCAGACGCGTACCGCCTCCGTGACGAGTGCCGGGTCCTCGGTCGGGGCCACCGCGTCGACCGCGACCATCGAACTGCCCGCCACCAAGGACTGGGACGACTGGCAGACGGCCTCCGTCTCCGTCGCCCTCAAGGCGGGCGCCAACGACATCACCGTCGGCTGCCCCGACGGCGGCAGCTGCCACATCAACGCGGACACCCTCTCGGTGGCCTCCCCGAAGTCGCCCGCACCGCAGCCGCACCTCGCGCTCGGCGGCTACCGCCGCGGCCTGGACGGCGTGAACGGCGACAACCCGGCCCCCGTCACCACCACGCCGGGCCTGCTCAGCCAGGACGGCTGGTACCTCCTCGACGACTCCCCGTCGGCCCTGTACGACCTCACGTCGAAGAAGGTCCGCCCCCGCCCAGCGCACGGCGGATCGTCCTACCAGGACGGTTACGTCTTCGGGTACGGCCACGACTACAAGCAGGGCCTCGCGGACCTCGCCACCCTGACCGGGCCGCCCGCCCTGCTGCCCGCCTGGGCCTACGGGGTCTGGTACTCGGAGTACTTCGACCGTACGGCCGCCGACTACCAGGACACGATCCTGCCGGCGTTCCGCGCGGAGGGCGTGCCCCTCGACGTCCTGGTGACCGACACCGACTTCAAGGCCGGTGACACCTGGCGCGGTTGGGAGATCGACGAGAACAAGTTCCCCGACGCCAAGGGCTTCTTCGACTGGTCGAAGGAGCAGGGCCTGCACAACACGCTCAACACGCACCCGAGCATCCAGGGTTCCGACCCCCAGTTCGCCCAGGCGCAGGCCACCGCCAAGGGCAAGCTCGCCAAGGGCGCCTGCGGAAGCGACTGCTACACCTTCGACTTCGGCGACGCCGACCAGCTCAAGGCCTACATGGACCTGCACCGGACCATGGACGAGCAGGGCGTCGACTTCTGGTGGCTCGACTGGTGCTGCGACTCCTCGCAGTCCTCGCTGCAGGGCGTGACCCCCGACGCGTGGATCAACCAGAGTTACGCCGACGACTCCGCCCCCGCCATCGGCCGCGGCTTCGTCATGTCCCGCGCCTACGGCTCGCTCCAGGCCGGCGGCTACAGCGGCCAGCAGGCCCTGCCGACCGGGCCGTGGGCGGACAAGCGCACCACCCTCCACTTCACCGGTGACACCCTCTCCACCTGGGGCACGCTGCGCTTCGAGGTCGGCTACACCCCGGGCGAGTCCGCGGCGACCGGCATGGCGTCCATCACCCACGACATCGGCGGACACGTCGACACGACGGGCCTCGCCGGTTCGGAGAAGGGCACCAACAAGCTCCCCGACGACCTGTACGCCCGCTGGGTCCAGCTCGGCACCTTCCAGCCCGTCGACCGCCTGCACAGCAACCACAGCGACCGGCTGCCCTGGCAGTACGGCCCGGCGGCCCGCAAGTCGGCCGACGCCTTCCTCAACCTCCGCGAGAACCTGGTGCCTTACACCTACACCCTCGCCGAGGAAGCGAACCGCACCGGCGTACCGATCGTCCGCCCGACCTACCTGCAGTACCCCGAGGACCCGGCGGCCTACGCGGCGTCCGACAGCGAGTACTTCTACGGCTCCGACGTCCTGGTCGCCCCGGTGACCACGCCCGGTGAGAGCACCACCACCCCGGTGTGGTTCCCGGCGGGCAGCCAGTGGACCGACTGGTTCACCGGCAAGACCTACCAGGGCGGCACCACCCAGAACGTGGCCACCACCCTCGACACGATGCCCGTCTTCATCAAGTCCGGCGGCATCATGCCCACCCGCACCAAGAACGTCACCGACAACGACCGCAACCCCCTGACCGACGTCACCCTCTCCATCGCCTCCGGCGCCAACGGCTCGTACAAGCTGTACGAGGACGACGGCACCACCGCGACGACGAAGGCCAAGAGCGCCACGACGACCGTCACCTACAAGGAGAAGGCTTCCGGGAAGGGCCCGGGGAAGAGCACGGTCAGGACCGTGAAGATCGGCGCGGCCAAGGGCTCCTACAAGGGCCAGGTCAAGAACCGCAACTGGACCCTCTCCCTCCTGGGCACCACCCAGGCCCCCACCGAGGTCACCGCCCACGGCAAGCGCCTCTCCCGCGACGCGTACCACTGGGACAGCGCCACGAACACCCTCACGGTCACGCTCCCGAAGAGGTCCGTGCACACGGGGGTGGAGGTGACCGTGCGATAGCGGCTGTTGGGCGGTTGCTCAGGAGCTCGTCCAGCGGCCGGTTCGCGGCAGCTCAGTGGCCCGGTTCGCGGCAGCTGAAGGCACCGGCGGCCCCGCGCTCACCGGGTGACGAACGCGTCAGCGTTCGGTCACCGCGGTGCGCGCGGGGCCGCTGCGCTTTCGGGGGCGGGGCGGCGGTTGGCCTTCCGGGGCCCCCGGCTTTCCGGGGTTCCTGTGGTGGTTGGCTGATGCGCGGACTTGGCGGGGGTGCTTGGGGGAGACTGGGGGGCGGGGATCGGCTGGATCACGGATGAGTGGAATGGACGGTATGCCGGAGTTGGTGAAGTTGGTCGATTCCGGCCCTTCGGCGCGATGAACCCGCAGGCCAGGAAGAGTGCTCCCCGCGCGTGCGGGGATGGTCCGAGCTGATCGCAGCTCCACCCCCGCGCCTCTCGGTGCTCCCCGCGCGTGCGGGGATGGTCCCCTCGGCCCCGGCCTGGCGTACGTCGGCCCGGAGTGCTCCCCGCGCGTGCGGGGATGGTCCCGCGGCGTACGCCAGCAGGCGCGCCACCTCCGAGTGCTCCCCGCGCGTGCGGGGATGGTCCCAGCTCGGTCGCTGCGTGATTGGCCAGAGGTTCGTGCTCCCCGCGCGTGCGGGGATGGTCCCTTCGGAGTCAAGAAGGAGCAGAAGAAGAAGAAGAAGTCGTGCTCCCCGCGCGTGCGGGGATGGTCCCTGGGCGACCGCGTCCCGCTGGGACTCCGAGGGCGTGCTCCCCGCGCGTGCGGGGATGGTCCCGAAGCTTGTCACGCAGTAGACCTGGCCGGGCAGTGCTCCCCGCGCGTGCGGGGATGGTCCCGTGCGCCAGCCGGGCCCTTCAACCACGGTCAGGTGCTCCCCGCGCGTGCGGGGATGGGCCC
This sequence comes from Streptomyces sp. NPDC001493, assembly GCF_053597235.1. Classification (NCBI taxonomy): domain Bacteria; kingdom Bacillati; phylum Actinomycetota; class Actinomycetes; order Kitasatosporales; family Streptomycetaceae; genus Streptomyces; species Streptomyces sp. NPDC001493. The sequence goes on from NZ_JBSFHV010000027.1 coordinate 41,167, forward strand.
CCCTTCACGGGGTTGTGGAGGGTTGCCATCAGGTGCTCCCCGCGATTGCGGGGAGAGTGCCACCCCTCAGCCATCCAGGCATCGGCCCCGCCCACCCGCCGCGTCTACGCTGCTCCCATGATTCGCACCGCCACCGCAACAGACGTCCCCGCCATCCACGCCATGATCCGGGAGCTGGCCGACTACGAGAAGGCGCTCGACGAGGCGCAGGCCACCGAGGAGCAGTTGCACGAGGCTCTCTTCGGCGAACGGCCCGCCGCCTACGCCCACATCGCCGTCTCGGACGAGGACGGCGGGACGGTCGGCTTCGCGCTCTGGTTCCTCAACTTCTCGACCTGGCGCGGGGTTCACGGCATCTACCTCGAAGACCTCTACGTACGCCCCGAGCGCCGAGGCGGCGGCCACGGCAAGGCCCTGCTGACCGAACTTGCCCGGACGTGCGTGGACCGGGGCTACGGGCGCCTGGAGTGGTCGGTGCTCAACTGGAACACCCCGTCCATCGGCTTCTACGAGTCCCTGGGCGCCCGCCCGCAGGACGAGTGGACCGTGTACCGGCTGACGGACGAGGCGCTGGCCAAGCTGGGTTCGTCGGAGTCGATCGTCTAGAGGCGTTGCCCTAGCCATCCATTGCGGGGGAGCGGGCGGCCTGGGCGGTCCGGGGGTGGCGCACCCACCGCAAAACGGAGGCTCCGCAGCGGTCTCGCCCTTCCTGCTGGGGGGACAAGGTCGACCAGGATTGGGCGGATGGGGCTTCACCACGCAGCTTGAGCCGCGACTCCAACGGTTGCTGGTCTGCTTGCCCGGGCTTGCACGAGGCTCTGTGCGAACTGGGATCATGGAGGAGTAGTTGAATTGAGACAGGTGAAATGGTTGAAATGTCGGAGTCGGTGAAGTTGGTCGATTCCGGCCCTTCGGCGTGATGAACCCGCAGGTCAGGAAGAGTGCTCCCCGCGCGTGCGGGGATGGTCCCCTTGGGATTCCTTCGCCTACCACAGGCGACATGTGCTCCCCGCGCGTGCGGGGATGGTCCCTGCGCGGACATGATCCGCGCGTACAGGTCGATGGTGCTCCCCGCGCGTGCGGGGATGGTCCCGACACCGGGTTGGCCTGCTTCTCGTACGAGACGTAGACGCGTGCTCCCCGCGCGTGCGGGGATGGTCCCACGGGGCGAGCCTACGGCGAGCGGCCCCCTGGGTGTTCCCCGCGCGTGCGGGGATGGTCCCAACCGGAAGCGCGGCATCTGGGCGAAGTACATGTGCTCCCCGCGCGTGCGGGGATGGTCCCGACGGCCCGGTCCTGCCGGATTCGCTGGCACCGTGCTCCCCGCGCGTGCGGGGATGGTCCCCCGAGGACGCACCATGACGGTTCCTTCACCCCGTGCCCCCCGCGCGTGCGGGGATGGTCCCGATCCGCACCATCAACCCGACCCGGGGGTGCGGTGCTCCCCGCGCGTGCGGGGATGGTTCCTGCCGACTGTCGAGCAGCGCGTCAGGGGCGCCGTGCTCCCCGCACACGCAGGGAGCACCGCCTCATCCCGCGACCACCTGCCCCCGCCCCGTCAGGTCCGCACCTGCCCCGCTACTTCCGCCAGAACAGGTGGTGGGTCACCCCGCTCGGGCTGGGGACCACGTCCAGGTGGAAGCGGTCGCGGAGCTCGTCGGGGGAGTCCCAGAGCCGGATCCCGGAGCCGTACTTCACCGGGGCGACCGCCACGTGCAGGGTGTCCACGAGGTCGGCGTCGAGGAACTCGCGGATGGTGGTGGCCCCGCCGCCGAGGCGTACGTCCTTGCCCTGGGCGGCTTCGCGGGCCTGGGCGAGAGCCGTGGCCGGGTCGGCGTCGACGAAGTGGAACGTGGTGTCGGATAGCTCGATCGAGGGGCGCACGTGGTGGGTGAGGACGAACACCGGCGTGTGGAACGGGGGTTCGTCGCCCCACCAGCCCTGCCACTCGTGGTCCGTCCAGGGGCCGCGCTGCGGGCCGAACTTGTGGCGGCCCATGATCTCGGCGCCGATGTTGTGGGAGAAATCGCGGGTGAAGTAGTCGTCCAGGCCACGGCTGCCCTTGCCGTCGGTGCGGTTGGGCCAGCCGGCGGTGGCCCCGGCCCAGGCCATGAGGCGTTGGGGGTCCACGTGGCCGAAGGGCTGCTCCAGGGTCTGTCCCTCGCCGGCGGCGATACCGTCGCTCGACACGGTGAAGTTCTGCACGCGCAGAAGCTGGGTCATCTGTTCCTCCTCGAACGGGGGTCGTTCACAGTAGGGGGACTCGACCGGCTGGTCGAACTCATCGGCCCATTTGGCCCATTCGGCCCCTGCGCGAAGACGAGGGATGGGGAGTGGGCACGTGACAGGAGTCAACAGCACGTCCAGCACGGCAGGTTACGCCGAGGCGGCCGAAGCGCTGGTGGAGCAGTACGAGAGCGTCACCTTCGCCGATGTGCACCGCGAGGTGCTGGAGCTGTTCCCCGTACGGCCCAGTGCGGTGCTCGACATCGGGGCGGGGAGCGGGCGGGATGCTGCCGCGCTGGCGGCGCTGGGGCATGCGATGGTCGCCGTGGAGCCGACGGCCGAACTGCGGGAGCGGGGGCGGGTGATCCATGCGGCGCGGCCCGTCGAGTGGCTGGACGACGAGCTGCCGGAGCTGCGGGCGGTACGGACGCTGGGGCGGCGGTTCGACCTGGTGCTGCTGACCGCCGTCTGGATGCATCTGGACGCGGGGGAGCGGGCGGCGGGGATGGAGACGCTGGGCCGGGTGACGGCACCGGGCGGCCTGGTGGTCCTGACTCTGCGGCACGGGCCCGTTCCGGCCGGGCGGCGGATGTTCGACGTGTCCGTGGACGAGACCGTCGGGCTCGCCCGGGAACAGGGGTTGAGCGCCGTCCACGTCAGCGGGCGCGCGGACCTGCACGGCCGCTCCGGCGTGCGCTGGTCCACGGTGGGCCTGCGCCGCGCGGACTGACGGGGGCAGGAGGCGCGGACTCGCGAGGGCAGGTGAAGGGGGAACGCACCGGGCCGTCGGGTTGTCGGTCCCGTACGCCACGATGGGCCCATGGCAGCGAGCGCGGGCAGGAACAGCAACAGCAGGACCAGCAGCAGGGGCACCACCGGCAAGGGGGCCGGCGGCCGGAAGGAGATCGCGGCGGCGCGGCGGCCGGAGGTGCGGCTGCCGCCGCTCGCCCCGTACGAGGACGCGGAGCTGGAGGCGGACGGCGACTACGACGGGTTGCGGTTCTCCTCCGTGGACCTCGCCGACCAGTCGGGGCGCGGCGCCCGGTTCATGGACTGCGCCCTGGACGGCTGCGCGCTGGACCGTACGGAGCTGGTGCGGGCCCGGTTCCTCGACTCGGTGCTGACCGGCGTACGGGGCGTGGCCACCGAGTTCGCCGAGGCGTCGCTGCGGGACGTGGAGATCGTCGACGCGCGCCTCGGCGGGGTGCAGATGTACGGGGCGGTGCTGGAACGCGTACTGGTGCGCGGCGGGAAGATCGACTACCTGAACCTGCGCGGGGCCCGGCTCACCGACGTCGTCTTCGAGGGGTGCGTGCTCTCGGAGCCGGACTTCGCGGACGCCCGGCTGGTACGGGTCGAGTTCCGCGACTGCGTGCTGCGCCGGGCCGACTTCAGCAACGTCACGATGGAGTCGGTGGACCTGCGGCCCGCTGCCGAGCTGGACATCGCGCGGGGTGTGGAACGGCTGGCGGGCGCGGTGATCAGCCCGGTGCAGCTGATGGAACTGGCCCCGGCGTTCGCGGCGCAGATCGGGGTCCGGGTGGAGCCGTGATCCGGCCGCAGTCGTGAGCCCCCGAACCCTGGTCCTGCCGGAACGCCGTAGCCCCGTGGTCAGAGGCGGGGGAAGCGGGCCTGGAGGTCCCAGATCACGGGGTTGTCGGCGAGGCCCTCGTGCATGTCGGAGAGGTCGGCGATCAGGTCCTGGAGGAAGTCGCGGGCCTCGCGGCGCAGCAGGGAGTGGCTGAAGGTGAGCGGTGGTTCGTCGGCGTGCATCCAGTCGGCCTCGACGTTCACCCAGCCGAACCGGCGCGCGAAGAGCATGCGGTCGCTGGACTCGGTGAAGTCCAGCTCGGCGTACTGCTCCTTGTGGGAGCGGTTACCGCGCGGGTCCTGGTCGAGCTGCTCGACGATGTCGCAGAGCGCCCACGCGAAGTCGAGTACCGGCACCCATCCCCAGGCTGTGGATACTTCGCGGTCCGCCTTGGTGTCCGCGAGGTACACGTCCCCGGAGAACAGGTCGTGCCGCAGCGCGTGGACGTCCGCGCGGCGGTAGTCGGTCTGCGGGGGGTCGGGGAAGCGACGAGAGAGGGAGTAGCCGATGTCGAGCACGGTTCGATGGTGTCATGCCGGGAGCGGGCGGCGGGACGGCCGACGGCAGGACCCCGGGTGACCTGCGGCACCGCAGCCCCGGGGCGGCTGCCCCGGCTCAGGGCAGCAGTCGTTGTTCGTTGGCTCTGGCGACCGCTCCGGCGCGGGTCTCGACGCCCAGCTTGTCGTAGATGCGCCCCAGGTGGGTCTTGACCGTCGCCTCGCTGATGAAGAGCGCGCGGGCGATGTCCCGGTTGCCGAGCCCTCGGGCGAGCTGCCCGAGGATGTCCCGCTCGCGGTCGGTGAGCGCGGGAGGCGGGGTACGCAGCCGGGCCATCACCCGGTCCGCGACGGGCGGGGAGAGCGTGGTGCGGCCCTGGGCGGCGGACCGGATCGCGGCGAACAGTTCCTCGGGGCGCTCCGCCTTCAGCAGATAGCCGGTGGCGCCCGCGCCGATCGCCCGGGTGATGTCGGCGTCGGTGTCGTACGTCGTGAGGACGAGCACGTGCGGCCCCGCACCGGTTCCACCCGTGCCGCCACTCGATCCCGTACCGCCGGTTCCACCCGTGCCGCCGCTCGAACCCGTGCGGCCGTTCCCGCCCGTGCCGCCGCTCCCTCCCGCTCCGGCGGTGATCCGGCGGGTGGCTTCGACGCCGTCCATGCCGGGGCCGAGCTGGAGGTCCATGAGGACGACGTCCGGGGTCAGCCGGGCGGCCAGCACGACGGCCTCCTCGCCGCTGCCGGCCTCGGCCACGACGTCGAGGTCCGGTTCGCTGCCGAGGAGGGCGAGCAGCCCGGCGCGTACGACGGCGTGGTCGTCGCAGACCAGGACGCGTACGGTACGGCGGGTCATACGGGCTCCTCGGGGGTGCCGGGCTTCTCGGGTGTGCCGGGTTCCTCGGGGGTGCCGGGTGTCTCCGGGGCAGGCAGCGGGATCTCCGCCGAGAGCACGGTGCCCTCGCCGGGGGCCGACTCGATGGTGAGCCGTCCGCCGAGCTGCCGTACCCGGGCGCGTATCGCGGGCAGCCCGTGGCCCCGGCGCGGCGGAGCGCCCCGCTGCTCGGCGCCCGCCGCCGGTGCGTCGGTGGCGAACCCGCGGCCGTCGTCCGCGACGTCGAGGACCACCCGGTCGCCCAGGTGGGTCAGGGTGAGCGCGGCGGTGGTGGCACCGGCGTGCTCGGCGACGTTGGCGAGCGCGCCCTGGGCGATGCGCAGCAGCGCCGACTGCACCCGGTCCGGCAGCGGGTCGTGCGCGGCGCCTTCCACGTGGCAGCGCACGGCGGGCCCGCCCGTCGCGGTGGTCCGCGCGGCGAGCGCGCGCAGGGCCGCCTCCAGCCCCGCGCCCTCCGCGAGGTCGGCCGGCGCCAGGTCGTGGACGAAGCGCCGGGCCTCGGCGAGGTTGCCGGCCGCGATGCCCGCCGCCGTACGGACATGGGTGCGGGCGGTACCCGGCTCGGTGTCCCAGAGGCGTTCGGCGGCCTGGAGCAGCATCTGCTGGCTGGAGAGGCCCTGCGCGAGGGTGTCGTGGATCTCCATGGAGAGCCGCTGGCGTTCGGCGAGGGTGCCCTCGCGGCGTTCCGTCGCGGCCAGTTCGCGCCGCGTCCGGACCAGGTCCTCGATGAGTTCGCGCTGGCGTACGGCGAGTTCCTGCTGACGGTCGGCCTGACGGCGGACGTGGACGAGAACGGCGGTCGCCACGGCCGCGACGGCGGGCGGCGCCAGCACGAGGTTCGGGTCGAAGCCGGTGGCGAGCCGCAGTTGCGCGGCCACCACGAACGCCGTGAGCAGGGTGACCAGGACGAGGGCGGCGCGGGGCGGGAGGAGCCGCAGTCCGGTGGAGAAGAGCGGTACGGCGCACCACGCGAAGCTCGGCGCGAGGACGACCAGCACCATCCAGACGGCGACCAGCCCCGCGAGCCAGGCGAACCGGCGCGGGGTGGGCCGCGAGCCGAGCACCGGGCCGAGGGCGTAGACGACGGCGAGCGTGACGGACAGCCCGATGACCCACGGGGTGCGGGCCTCGCCGGGGTGGCGCATCAGGAACCGGGTGAGCGAGGCGCCCAGCAGCAGGAAGAACGCGGCGTGCAGCAGGAGCGCCAGCCACCGGGCGTCCGGATCGGGCGTGCGCGCCACGGACGAGCCGGGACCGGCGGAAGCACCGCCCGCCGGTCCGTCCCGCCCCGGGCCGGTTCTCCGCCGCACCTCGTACCCGCCTCATGCTCGTCGTCGTCGGTGCTCCCGGCCGTGCGGCGGGATCCGCCGCATACGCCGTGAGCTGGGCGGATGTGCCCATGCCTCCTCCATGGTGACCCGGCTGGGCCGCCCCCGCATCAACCGATCGGCCGACGGAAGAGTCCACCGGACCGGGCCGAAGGCCGAGCCGGTACGACGACGGTACGGGCCGTGTTCCGGCCGGAGCATCGATACCGGAGCGCCTCCGCCGACCGGCCGGGCGCCGCACCGAACCCGGAGGAACCCGCCATGAACGCCACTCCCCCCGTCCCGTCCCCCTCGTCCCCCGCCTCCGTCCCCGCCGGCCGCAGGTTCTCGCTGCGGGCCCGGGTCCTGACGGGGGCGGTGGCCGTCGCCGCCCTGGGCGCGGGCACCTTCGGCGCGGTCTCCGCCAGCGCCTCGGCCCCTTCGTCCGCCACCGTCGCGGTCTCGGCCGACACCGCGAACCGGAACCTCCAGCAGTCGACCCACCTCACCGTCGCCGCCGCCACGAAGGCCGCGCAGGCCGTGCTCGACGCCGCGCAGAAGGAGAACCAGCGCGTTTCGGTCGCGGTCGTCGACCGGGACGGCAACACGATCGTCAGCCTGCGCGGCGACGGCGCCGGGCCGCAGTCCCCGGAGTCCGCCGAGAAGAAGGCGTACACCTCGGTCTCCTGGAACGCCCCCACCTCCGAGCTGGTGAAGCGCCTGGACCAGGCCCCCACGCTGAAGGACATCCCCGGCACCCTCTTCCTCGCGGGCGGTGCCCCGGTCCAGGTCAAGGGCGCTCCCGTCGCGGCGGTCGGCGTCGCCGGAGCCCCGAGCGGCGACCTCGACGAGAAGTTCGCCCGCGCGGGGGTCGCCGCCCTCGCCCGTTGACCATGGCTCACGGCTCCCGCCCCCGCACAGCCCCCGCGCGGGGGCGGGCGCACCGCGTGCCCGGTACATAGGATCGCGCCGTGAATCAGCCCATCCCCGCACGCCGGAGCGGTTCCGCCGGTCCTCGCCGTACCCCCGTGCGCCGTATCCCCGTGCGCCGGCGCCCGGCCCGGGCCGGTGCGCTGCTGCTCGCCTGCGCCGTCCTCGGCTGTACGGCTCCGGCCTGTACGGGCGCGGGGGCCGGGGTGGCCGGGACGCCGGGCGCGGCCGGGGTGCGCGATCCGTACTTCCCGAAACTCGGCAACGGCGGCTACGACGTCACCCACTACGACCTCCGCCTCGCCGTCGACCGGAAGGCCGAGCACCTGACGGGTACGGCGACGATCACCGCCCGCGCCACCCAGGACCTGAGCGCCTTCCACCTCGACCTGGTCGGGCTCGACGTCACCGGGGCGACCGTCGAAGGACGGCCCGCCGCCGTGAACCGGGCCGGTGGCGAGCTGGTCCTCCGCCCCGACGCGGAGGTCGCCGGCCACCTCCGCGAGGGCCGCACCTTCGAGACCGTCGTGCGCTACTCCGGCGAGCCCCGCACCCTCACGGACGCGGACGGCACCCACGAGGGCTGGCTGCGGACGGCGGACGGGGCCGTCGCCCTCGGCGAACCGGCGGGCGGGCCGGCCTGGTTCCCCGGCAACCACCACCCCAGCGACAAGGCCACCTACACCGTCGCGGTCACCGTCCCCGAGGGGCTGACGGCCGTCTCCAACGGCGAACTCGCCTCCCGCCGCACCACCAAGGGCGCCACCGGCGACCCCGCCCGCACCACGTACACCTGGCGCACCACCGAACCCATGGCGAGCTACCTCGCGACCGTCGCGATCGGCCGTTTCGTCACGAAGGAGTCCCGTACCGGCGACGGCCTCGCGGTCTTCACCGCGGTGGACCCCGAGGTGGCGGCGGAGGCGGAGCCCGAACTCGCCCGGATTCCGCAGATCCTGGCGTGGGAGGCGGAGCGGTTCGGGCCGTACCCGTTCCGTTCGGCGGGCGCGATCGTGGACCGGGCGGAGGACTCCGAGTACGCCCTGGAGACGCAGAACCGGCCGTACTACCCCGGCCCGCCGACCACCGGGCTCCTCGTCCACGAGATGGCGCACCAGTGGTTCGGCGACTCCGTCACCCCGTCCACCTGGCGTGACATGTGGCTCAACGAGGGGCTCGCGACGTACGCGGAGTGGCTCTGGAGCGAGGACCACGAGGACACCCCGGCCGGGGAGAGCTTCGAGGAGGCGTACGCCGACGACGCGAACTGGGCCTTCCCGCCCGCCGAGCCGCCGACCGCCGCCGATGTCTCACAGCCGCCGGTGTACGGAGGCGGCGCGATGGTCGTGCACCGGCTGCGGCTCGCGGTGGACGACGACGAGAAGTTCTTCGCGCTGCTCAGGGGCTGGACCGGGGCCCACCGGCACGGCAACGCGTCGACGGCCGACTTCACGGCGTACGCGGAGAAGGCGACGGGCCTGGACCTGTCCCGGCTCTGGTCGGTCTGGCTGTACGGCGACGGGCGCCCGGCCGACCCGGCCAAGCCGGACCTGCCCTGATCCCGCCGACCCGGCCAAGCCGGACCTGCCCCGATGCCGCCGACGCGACGGCTCCCGGACCTGCCCACGCGCCGGCCGAACCGCTCAGGGCCTCCGCCGCGTGTGCGGGGGAGGCCCTGAGTGAGGTGTGACTGCTGCGCGGGTGGGCGCGGGTCGCGTCAGAGGTTGACGCCGAAGTCCTGCGCGATGCCACGCAGACCCGAGGCGTAACCCTGGCCGACCGCGCGGAACTTCCACTCGGCGCCGTTGCGGTAGAGCTCGCCGAAGACCATGGCGGTCTCGGTGGCGGCGTCCTCGCTGAGGTCGTAACGGGCGATCTCGGTGCCGCCGGCCTGGTTGATGATGCGGATGAAGGCGTTCCGCACCTGGCCGAAGTTCTGGCTCCGGGACTCGGCGTCGTAGATCGAGACCGGGAAGACGATCTTGTCCACGTCGGCCGGCAGGCCCGCCAGGTTGACGTTGATCTGCTCGTCGTCGCCCTCGCCCTGGCCCGTGACGTTGTCACCGGTGTGGACGATGGTCTGGTCCGGCGTCGACTTGTTGTTGAAGAAGACGAAGTGGCCGTCGGAGACGACCTTGCCCGTCGGGTTCACCGCGATCGCCGAGGCGTCGAGGTCGAAGTCGGTGCCGGTGGTGGTGCGGACGTCCCAGCCGAGGCCGACCGTGACGGCGGTCAGGCCCGGTGCCTCCTTGGTGAGCGAGACGTTGCCGCCCTTGGACAGGCTTACTGCCATGGGAAGTCCCTTTCCTCGTCATGTGCGGGCTTCGTGCCATCACGAAAGCTACCGTCACCCGTCATAACGCGAGGAGGAGGCCACGAGGTTCCAGGTCCCTTTACTTTCTTTGCCGAACTTTCGTCCCGGTACGTCCCCTCCGCACCGCGCCGGGGCCCCACGGGCCGCCGGCGGGCCGGTCCCGTCAAAAGGGTCCCGTCAAAAGAAGGTGACGGACCGCCCGGACGCCGGGGAGACTGGGTGTCATGTCCGGGCCCTATGTCATCCGCGGTGCGGTCTCCCTGCCGGAGGCCGAGCTCATGTGGCGTTTCTCGCGGTCCTCCGGGCCCGGGGGACAGCACGTCAACACCAGCGACACCCAGGTGGAGCTGCGCTTCGACCTCGCCGCCACCGAGGCGCTGCCCGAGGTCTGGAAGGAGCGCGCGCTGGAGCGGCTGGCCGGCCGGCTGACCGACGGGGTCGTGTCCGTACGCGCCTCCGAGCACCGTTCCCAGTGGCGCAACCGCGAGACGGCCGCCGTGCGGCTCGCGGCTCTGCTCGCGGAGGCGACGGCGCCGCCGCCCGCGCCCCGCCGGAAGCGCAAGATCCCGCGCGGCATCAACGAACGCCGGCTGCGCGAGAAGAAGCAGCGGAGCGACACCAAGCGGGGCCGCTCCGGCCGCGACTGGTGACTCCGGGCGGCCTCCCCGGGCCCCGAGCGACCCCCGGCCCCCAGCGGCCTCCCGCCTCTCAGCCCAGCGTCCGGTAGTTCCCCTTGAAGTAGAGCAGCGGCTCGACGCCGTCCGCCGCCGTCGGCACGTGCGCGGTGAGCACCCGTCCGATCACCAGGGTGTGGTCGCCCGCCAGGACCCGCTGCTCGGTCCGGCATTCCAGGGTGGCCAGCGCTCCGTTCACCAGCGGCGCCCCGGAGACCTCGCCGCGCGTGTGCGGGACGTCCGCGAAGAGCAGCCGGTCGCTGATCCGGCCCTTCATCGAGAACCGGGACGCGATCTGCCGCTGCTCCGCCGCGAGGACGGAGACCGCCCAGAGCGGCTGTTCGGCCAGCAGGTCGTCCATGCGGGAGTCGTTGCGCAGGCTCACCAGTACCAGCGGCGGGTCGAGGGAGACGGACAGGAACGCCGTCGCGGTCATCCCGGCCTCTTCGCCGCGCTCGTCCTCGTCGTCGGCCGGCTCCTCGGCGGTGACCAGCACCACGCCTGCTGCCAGCCGCGCGAGAGCGGCCCGGAACTCGTCGTTGCTCACCCCCTCAGCATGGGGGACGGCATCGGGACGCGGGGTGAGGGTCTTCGTCTGCGGCACACTCGCACGCTAGCCGCGGCCGGTGCGGGCCCGCATCGGGCCAGGGGACCAGTCGAGACCTAGGTCTCCGGGCCAAGAAGGTGCATAACGCACATATCAGCGGGCGGATGCGATGGTGTGCCCGAAGCGCCGCCCGAAGCGTGCGCGTACGGCGGACACCGGCCTCGCGTACGGGTGCGCCGGTGGTGCGCCGGTGGGTGCGCCGGAGCGGATGGAGCGGCCCGGGGAACAAGCTGACGGGCTTTCACGTTCTGTTGTGACATGGCTCACAGAGAGCGATATTTGTTGACCCTGTGTACCGGCTGCACAGCTCACTGTGATTCAGTGGCGAGGACACTGCGATAAGTACGTCGATATGACATCTGGAGTTGCTGTCGAGGTCTCGGGGAGAGCGAGCAATGGAGGCCGAGTCGGAGCCCTACGTCCGTCTTGCGACCATGCGGCAGCTGCACCAGGCCGTCGCTGATCTCAATTCGGCGCGCAGCCTTGCCGACACACTGCAGACCGTGGCGGACGGACTCGTCACCGGTCTCGGCTACGAGCTGGGCTGTGTGAATCTCGTCCAGGCGGACGGTGAGCTCGTCGTGGCCGCTTTCGCGGGCAACAACGCCGCGGAGGCGCTGATCACCGGTCGTACGGGTTCCCGTGACGCCTGGGAGCGCCGGCTGTCCATGGGGGAGGCCTGGGAGGACCTGCGGTTCATTCCGCACACCGAGGGCTGGGTGCTCCTCGACGACGACGTGCCGCAGTGGCACACCGAGGGCCCCGAGCCCCGCTTCGCGGACGAGTGGCACCCGCTGGACCGCCTCTACGCCCCGATGTACGCCAACGCCAACGGCACCGGCCGGGGCCGCGGGGACCGCCGGGACCTTCTCGGAGTGCTCTCCGTGGACCGCCCGGGCAACGGCCGCCGCCCCGGCGCCTGGGGCCGCGAGGCCCTCCAGATGTACGCCTCGCAGGCCGCGATAGCGATAGGCAACGCCCGGCTCCGCGCCAACATGCAGCGCGCGCTGGTCCGGCTCGAACGCGAGCAGCAGGCGCTGCGGGCCAGCGAGGAGTCCTTCCGCCAGGCCTTCGAGTACGCCCCCAGCGGCATGGCCATCGCGGAGGTGGGCGGCGACCAGCACGGGCGGCTGCTCCGTACCAACGACGCGCTCTGCCGGCTGCTCGGACGCCCGGCCTCGGTGCTGCGCCGCCACTCCTTCGCCGATCTGGTCCACCCCGAGGACATCGGCACCCTGCTCCGTACGTCCGCCGAGGGCGGGCGGGCCGAGCTGCGGCTCGGCCGGCGCGACGGTACGTACCTCTGGGTCTCGCTCCGCAACTCGGTGGTGGCGGACACCACGGACGGGCCGCGCTTCCTCCTCACGCACGTGGAGGACATAGAGGAGCGCAAGCGGCACGAGCTGAACCTCGCGCACCGCGCCTCGCACGACGCCCTCACCGGGCTCCCCAACAGCGCGGAGCTCCGGTCCCGGCTCAGCGAGCGGCTCTGCGAGCGCCCGCACGCCACCGCGGCCACCGCGATCGAGGCGCTCGACGCGGCGTACGGGGACGTGGAGGCCCGCGGCCACGGGTACGACCTCGATCCGGGGCTCGCGGGCATCCCCTACGACCACCATGTCCACACGGTGGCGCCGGACCCGGAGCGCGACGACGGCGCGAAGGGGCTCGCGGTCCTCTTCTGCGACCTCGACGGCTTCAAGTCGATCAACGACCGCTTCGGCCACACCACGGGCGACGCGGTGCTGATCGAGGTGGCCCGCCGCCTCAGTACCTGTGTGCGGGACGGGGACACCGTCGCCCGTCTCGGGGGTGACGAATTCGTCGTGCTCGCGGACGGGCTCGGTGCGGCGGACGCCGCCGACCTGGCGGTACGCCTGCGGAACGCGATCATCCCGCCCATCCGGGTGGACGGCAGGGCGGTCCGGGTCGGCGCGAGCTTCGGCATCGGCTGGGCGGAGTGCGGGATGAGCGTGGAAGAGGTCCTGGCCTCGGCGGACCAGCGGATGTACGTGGAGAAGCGGTCCCGGGCGAAGGTTCACCGCAGAGCCGGGTGACGTTCATCCGGCGGTCCGGTGCCTGGCCCCGTACTGGGGGCGAGCAGGGGGCGGAGACCTTCGCACATTCGGAGGATGCTCCGTACGAGGTAGGCTCGCCCGGTCGGCGACGGCTGGCGACATGGTGAGGAGTGACCCAGGGATGACGGCCGGGAACAACGGCGAGAGCAAGCCCGAGGACGACGATCCGTTCGGCTACCTGTACGAGGACGGGCAGGCGGCGGGCGCCCAGCCGCCCGGCGGTGGCGGCTACGGCTACCCCGGACCGGCGGCTCAGCGCGGTGTACCCCGGACCTCCTACAACCAGGTGCGGGCCGTCGGTGAGCGCCAGTACGGGCAGGTCCCGCCGCAGCAGGCGTACGGCCAGCCTCAGCAGCCCTACGGTCAGCAGCCTTACGGTCAGCAGCCCCCGCAGCAGTACGGCCAGCCCCAGCAGCCCTACGGCCAGCAGCAGTACGGCCAGCCCCAGCAGCCCTACGGCCAGCAGCAGTACGGCCGGCCCACCGCGCAGTACGCGGCCCCCGAGACCTACCCCGGCGGTGCCGGTGCCGTGACGGCGTCCGGTTCGGTCGGGCACGGCGGCGGCGCGGGGCGGGGCGTCAACGGTGGCAATGGCGGGAACGGCGGCCGTGGCGGCCCCAACACGAAGGCCATCCTCGCCGGTGCGATCGTGGTCGTCGCGGTCGTGCTGATCGGCATCGGCGTCGCTCTGACCACGGGCGACGGCGACGACAAGGACAACAAGAAGAACCAGGCCTCGTCCTCGGTGGCGCCCAGCGGCGACGCCGACGAGTCGGCGTCCCCGGAGCCCACCACCTCGGACGAGCCGGTCGAGCTGCCGAAGCAGGACGCGGCGGCGCTCACCCTCGGCGGCACGGCCACCCTGGACAACACCGTCCCCGGTGCGAAGAGCGCCAGCGGCCAGTACATCAGCCTCAACGAGGTCGGCCGTTCGGCCACCTGGACGGTCGACGTGCCCAAGGCCGGTCCGTACACCCTGTACGTGACCTACGGCGTGCCCGGCAAGGACGCCAAGACGACCCTGACGGTCAACACCGAGGCGCCCCGCTCCATCAACATGAAGAACTACGCGCAGGCGGCGGAGGGCGACGCGGCGAAGGGGTGGACGAACACCTACGCCTACGTCAACCTCACGAAGGGCTCCAACACCCTGAAGCTCTCCTGCGAGGTCGGCGACCAGTGCGACGCCAACCTGGACCAGCTCTCGCTGAAGGCCGGGCAGCAGCAGTAGGGACCGCGCCGGAGCCGCGGCTCCGGCGGGTCAGAGCACCGACGCGAGTGATTCCACGCCTACGCGGGGCAGCAGCTCCGCGTAGGCGTCCGCGTCGAACTCCCCGGCCGCCGGGGCGAGTACGGTCGCGGCGGACAGCGCCACCGCGCGGGCCAGCCGCTCCGGCCAGGCCAGCCCCTCGGCGAGCCCGGACAGCAGCCCGGCCACCGCCGAGTCGCCCGCACCCGTCGGGTTTCCCCGTACGACGGATGGCGGCACGGCCCGCCAGGACCCCTCCTCGGTGGCGGCGACCAGGCCCTCCGCGCCGAGCGAGGCGACCACCGAGCGGGCACCGCGGCGGCGGGCGTCGCGGGCGGCGCGCAGGGGCTCCCGGGAGCCGGTGAGGCGGGCGAGTTCGTCGGCGTTCGGCTTCGCGAAGTCGGGCCGGGCGGCCATCCCCCGGCGCAGCGGTTCCCCTCCGGTGTCCAGCAGCACGGGTATCCCGGCGGCGCGTGCGCGGCGGACGAGTTCCGCGTAGGCGCCGACGTGTATGCCCGGCGGCAGGCTGCCGCAGAGCGCCACGGCCGTGGCACCGCCGAGCAGCTCCTCGTACGTGTGCAGCAGGGCGGCCCACTCGGCGGCTCCGACCTCGGGGCCGGGTTCGTCGAGCCGGGTCGTGCGTCCGCTGGAGCGTTCGACGACGGTCACCGTGCGGCGGGTGTCGCCGGCGACGGGGACGAGCGCGTCCTCGGGGCCCAGCGGGGCGAGCAGTTCGCGCACCAGTGTTCCGGTGCGGCCTCCGGCGAACCCCGTGACGACCGTGCGGTGTCCGAGCGCGGCGAGCACCCGGGCGACGTTGACGCCCTTGCCGCCGGGCCGTTCGGCCACGTCGCTCACCCGGTGGCTGCCGTGCGGGATGAGATCCGCGACGGTGTAGGTCACGTCGAGTGCGGTGTTCAGCGTGACGGTCAGGATCACCTGGACTCGCCCCCCGGTCCTTCTCTCTCGTTCGCCGGGCCGCTTGCCGGTCAGGCGTACTGGAATGTGGCGTTCCGGCGGCAGGGCGTGCCGTGCCGAGGGAGCGTCATGCCCGTGATCATGCCAAAGAGACGGCAGTGGGCCCAGAGGGTGTCCGGAGGGCGAGCAGCGGGCGTCCGCCACGTCGTACGCCGCGTGCAACTCGTACGCCTTGTACGCGGAGGAGCCGCCGAAGGAGCTGCGCGGGCAGGCTCGGATCGTCCCGGCTCCGCTCAGAGCCGCAGATGCATGATGTGCAGCCCGACGTACCCGTCCTCCGGGTGCCGGAAGCCCTCCGGCAGGGTGCCTATGATCTCGAACCCCAGTGACTCGTAGAGCTTCACCGCGTGGACGTTCGTCTCCACCACCGCGTTGAACTGCATGGCGCGGTAGCCCTGTTCACGCGCCCAGTCCACGGTGTACGCGCACAGTGCCCGCCCCACGCCCTGCCCGGAGTGCGCCGGATCGACCATGTAGCTGGCGCTCGCGATGTGCGAGCCGTTGCCCTGGTGGTTGCGGTTCATCTTCGCGGTGCCGAGGACGGCCCCCGAGTCGTCCACGGCGACGACCGTGCGGCTCGGGGACGTCAGCAACCACCAGTCACGGCCCTGCTCCTGGTCGAGGTCGGCGGGGTAGGTGAAGGTCTCGCCGGCGGCGACGATCGTATGGAAGAAGGGCCAGATGGCAGGCCAGTCCTCCGCGGTGGCTTCCCTGATCAACATGTGGACAGCGTGACCCACGGGAGCGGTGGCGGCAATGCCCTTTCGCGGGTGGCGATTTCCAGTCATACAAGTGGGATTGGGGGTTTCGGGCTCCCCATGTGAACCGCCTGTTCAAGCCCCCTGTTCAAGCCCCCTGTTCAGGCCCGCCTGTTCAGGCCCGCCTGTTCAGGCCCCCTTGGGCTCGACGATCCACTCGCCCTTGCGCATGACGCCCTTGAGGGTGAACGCCTCGTCCAGCACCACCAGGTCGGCGTCCTTGCCGGTCTCCAGCGAGCCGATCCGGTCGTACAGGCCCAGCAGCCGGGCGGGGTTGACGGAGATCGACCGGACGACGTCCTCGACCGGGATGCGGTCGATGGTCACGGCACGCCGGAACGCGGTGTCCAGGGTGAGTGTGGAACCGGCGATCGAACCGCCCTCCACCAGCCGGGCGACGCCGTCCTTGACCTCGACCGCGAGCGGGCCGAGCTGGTACTGGCCGTCGCCGAAGCCGGCCGCGTCCATGGCGTCGGTGATCAGCGCGACCCGGGCGGCGCCCGCGTGGTGGTAGGCCATCTCCAGGGCCGCCGGGTGCAGATGGGTGCCGTCGTTGATCAGCTCGACGGTGATCCGCTCGTCCTCCAGCAGCGCCGCGATCGGGCCGGGGGTGCGGTGGCCGAGGGCGGGCATCGCGTTGTAGAGGTGGGTCGCGACGGTGGCGCCCGCGTCGATCGCCTCGACGGTCTGCTCGTAGGTGGCGTCGGTGTGGCCGATCGCCGCGATGACGCCCTGTTCGGCGAGGAGCCGTACCGAGTCGAGCCCGCCGGGCAGTTCGGTGGCGAGCGTCATCATCTTCGCCGTACCGCGCGCGGCCTTCAGCAGGGCGCCGACGGCGGCCGGGTCGGGCGCGCGGAGCAGGGACTCGCTGTGCGCGCCCTTGCGGCAGGGCGAGATGAAGGGGCCCTCGAAGTGGATGCCCGCGATCTCGCCCTGTTCGGCCAGCTCGGAGAGGGTCCCGGCCCAGCGGCCGAGGAAGTCCAGGCTGTCGGTCACGGTGGAGGCGACGACCGTGGTGGTGCCGTGCTCGCGGTGCGTCCGTACGCCCGTCAGTACTTGGTCCACCGAACCGGCGGTGAAGGACGCGCCGCCGCCGCCGTGGTTGTGCATGTCCACGAAGCCGGGGACGATCCAGTGCCCGGTCAGGTCGAGGGTCCGGGCGTCCTCGGGGGCCCCGTCGGCGATCCGTGTGCCCTCGACGGCCAACCGGCCGTTCTCCTCGATGCCGCTGGGCCGTACGACCCGGGCACCGGTGAGAACCGTGCTGTCTGCGCGTCCGGCCATCAGACGGATACCTCCGTGGCGAGTAGGTCCCAGGCGAGCATCCCCGCGCCCAGGCATCCGGCGGTGTCCCCGAGGGTCGCCGGAACGATGTGGGGCAGTGTCTGGAACGTGACGCGTTCCTCGACGGCCGCACGCAGTGGTGTGAACAAGGTTTCCCCCGCCTCGGCGAGACCGCCACCGATGATGAGCGTGCGCGGGTCCAGCAGGGTGATCGCGGTGACCAGCCCGGCGGCCAGCGCGTCGACGGCGTCGGCCCAGACGCGCAGGGCGGTGGGGTCGCCCGCGTCGACGGCCCGCGCGCAGTCCGCCGCGTCCTGTGCGGGGTCGCCGCAGGCGGCGGCCCAGGCACGGCTGACGGCGGAGGCGGAGGCGAGCGTCTCCAGGCAGCCGCGCTGACCGCAGCCGCACTCCGGGCCGTCCGGCCGGACCACGACGTGCCCGATCTCCCCGGCGCTGCCGTGCGCGCCGGCCTCGACGACCCCGTCGATGCCGATGGCCCCGGCTATGCCGGTGCCGAGGGCGACGAAGAGGAAGCGGTCGGCGCCGCGTCCGGCCCCGCCGCGGCCCTCGGCCAGCCCGCCGGTACGGACGTCGTGGCCGAGCGCGACGGGGATGGAGCCGAGCCGTTCGCCGAGCAGGTCGCGCAGGGGCAGGTCGCGCCAGCCGAGGTTGGCGGCGTAGACCGCGATCCCCCGGTCGGTGTCGACGATGCCCGGTACGGCCACCCCGGCTGCCACCGCGGCCTCCCCGAACTGCTTCTCGCCGTAGGCGCGCAGCTCTGCGGCGAACCCGAGGATGGTCTCGACCACCGCCTCCGGGCCGCGCTCCCGCCCGGTGGCCCGTCGCTCCTCGTGCAGGAGGGTGCCGTCGGCTCCGACCAGCGCGGCCTTCATTCCCGTGCCGCCCACATCGAGGGCGATGACATGTCTCACGGGGGACAGTTTCGCCCTCTGACCTCAAAAGGTCTAGTCCACTATTCCGCTTTGTATCGTGTGCATACAAAAGTCCGCGGGTGGCGGGCCGCCCCGGTGGCACTGTCCGGGGCGCGCGTTAGGTTGGTCGGCATGACCGCCCCCGAGTACGGAAACGGAACCCCCGGCACCCCCGGACCCGACGCGACCGGCGACGACGCGGCCGGCAAGGGCGTGACCGGCAACGACGTGACCGGCGACGGGAGCGCCCCCACCGGAGCGGACGCGAGCGCCGGCGCGCTCACCGACCGCGACCGCGCGCTGCTGGCTCTGGAACGGCGGTCCTGGGCGGGCCCCGGCGCGAAGGAACGCGCCATCCGCGAGGAGCTGGGCCTCTCGCCGGTCCGGTACTACCAGCTGGTGAACGCCCTCATCGAGGACCGTCGGGCCCTGGAGGCGGACCCCGTCACGGTCAACCGCCTGCGCCGCGTACGGGACGCCAAGCGGAACCGGCGCTGAGGACGGGCGCCCGAGCTCCCGGCTCACCCGCACGAGCGACCCGTACAAGAACAGTGCGGGCATCCCCCGCCCCCGCACGCGCCCCCGCGTCCCCGCGCCCGGCCCCCGCACGCGCACACGTCCTACGGACGGGGCCAGGGCCGTCCCGAGAGCCGCTCGATGTCGGTGTTGAACCGCTTGAGGTAGGCGGCGAACCTCTCCACGTCCTCCACGGACCACTTCTCCAGCACGAGCCCGAGGCCGCTCGCGTTCTTGTCGCGCTCCACGTCGAGCCGCTGCGCGCCCTCCGGCGTGATCCGGAACTTGCGGGCCATGCCCCCCGACGGGTCCGGGATGCGCTCCACCAGACCGGCCTGCATCGCGGCGGCGGTCTGCCGGTTGAGGGTGGACGAGTCGAGCCCGAAGGCGTCGCTCAGCTCCTTGATGGACATCGGCCCCTGCACGCGGATGCGGCTGAGCAGGACGTAGGCGCTCCGCTCCAGCACGTCGTCCTTGCGCCGCCCGTTGGCGGTGCGCAGGAAGATGTGGCGGCTGAGCAGCATCTGCTCGTACTCGACCTGCTGGATGGGGTCGTCCATGCTCGTGCTCCTTGCTGCTGTCCCGCGCACCCTCCCTCCGAGCCTACGGGGGCGGGGGCGGGCCCTCGTCCGGGTGTGCGCGGACGCCGGGTGCGGTCTCGGCAGGCCCGCCCGTCCCCCGCTACTGTCGGACCATGGGCAGCCACTTGGACCACGTGCCGACTCCGACCACCGACGCGGGCCGTGAAGGGCTCGCCGCGCTGCTGGCCCGTCCGGGCCGGGCGGTGGTGGCGCTCGACTTCGACGGCACCCTCGCCGACATCGTGCCCGATCCCGAGCAGGCCCGGGCCCACGCCGACGTGCTGCCCGCGCTCGCCGCGCTCGCGCCGAAGATCGCGTCCGTGGTCGTGATCACCGGCCGCCCCGCCGCCGTCGCGGTCGCGCACGGCGGATTCGCGGGGGTCCCCGGCCTGGAGCACCTGGTGGTGCTCGGTCATTACGGCGCCGAGCGCTGGGACGCGGCCTCCGGCGAGGTGGCCGCCCCGCCGCCGCACCCCGGTCTCGCCGCCGTCCGCGCGGAGCTGCCCGCCCTGCTCGACGGGCCCGAGGTGCTGAAGGGTGCCTGGGTGGAGGAGAAGGGGCAGGCCGTCGCCGTCCACACCCGCCGTGCCGCCGACCCGCAGGCCGCCTTCGAGCTGCTGCGCGAGCCCCTCGGCCGGCTCGCCGCGGACCACGGGCTGATCGTCGAGCCGGGCCGACAGGTCCTGGAGCTGCGCCCGCCGGGGGTCGACAAGGGCGTCGCGCTCACCGAGTACGCGGCCGAGGTGGGGGCCGGGTCGCTGCTCTACGCGGGCGACGACCTCGGCGACATCGCGGCCTTCGCGGCCGTGGAGAAACTGCGTTCGGGCGGTCCGGACCGGGTGCCGGGTCTGCTGGTGTGCAGCGGCGGCACCGAGGTGCCCGAGCTGGCCTCCCGCGCCGACCTGATCGTGCCGGGCCCGGCACAGGTCGCTGCGCTGCTGGCGGCCGTGGCCGGAAACATCTGAGCGTCGGGGGGACCGCGGGACCTCACCCCTCCCGCAGTGCCTCCAGCTGCTGGAGGAACCACGCCTGCGGCGGCAGCGCGGTCGCGGCCTCCGCGAGGCGCGCGGACCGCTCGGCGCGCTCGGTCCCGTCCATGGTCAGCGCCTCGTGCAGGGCCTCGGCGGTGGCGCTCACGTCGTACGGGTTCACCACCAGCGCGTCGGCGCCCAGCTCCTCGTATGCCCCGGCCTCGCGGGAGAGCACCAGGGCGACCCCGTGGTCCGAGACGACCGGGACCTCCTTGGCGACCAGGTTCATGCCGTCCCGGATGGGGTTGACCAGCGCCACGTCGGCGAGCCGGTAGGCGGCGAGCGAGCGGGCGAAGTCGTCCTTCACGTGCAGGACGACCGGGGTCCAGGTGTCGGTGCCGTACGACTTGTTGATCTCGTCGGCGAGCTCCTGGACGGCGGACGTGTACTCGCGGTAGACCGCCAGGTCCTGGCGGGAGGGGTAGGCGAAGGCGATGTGCACGACGCGTTCGCGCCACTCGGGGTGGTTGTCGAGGAGGGTGCGGTAGGCGTGCAGCCCGCGCACGATGTTCTTGGACAGCTCGGTCCGGTCGACCCGGACGATCGTCTTCCGGCTGCCGTCGCCGCCGATCTGCTCGCGCAGCGCGGCCATCCGCTCGTCCACGTCCGGCTCGTGCGAGCGGGCGAGCAGGAAGTCGCCGTCCGCGCCGAGGCCGTGCACGCCGATGCGGGTCCCGCTGGTGCCGCCGAGGATCTCGGTGCAGCAGCCGATGAACGCGTCGGCCCAGCGGCGGGTGAGGAAGGCCGCCCGGTCGGCGCCGAGGATGCCGCGCAGCAGCTGTTCGCCGATGTCGTCGGGGAGCAGCCGGAAGTAGTCCACCGGCGCCCACGGGGTGTGCGAGAAGTGGCCGATGCGCAGGTCGGCGCGGAGTTCGCGGAGCATCCCGGGGACCAGCGCGAGGTGGTAGTCCTGCACCAGCACGGCGGCGCCCTCGCCCGCCTCCTCGGCCAGCGCCTCGGCGAAGGCCCGGTTGTACGTCTCGTACGCGGCCCACTGACGCCGGAACTCGTCGTCGAAGACCGGCTCGACGGGGGTCTGGTAGAGCAGGTGGTGGACGAACCAGAGCACGGAGTTGGCGATGCCGTTGTACGCGTCGGCGTGCACGGAGGCGTCGATGTCGAGCATCCGGACGCCCTCTTCGCCGACGCCGCGCCGGACCGCCTCGCGGTCGCCGTCGCCGAGTGCGGCGCAGACCCACACCTTGTCGTCGACGGCGCTCAGCCCGGAGACGAGCCCGCCTCCGCCCCGGCGTGCGTCGAGGGAACCGTCCTCGTTCAGCGTGTACGACACGGGGCCGCGGTTGGACGCGACGAGGACCTGGGCGGCGTGCTCGGAGACCATGTAGCGGAACCTAGCCCGATACGTAACCCCCCAAACGTGTTCGAGGCCGGGGCGGGGTCGGGCGCCGGGGCGTGCCGTGTGCTCGGCGAGGGGGCGGGTCGGGCCGCACGTCTCGCGGTGCACCGGCGCGAGGCCGGGACCGGTCGGGCCGCGTCTCGTGCCGTGTCGGGTCCGTGCACCCGACGCGAGGCCGGCCCCGGTCAGGCGGCGCGTCTCGCGGTGTACTCGGGGATCTCCCGGACCGGCGGCCGTTCCTCGGTGTCCACCGCGTAGGTGCGTGGCCGGAAACCGTCCTCGTCGCGTTCGAACTGGGTGAGCACCGGGCGCACCAGGTGCCCCCGGGAGAGCCGCAGCTGCGCGGTGCGGTAGATCGCGGCGGCCATCCGCCCCAGCGCCTGCCCGTCCTGGTGGCGGTGGCGGCGGACCCCGACGTCCACCTGGGCCAGGGCGTCGAGCCCCACGGTGTGCAGCGCGTCCACCAGGAGCCCCAGTTCCACGCCGTAGCCGACCGGGAACGCGAGCTGTTCCAGGAGCGGGCGCCGGACCGCGTACTCGCCGCCCAGTGGCTGGACGAAGCCGGCCAGTTTCGGCCAGTGCAGATTGAGCAGCGGGCGGGCGACCAGTTCGGTGACGCGGCCGCCCTGCGCGGGGGGACCGGCGGGGGCGTGGCCGTCCGCGGTCTCCAGCGGCCGGTCGTACATCGCCTTGACGAACTGGATGCCCGGGTCGGTGAGCAGCGGGCCGATGATGCCGGAGACGAAGTCGGCGGAGAAGTCCTTGAGGTCGGCGTCGACGAAGCAGACGATGTCGCCGCTGGTCACGAAGAGCGACCGCCAGAGCACCTCGCCCTTGCCGGGGACGGCGGGTATCCGGGGGAGGATGGAGTCCCGGTGCACCACCCGGGCTCCGGCCGCGCGGGCGACGGCGGAGGTGGCGTCGGTGGAGCCGGAGTCGATCACCACGAGTTCATCGATGAGCGGGACCTTCTCCATCAGCTCGCGGCGGATGGTCCGGACGATGTCGCCGACCGTCGCCTCCTCGTTCAGCGCGGGCAGGACGACGCTCACCGAGGAGCCCCGCGGGCTCCGGTCCCTGGCGGCCAGGAGACGGTCCAGCGGGCGGTCGGAGGCTGCCCAGGAACGGCGGTTCAGCCAGCTGTCGACCTCTTCCAGCACGGGCGATACTCCCTGTATGTGATCCATCTCGCGGTTCGGACTACTACCTCAACCGTCGGGTGCTTCAGTTACAGTCTTGAACAACGCTCACTGCCTTCGCATGTCGGGGTCGGAGGGCGGACAAACGCCTGGATCGCACGATCCAGTGCCATAGCGCTCATCCAGAGGGACTGAGGGAACGGCCCGTTGAAGTCCCGGCAACCCTCCCGCCGGCCGCGAGGCCACGGTGGGGAAGGTGCCAATTCCGTCTTGCGGCGAAATGCGTCGCAAGGAAGATGAGGAGAAAGGGCCTCCGCCATCATGGCTGTTCAGACCGTTGCAGCGAGTTCCGGCACGTCCGTGGACCTCGGTCCCGCCAGTGCGCTTTCCTGCCGCGAGTGCGGCGAACGCTTCGAACTCGGTCCCATTTTCGCCTGCGCGTCCTGTTTCGGGCCGCTCGAAGTGGCGTACGACCTGCCGAGCGGCTCCCCCGAAGAGCTGAAGAAGCGCATCGAAGCCGGCCCGAACAACATCTGGCGCTACGCGCCGCTGCTGCCGGTGCCCGCCGATGTCGCCGACAAGCCCAACATGAACCCCGGCTTCACCAAGCTGGTCAAGGCCGACAACCTCGCCCGTGAGCTGGGCATCACCGGCGGCCTGTACGTCAAGGACGACTCCGGCAACCCGACGCACTCCTTCAAGGACCGCGTCGTCGCGATCGCCGTCGAGGCAGCCCGCGCCTTCGGTTTCACCACCCTTTCCTGCTCCTCCACCGGCAACCTCGCCGGCGCGGTCGGTGCCGCCGCCGCGCGGGCCGGCTTCCGCTCCTGCGTGTTCATCCCGCACGACCTGGAAGAGGGCAAGGTCGTCATGGCCGCGGTGTACGGCGGCGAACTCGTCGGCATCGAGGGCAACTACGACGACGTGAACCGGTTCTGCTCCGAGCTCATCGGCGACCCGCTGGGCGAGGGCTGGGGCTTCGTCAACGTCAACCTCCGCCCGTACTACGGCGAGGGCTCGAAGACCCTCGCGTACGAGATCTGCGAGCAGCTCGGCTGGCAGCTCCCGGACCAGCTGGTCATCCCGATCGCGTCCGGCTCCCAGCTCACCAAGATCGACAAGGGACTTCAGGAGCTGATCAAGCTCGGTCTCGTCGAGGACAAGCCGTACAAGATCTTCGGTGCCCAGGCCGAGGGCTGCTCCCCGGTCTCCACCGCCTTCAAGGCCGGCCACGACGTGGTCCGCCCGCAGAAGCCGAACACGATCGCCAAGTCGCTCGCGATCGGCAACCCGGCCGACGGCCCGTACGTCCTGGACATCGCCCGCCGCACCGGCGGCGCGGTGGAGGACGTCGACGACGAGCAGGTCGTCGACGCGATCAAGCTGCTCGCCCGCACCGAGGGCATCTTCGCGGAGACCGCGGGCGGCGTGACCGTCGGCGTGACGCAGAAGCTGATCGAGGCCGGCCTGCTCGACCCGACCCTGACCACCGTCGTCCTGAACACCGGTGACGGCCTGAAGACCCTGGACGCCGTCTCCCCGACGACCGGCCTGTCGGCGACCATCCGCCCGAGCCTGGACGCGTTCCGCGACGCGGGCCTCGCGGCCCACTGACCACCCGAGAACCGAGGAAGGCAATCCCCATGAGCGTCAAGGTCCGCATCCCCACCATCCTGCGCACGTACACCGGCGGCCAGGCCGAGGTCTCGGCCGAGGGCACCGTCCTCTCCGAGGTCATCGAGTCCCTGGAGAAGGACCACCCGGGCATCGCCGCGCGCGTCCTGGACGACCAGGGCAAGCTGCGCCGCTTCGTCAACGTGTACGTCAACGACGACGACGTCCGCTTCGAGGGCGGCCTCCAGGCGGCCACGCCGGACGGCGCCGGCGTCTCGATCATCCCCGCCGTCGCCGGCGGCTGCTGACCCCGACGGCCGGTCCGGGACCCCGTCGTCCGGCGGGGTCCCCGACCGCCGTTCCGCAGCGCACCGTTGCCCCCTTCGCGTACGACGCGGAGGGGGCAATTCCGTAGGGTTGAGCGCGGTACAGTTGGGGAAGCCCCCTCCGCCGCCCGTGTCGGGCGGGTGTGAGATCGCGCCGACGCGCGACAAGATGTAGCCAAAGTCCGGAAGCCCTCTGTGCCTTAAGTGGCCTTTGTCTGGCCCGACTTGCCCAAAATTCTCAACAAATCCTCATGTTCGGGCGTTCCGCCGCGACCAGAATTCTCGTCCGATTGACCTGTTGCAGAGGGCAGTTGGGCAGATACATTCGGCCGCGGTCGACGCGTTCCGGCGCACGCACCCTCTCCTGTCGGAGGGTGAGTTCTGACCCGGGTCCGCGAAGTGCGGTCCTGTGCAGGGGCCAGAAATAGGGGAGTTAGGCATGGCTCAGGGCACCGTCAAGTGGTTCAACGCGGAGAAGGGGTACGGCTTCATCGCGGTCGACGGTGGTGCGGATGTTTTCGTCCACTACAGCGCGATCCAGATGGACGGATACCGCACCCTCGAAGAGGGTCAGCGAGTTGAATTCGAGATCTCGCAGGGCCAGAAGGGGCCGCAGGCGGACATGGTCAAGCTCGCCGTGGGCTGAGATCGGACGCGGTCGGCAACGACACTTCTCACGCACGCAGGGCCCGTCCCCGTCAGGGGTACGGGCCCTGCGCGCGTTCGCGTTCCGCGGGGCCCGGAAGGGCCCGTGGGGGCCCGGAGGTTGCCCGCGGAGCGCCTGCGACTCGCCTGCGGGGCGGCCCGGGCTTGTCCCCAGGACGAGGAGGACGCTTGCACTCGCAGGGGTCGAGTGCTAATCATTGGCGTTAGCACTCTCCAGGTGAGAGTGACAGAAACTTGGACCGGGCCGGTGAGGCCCGCAGGCGCGGCGGGGCAAGGAACCGCCGGGCACGCAGGCCGTCCGTCGCGGGCGCCTCTCGGTCCGGAGCAATCCACCCCTGTCCGGGAGGACCACTTCACATGGCCAAGATCATCGCGTTCGACGAGGAGGCACGGCGCGGTCTCGAGCGCGGGATGAACCAGCTCGCCGACGCCGTCAAGGTCACCCTCGGCCCCAAGGGCCGTAACGTCGTCCTCGAGAAGAAGTGGGGCGCGCCCACGATCACCAACGATGGTGTTTCCATCGCCAAGGAGATCGAGCTCGAGGACCCGTACGAGAAGATCGGTGCGGAGCTGGTCAAGGAGGTCGCCAAGAAGACGGACGACGTCGCCGGCGACGGTACGACCACCGCCACCGTTCTCGCCCAGGCGCTCGTCCGCGAGGGTCTGCGCAACGTCGCCGCCGGTGCCAACCCGATGGCCCTCAAGCGGGGCATCGAGAAGGCCGTCGAGGCCGTCTCCGCCGCTCTGCTGGAGCAGGCCAAGGACGTGGAGACCAAGGAGCAGATCGCTTCGACCGCCTCCATCTCCGCCGCCGACACCGAGATCGGCGCCAAGATCGCCGAGGCGATGGACAAGGTCGGCAAGGAAGGCGTCATCACCGTCGAGGAGTCCCAGACCTTCGGTCTGGAGCTGGAACTCACCGAGGGTATGCGCTTCGACAAGGGCTACATCTCGGCGTACTTCGCGACCGACATGGAGCGTATGGAGACGTCCTTCGACGACCCGTACATCCTCATCGTCAACTCGAAGATCTCCAACGTGAAGGACCTCCTTCCGCTGCTGGAGAAGGTCATGCAGTCGGGCAAGCCGCTGCTGATCATCGCCGAGGACGTCGAGGGCGAGGCCCTGTCGACCCTGGTCGTCAACAAGATCCGTGGCACCTTCAAGTCCGTCGCCGTCAAGGCCCCGGGCTTCGGTGACCGCCGCAAGGCCATGCTCGGCGACATCGCCATCCTCACCGGTGGCACCGTCATCTCCGAGGAGGTCGGCCTCAAGCTGGAGAACGCGGGTCTCGACCTGCTGGGCTCCGCGCGCAAGGTCGTCATCACCAAGGACGAGACGACGATCGTCGACGGCGCCGGTGAGAGCGACCAGGTCCAGGGTCGCGTCAACCAGATCCGTGCCGAGATCGAGAACTCCGACTCGGACTACGACCGCGAGAAGCTCCAGGAGCGTCTGGCGAAGCTGGCCGGCGGCGTGGCCGTCATCAAGGCCGGTGCCGCCACCGAGGTCGAGCTCAAGGAGCGCAAGCACCGCATCGAGGACGCGGTGCGCAACGCCAAGGCCGCCGTCGAGGAGGGCATCGTCGCCGGTGGTGGCGTGGCTCTGCTCCAGGCGTCCGCCGTCTTCGACAAGCTCGACCTGACGGGCGACGAGGCCACCGGCGCCAACGCCGTCAAGCTCGCGCTGGAGGCCCCGCTCAAGCAGATCGCCGTCAACGGTGGTCTCGAGGGTGGCGTCGTCGTGGAGAAGGTCCGCAACCTGCCGATCGGTCACGGCCTCAACGCCGCGACCGGCGAGTACGTCGACATGATCGCCGAGGGCATTCTCGACCCGGCGAAGGTCACGCGCTCCGCTCTGCAGAACGCCGCCTCCATCGCCGCGCTCTTCCTCACCACCGAGGCCGTCATCGCCGACAAGCCCGAGAAGGCCGGCGCGGCCGCCCCGGGTGGCATGCCGGGCGGTGACATGGACTTCTGATCCCCTTCAGGGATCGGTGGTTCCACCCCCGCAGCGTCCAGCTGTAGCTTCGGCCCCCAGGATTCGTCCTGGGGGCCGAAGTGTTTCCGCGGGCGCCCCGGAGGCCGGGCCGGGGGTGCAGGGCGGTCCGGGCGTACAGGGCTGTCCGGTCGGGCCGGGCGTTCAGGGCTGTCCGGTCGGGCCGGGTGCCCCGGAGGCCGGTCCGGTCCGGTCAGGCCGGGCGGACCGAGTGGTACGCCTCGATGGCGTCCCGCTGGTACGCGGCGAGGCCCGGCGCGATGGCCTCGTACGCCGCGCGCCACTGCGGGTTCTCCACGCAGGAGCGCCCGATGGCGAGGTGCTCGTCGGCGGTGACGGGGCGCAGCTCGGTCAGCGCCCGGTACCGCGCGTCCACGTGCTCCCGCACGGGCGCCGAGTCGGCGGGCAGGCCCGCGGCCAGGAACTCGGCGAGCCGGATCATCTGCGCCGTACGTTCCCGCTGCCCGGCCGCGATCTCGTCCCCGGTCAGGCCGGAGGTGTGCCGCTCGACCGCTTCGGCGTGCTCCGGGAAGTCCCGCAGGCTCTCCCCGTACTGCTCGGGGCGCACGCCCTCGAAGAGGTTCTCGGGCCGGTTGATGCTGGTCATGGTGGTGCCGTCCTCTCGGGAGAGTTCCAGCTCGCGGATGGTGCGGTGGACGGCCGCGGCCAGGGTGCCGAGGCGGTCGCGTTCGGCGAGCAGCCGACGGTGGTGGCCGCGCAGGGCCGCCAGTTCGTCGACCTGTTCGGCCAGGATGCGGCCGATCTCGGGCAGCCCGACGCCGAGGCTCCGCAGCACGAGGATCTGCTGCAGCCGCAGCAGTTGGCGTTCCTCGTAGACGCGGTGCCCGTTCGAGCCGATGCCGGCGGGCGGCAGCAGCCCGATCTCGTCGTAGTGACGCAGGGTCCGTGCGGTCACCCCGGACATCCGGGCGACCTCCGCGATGGGCCAGGCCATGGCCGTCTCCTTCACGTGCCGCATGTTCACGTGCCGCATGTTCACGTGCCGCATGTTCACGTGCCGCATGTTCGCGTGCCGCTTGTTCGCGTGCCCTCGTTCGCGTACCAGGAGCTGGAAACGAATGCTCGGTACGGGGGTCGATTCGCCTTGCCCCGTACGGGTCCGGGTTCTTCCGGCCCTGAGAAGGACGGTAGAAGCTGCCGCAGCGGCAACCGCAAGCCCGTGATGCGTTCTTCTGCCGGGGCGCCGGGCGAGGGTCCGCGGAGGGGATGCGGCGCGGGTGCCACCGAGGCGGTCACCGAGGGGGCGCTACTCCGCGTCCAGCGCCGACAGGTGGCGGGTGAAGTCGTCCACGAGCCGCCCCAGCAGCCGTCCCAGCTCCCGCCGGTCCCGGTCGGACCAGTCGGCGAGCGCTCCGCCGAACCAGCCGAGGATGGTCCGCATGTAGCGTTCGGCGCCCGCCGCGCCTTCCGGGGTCGGCTCGATGAGCCGGGCGCGCTGGTCCTCGGGGTCGGTGACGCGGCGGACCAGTCCGCGCTTCTCCAGCCCGTTGACCTGACGCGTGACGTGCGGCCCGACCACCTGCATGCGCGCGGCGATCTCGCCGATGCGCAGCGGGGTCCCGGCCATGTGCAGGGTGACCAGGACGGACATCGACGGCCGCTCCAGGGCGAGTCCGGCGGTCTCCATGGCGTGCTCGGGCAGCCGCCCCTTGTTGAGCGTGTTGCTGAGCTGAGCCATGCGCGGCAGCATCTCGGCCACGAGATCGAACGCCGCGTCGGAACCGCCTTCGGGGTCGTCGCGGTCTGCCGCGTGCGGCTCCTGGGCGCTCATGCCACTCCTTTGGATACCTAAGTTAGGTATATAGTTGGGTTCGCGGCATCGCTCCACGGGCTTCTCGCGCCCGCAAAAAAGATACCTAAGTTACGTAGATGGTGAGAGTCTGCGTGCCTGTCGAGAGGGGACACCTCATGACCAGCACCTACGGTACGGAATCCGGTCGCGGTACGGCCGCCGGTACGGGCACCACCGCGCCCCGCCCGCGCAGCGTCCTGATCTCCGGCGCCAGCATCGCGGGCCCCGCGCTGGCCTACTGGCTCCACCGGTACGGCTTCGCGGTCACGGTGGTCGAGAAGGCGGACGCGGTACGCGGCGGCGGCTACCCCATCGACATCCGGGGCACCGCCCTGGCGGTCGTGGAGCGGATGGGGCTGCTGCCCCGGCTGTGGGACGCGCACGTGGACAGCCGGCAGGTGTCGTTCCTGGACCCGGACGGTTCGGTACGGGCCGCACTCCGGCCGGAGACCATGACCGGCGGGGTGGACGGCCGGGACGTGGAGGTACGCCGGGGCGACCTGGCCGACCTCCTGTACGGCCTCGTCCGCGACGACGTCGAGTTCCTCTTCGGCGACTCGATCGCGACGCTGGACGACCGGGGCGACGGGGCCGACGGGGGCGTGGACGTGGTGTTCCGCGGCGGGTCCCGGCGCACGTTCGACCTGGTCGTGGGGGCGGACGGCATCCACTCGCACACCCGGGGGCTGGTGATGGGGCCCGAGGAGCGGTACCACCGCTCCCTCGGCCAGAGCTTCGCCGGTTTCACCCTGCCCAACGACTTCGGCCTCAGCCACGAGGGCGTCATCCGCAACACCCCGGGCAAGGGCGCGGTCCTGTACGCCGTGGAGGAGACCGAGGACCTGCACGGCTTCCTGGTGTTCGCCTCGGACCTGGCGCCGACGACCGTACCGGCGGCGGCGTTCCGCGACCCGGCCGCCCAGCGCGAGCTCGTCGCCTCCGTCTTCGCCGACGAGGGCTGGGAGGTCCCGCGCATGGTCGCCGCGATGCGGGAGGCGGACGACCTCTTCTTCGACGTGGCCGGTCAGATCCACCTGCCGTCCTGGTCCACGGGCCGGGTCGTGCTCGTCGGCGACGCCGCGTACGCCCCGTCCTTCTTCTCCGGGCAGGGGTCGAGCATCGCGTTGATCGGCGCGTACGTCCTCGCCGGTGAACTGGCCGTGCGGGAGGACCACACGGCCGCCTTCGCCGCGTACGAGAGCGGGCTGCGGGAGTTCGTGGAGGCCAACCAGGCCCTCGCGCACAGCGGCCTCGCCGTCCTCGCGCCGCGTACGGCCGAGGCCCTCGCGGCCCGCAACCAGGCCCTGGCCGAGCCGACGCTCGCCTCCGGAGAGGAGGGGCGGAGCATCAACGCGGCGCTGGAGCTGCGCGACTACGCGGCGGGTGCGGGCGCTCCCACGGATGCCGCCTGACCGGGGCGGTCGGCGCGGTCCGGAAGGCCCGGACCGGCCTGGAACGGCCTGGACTGGCCTGGAACGGCCGGACTGGTCAGGGGCAGGTGACGACCTGGCCGGCCCAGGAGAGTCCGCCACCGAAGGCGAAGATCAGTACCGGTGTGCCGGAGGGCAGTTCGCCGCGTTCGGACAGCTTGGACAGGGCGAGTGGCACCGAGGCGGCGGAGGTGTTGCCGGATTCGACGACGTCGCGGGCGATGACGACGTCGTCGCGCAGGCCGAGCTGCCGGGTCAGGGACTCGATGATCCGCAGATTGGCCTGGTGGGTGACGACCCCGCCCAGGTCGGCGGGGAGGATTCCGGCACGGAGGCAGGCTTCCCGGGCCACGGCGGGCAGTTCGGTGGTGGCCCAGCGGTAGACGGCCTGGCCCTCCTGCGTGAACCGCGGCTGCCACGCGCCCGCCAGTCGAACCGCCTGCGCGCGCGTGGGATCGGAGCCCCAGGTCACCGGTCCGATTCCGGCGTCACCCTGCTCGGCGGCGCTGATCACGGCGGCGCCCGCGCCGTCGCCCAGCAGGATGCAGGAGGAACGGTCCGTCCAGTCGGTGACGTCCGACATCTTCTCGGCGCCGATGACGAGCGCGTGCCGGGCGGCTCCGGCGCGCACGGTGTGGTCGGCGCAGGCGAGCGCGGTGCAGAAACCGGCGCAGCCGTTGTTGAGGTCGAAGCAGACCGCCGAGGGAATGCCGAGACGCGCGGCGACCTGGGCGGCGGTGGAGGGGCAGCGGTCGACGGCGGAGCAGGTCGCCACGGTGACCAGGCCGATGTCGGCGGGCTCCAGACCGGAGGCGGCCAGTGCCTTTCCGGCGGCTGCCGAGGCCAGGTCGGTGACGGACTCGCCGTCCCCCGCGATCCGCCGGGTGGCGATTCCCGTGCGCTGCCGTATCCAGGCGTCGTTGGTGTCCACCATGCTTTCCAGCTCGGTGTTGGTCAGCACGCGGGAGGGCTGGTAGTGCCCCAGGGAGGTGATGCGGGACCCGGACAAGGCTGCACTCCTTCGGTCAGGCCATGCGGTACCGGCCGGCCGCCGTGCGGTACCGGCCCGCCGCCGTGCGGTACCGGCCGGCCGGGTGGGTGGCCGGGTGGCGACTCCTCCGGAATATAGCAACCGATCGGTCGGAAGCTAAATGGTTCGTGCGGGACTATGATCGGCTCCCATGAGCCCTCGGAACTCGGTCGTGGAGACCCGCCGCACCCGGCAGCGCATTCTGGAGCGCGGTCTGGTGATCGCCTCGGCGGACGGGCTCGAAGGGCTCACCATCGGGCGCCTGGCCACTGAACTGGCGATGAGCAAGGCCGGAGTGCTCGGCCACTTCGGCACGAAGGAACGCCTGCAACTCGACGTCCTGGATGCCGCGGCCGAGTTGTTCGCCCGGGAGGTGCCGGAGAAGGTACGGGACGTGGCGGCCGGTCTGGCGCGGCTGCGGGCGTTGTGCGAGGCGTGGGTGTCGCTGCTGGAGCGGAACGTACTGCCCGGCGGCTGCTTTTTCGCCGCGGCGGCCACCGAGTTCGACGGGCGCGAGGGCCCGGTGCGCGACTCCGTCGCGGGGCTGAGCGATCTGTGGCGTCGCGACCTGCGTCTTCACGTCCAGTGGGCGGTCAGGGCGGGAGAGCTGCCGGAGGACACGGACGCCGAGCAGATGGTCTTCGAACTCGTGGGCATCATGCTCTCTCTCAACCACTTCCTCCAGCTCACTCGCGATCCGGCCGCCCCGGCCCGTGCCCGCCGCGCCTTGGGCCGCGTCCTGGGCGACTGACCGGCGCGTCGTACTCCGCCGTACCCGCTGCGGGTGGCGTCGTCGGTCACGCGTTTGCCAGGCCTGCGTTCGTTGGACACGTGGAGAGCTGGGCGCGCGTGGCGGATCGCGCAGGGGAGCTGGACATCCGCTCGTTGGACATCCGCTCGTTGGACATCCGCTCGTTGGGCTCCCGCTCGTTGGGCATCCGCTCGTTGGACACCCGGAGAGCCGGGCAGCACGCTGGGAGTGGTCGGGAGAGGTCCGGGAAGTTTCTTGCCCGGCGATGTCGAGAACCCGCGACCGGCTCCGTCCCCGTAGTGAAAGCGACGAACGCGACCACGACCACGGACGCGACGGACGCGACCACGGACTCGACGACCACGGACGCGACGGACGCGACCACGGGCGTGACGGACGCGACCGCTCACACGGTCGCCGCAGCGAGGAGAGACACCATGGCGAAGTACCTGATGCTCAAGCACTACCGGGGTGCCCCGGCTCCGGCCAACGACGTGCCGATGGACAAGTGGACCCCGGAGGAGATCTCGGCCCACATCCAGTACATGAACGACTTCGCGGCCCGGCTGGAGAAGACCGGTGAGTACGTCGACGGCCAGGCGCTCGCGCCCGAGGGAACGTGGGTCCGGTACGACGGTGAGGGGCGCCCGCCGGTCACCGACGGCCCGTTCGCCGAGACCAAGGACCTCATCGCGGGATGGATGGTGATCGACGTCGACAGTTACGAACGCGCCGTCGAGCTGGCCGGGGAGCTCTCGGCCGCCCCGGGCGCGGGCGGCGCACCGATCCACGAGTGGCTGGAACTGCGCCCCTTCATGGGCTCGCACCACCCCACCATCTCGGAGTGACCTCGCCGACGGGCGGGGCGGCGGGCCGGGCGTCCGGGGCGTCCGGGGCGTCTCGGGCCTCCGCCGGGGCCTCCGCCGGGGCAGCGGGCGGGGCGTTGGACGAGGCTCTGCTCAGGAGTCTCACGCCCGGCGTGCTCGCCGCCCTCGTCCGTCGCGGAGCCGACTTCGCGGCGGCCGAGGACGCCGTGCAGGAAGCGCTGCTCCAGGCGGTACGAGTCTGGCCGGCCGACCCTCCGCGCGATGCGAAGGGCTGGCTGGTCACGGCTGCCTGGCGCAGGTTCCTCGACGCGACCCGGGCGGAGACCGCCCGCCGCCACCGCGAGGTCCGGGTGGAGGAGGAGCCCGTACCGGGGCCCGCGCCCGCGGTGGACGACACGCTCCACCTCTACTTCCTCTGCGCCCACCCCTCGCTGACCCCGGCATCGGCGGTCGCCCTGACCCTGCGTGCCGTCGGGGGCCTCACCACCCGGCAGATCGCCCGCGCCTACCTGGTGCCGGAAGCGACCATGGCGCAGCGCATCAGCCGGGCGAAGCGCACCGTCTCCGGCGTGCGGTTCGACCGGCCCGGCGACGTCGGTACCGTGCTGCGCGTCCTCTACCTGGTATTCAACGAGGGCTACTCCGGCGACGTCGACCTCGCCGCCGAAGCCATCCGGCTCACCCGGCAGCTCGCGGCCCGTATCGACCACCCCGAGGTGTCCGGGCTGCTCGCGCTGATGCTGCTCCACCATGCCCGGCGTGCCGCGCGCACCGCGTCGGACGGCAGTCTGGTGCCGCTCGCCGAGCAGGACCGGGGCCGGTGGGACACCCGGGCGATCGCCGAGGGCGTGGGGATTCTCCAGGCGGCCCTGGCCCGCGACCGGTTGGGCGAGTACCAGGCCCAGGCCGCCGTCGCGGCCCTGCACGCCGACGCGCCCACCGCCGAGGAGACGGACTGGCCGCAGATCGTCGAGTGGTACGACGAGTTGGCGCGCCTGACCGACAGCCCGGTCGTCCGGCTGAACCGCGCGGTAGCCGTCGGTGAGGCCGACGGCCCACGCGCGGGGCTGGCGGCGCTCGCGGCGCTGGACGACTCGCTGCCCCGCCACACCGCCGTGGCGGCGTACCTCCACGAGCGCGACGGCGACCTCGCGAAGGCGGCACGGCTGTACGCCGAGGCGGCGCACCGGGCACCCGACCTCGCCGAGCGCGACCACCTGACGCGCCGGGCCGCGCGGCTCAACGCGCTTGGTGATCGCTGACGTTGCCCGTACGAGTGGTCTTTGGCGGCTGGTGGCCTCCCTCAGACCGTCCCGGTCGGCGGGTTGGCGCGGTTCTGGCCGCCTTGCCGTCGGACGGTCACACCGGCGCGGCCCCGGGGGCGGTCCTGGCGGGGGATCAGTGCCGCGCGGACCTGGGACATGCGGCCGCGCACGTCGTCGTGGGGGACCGTTCCGGGCGGGGCCTCCAGCGGCGCGAGGTCGCCCCGGCAGGGTCGGCAGAGGCCGCCGAGCAGGGCGCCCTCGGGGCCGGGGGCCTTGCACTCGCGGCATTCGGAGGTGCGCCGGGTGGACGGCGCGGGCGGGGGCGTTGGTGCGGCGATCCGGACGGGCGGCAGCTTGTCGATCAGTCGGCGCCCGACGAAGGAGGGCGGGTAATGGATGAGGGACGGCAGCCCGCTGGTGAGCGCGTGGAGCAGGTCGGCCTCGTCGGCGCCGCGCTCGAACCACTCGGTGACCTGCGGTTCCAGCATCACGCAGGCGGCCTCCGGCAGCGCCAGCGACCGGTTGACCTCGCCGAGCGCCGCCAGCAGGATGAACGCCCGCGAGCGCGTGGACCGTTGGGGCTCCGCCGGTACGTCGCCCCGGAGGAACGTGTTCCACCAGTCGGCGTCGCGGGCGGTACGGGAGAAGTGCGTACGGGTCACCCAGAGCAGCGAGGTCTCGTTGGCGACGACGATCTCGTCGCGGTGCAGGTGCCCGGCTGCCTGGAGCCTCCTGAGCGCCGTGCCCATCGCGCACTGTCCGTAGGGGAGGACCTTGGCGAGGGTCTTCACGGAGATGTCGGAGCCGTCCGGCAGCTGGTCGATGTAGGTGGCGATCGCGGCCTCGCGGGGCTCCAGATGTGCGAAATCGCTTGCGGAAGGCGGCTTTTGGTTCGGGGCGGAACGCTTGCCGTACCCGGGGTTGGACATCGGGTGCGCGGTACGGGGCAAGGGGCCGTGCGGGGCAACGGGGGCGGCACTAAGCTGGGCGGCAGCCATCTGGATCGCCTCTTTCGATCTTGCTTGGTCAGGCCCCTGCCCGGTATTGGCCACCGGCAGGGGTCGACTCATGTCTGGTCTGGATGAGGCGAACGCTAGATCGCCGACACTGTGCGTCGCAAGCCGATCACCAATTGTCACCCTGGGGGATGAGATGGGTGCGCGGGGGTGACGCGGCCGGGGGGCTGGCCTGGGGTATTGCCGGTCCGGGGTGGGGTGTTCGGGCCGTCGGCGAGCGGCTTTCAGGGGGCGTCCGGGAGTCGCCCTCGGCGGGCGGCTTCCCGTGGGCGTCTGCGAGTTGCCCTCGGTTCACGGCTCCGGTGGGCGTCTGTGAGTCGCCCTCGGTTCACGGCTTCCGGTGGGCAATGGGCGTCTGCGGGCGGTCCTCCGTGAACGGCCGCTCGCGGCCAGGGTGGGTGGGTGGGAAAACAGTCCCGTCCACCCTTTCCTTGTTAAGAGCGCTCGGATCCCGACGCTTGAGCTCCGGGCGTGGGCCGCGGCGGAACGGCACCCCCCGAACGGGCGAGCGCACTCGATGGTGAAGAGGGTGCGCGGGCGCGAATGGCGTGCGCCTGTGGCGTGAACGGCACGGTCTGCGTGCGCGGTTGAAAGGAAAGCCCCAGGATCACCCGATGGGGGTTAGTTCAC
This sequence comes from Streptomyces sp. NPDC001493, assembly GCF_053597235.1. Lineage (NCBI taxonomy): Bacteria > Bacillati > Actinomycetota > Actinomycetes > Kitasatosporales > Streptomycetaceae > Streptomyces > Streptomyces sp. NPDC001493. Next base: position 77,474 of record NZ_JBSFHV010000027.1, read on the forward strand.
ACAGCGTTATGGTCACGCTGTGCCTCGACTTGCTACGTTCTGTAATCACGAGCCGCCTGGAGGTGGTTCGGCGGCGCGTCGGCAGGAGGTCGGCCATGTTGGGCAAGTTGAGCATCCCGAACACCGTGAAGGCCCTGGGCAGGGGCAGCAGCAATGGCAGCAGCAGCGGCAGTCGCAGCCGCCGTCGCAGTGGCAGTGGCAGGCGGAAGGCCGTGGTGAGTGCGGCGCTCGCGGCCGGACTCTTCGCCGGTGGTGCCGGGGCTGCTCTTGCTGCCAGTTGGCACACCATTCCCCGCTTGAAGAGCTCGGGCGCGCTCTTCAGCAGCGGTACGTACAGGTTCAACCCGAAGGGCACCGAGCATGGTGGCTTCGAGTTCAAGGGGAAGCTCAAGGACACCGATTCCGGCGACGGCCACAACGTCTACGTCGAGGTCCGGGTCGAGGGATACGACTGGAACCGCTTCTACGGCAAGCAGAAGAAGACGGTCTCCCTCCACAAGCTCGTGTACGACGCGGCCGCTCAGTACACCAGCGACGCCGGTATCCGGGTGTGCCGGGACAAGGGCACCCTCCACCCGGACAACTGCGCCACTGCCCCGCACTACAAGAGGTGACACCCGTCCGACGGGGGAGGGCGGGACTTCCCGGAGTGGGCCCTGGCGGGACTTCCCGGGGGCCCGGCGGGACTTCCCGGCGGGGCCCGAAGGGGCGGGATTCCACGGGATGTCCCGGATCCATCGGTGGCCGCCATCCATCGGTGGCCGCCATCCATCGGTGGTCGAGCCGACGAACACGTGGGGTGCGGGCGAATCCCGGACCCTGAACCGAGGGGGCAAGAACCATGCAGAACATCAGGACCGGGACGCTGGTGGCCGACGACGTCTGCCTTTCCTACGGCTCCACCGTGGCCGTCAGGAACGCGCGGCTCTCCGTGCGGCCGGGCGAAGTGGTGGCGATCACCGGGCAGAGCGGGTCGGGGAAGTCCTCCCTGCTCTACTGCCTGGCCGGAGTCGTCCCGGTCACCGGCGGACAGGTCGTCTTCGACGGCCGGCCGCTCGGCGGCCTGGGAGACGAGGAGTTGAGCGCGCTCCGCCGCGACCACTTCGGATTCGTCTTCCAGTACGGCGAGTTGCTCCCCGAGCTGACCATCGAGGAGAACGTCGCCCTGCCGCTCCGCCTCGCGGGGCTCCGCAAGAAGACGGCGCTGGACGAGGTGGCGGAGGTGCTCGAACGGCTGGGGCTCGGCGGTCTGCGGGGCCGTCGGCCCTCCCAGGTCTCCGGCGGCCAGAGCCAGCGGGCCGCCGTGGCGCGGGCGTTGGTGCACCGCCCCGCCGTGGTCTTCGCCGACGAGCCCACCGGCTCGCTCGACAGCTCCAACGCCACAGCCGTGCTCGACGAGTTCCTGACCCTGGCGAGAGCCCGGGGAAGCGCCGTCGTCATGGTCACCCACGACCAGTCGGTGGCCGCCAGGGCCGACACCCGCTGCACGATGACGGACGGCGTGCTCGCACAGCAGGTGACGGTATGAAAGAGCTGGCACTGGGGCTCAGACTGCTGCTCGGCTCCGGCCGGGGAAACCGGGTCCGCTTCCTCCTGATGGTCGTGGGCGGCGCGATCGGAGTGTGCTGCCTGGCGGCCGTGCTGACCATCCCCGCCATCCTGGAAGCCCGTGACGGACGGGCCGCAGGGCGGCAGCCGGCGGCCTCCGCCGACCCCACCACTCCCGCGAACCCGCACGGCACCCGTCAGCTCCTCCTCGACGACGCGTACGGATCCCGGCCGCTCAGCCGGGTCTTCATCGCCCGGGGCGACGAGGTGCCTGCCCCGCCGCCCGGGATCCCGGAGCTTCCCCGGCCGGGCGAGGTGTACCTCTCACCGGCCCTCCACACCCTGGTCCAGGACCATCCGGCGCTCGCCGAACTCCTGCCCGGTCACGAGCGGGGCCGGATCACCGCAGCGGGCCTCGGCCACCCCGACGAGCTGTACGCCTACATCGGGGTCACCCCGGACCGGCTGGCCAAGGGCACCGTCGTCACCGCCTTCGGAGGCACGTACGCCGACGCCCCCGCCGTCGATCCCTCCACCCTCGACATCCTCCGTTTCACCCTCGCCACCCTCGTCCTTCTGCCGCTCGCCGTGTTCCTCACCGTCTGCGCCCGGCTCTCGGCGGCGAGCAGGACCCGCAGACTCGCGGCTCTGCGCCTGCTCGGCCTGAGCGCCAGGGGCACCCAGCGGGTGAACGCGGCGGAGACCGTCGCCGCCGCGCTGCTGGGAGCGGTCGCGGGCCTCGGCCTGTACACCCTCGTCAACCAGGTCGTCGCGCGCACCGGACTGCCCGGCCTGCGCTGGTACGCCCCCGACGGAGCGCTCTCCGCCTCCACCGTGGCGGCCTGCCTGGTGGTCTGCCCGGTGCTCGCCTGGTTCGCCGGGCGGGCCGGAGGCCGCCGGGCCGCCCGGGACCCCCTCGCCGTACGCAGGACCGCACCACCGGCGCGCCCCCGCCACTGGGGCGTCTACCTCCTCGTCGCGGGCCTGGGGGTGGTGACCGCCTACTGCGTGCTGGGGGCGACCGGCCGGAAACCCACCGACGAGGGGCTGTCCGGGCTGCTCGTTCCGGTGGCCGCCCTGCTGGTGGGCAGCGGCCTGATCCTCACCCTCCCCTTCCTCAGCCACTGGCTCTCCCGGCTGGTCGCCCGGTCCACCGAGTCCCTCCCGCTCGGACTCGCCATGCGGCGCAACGAAGTGGAACCGGGCAGCGCCCTCCGGGTCGCCTCCGGGCTCGTCCTCGTGGTCTTCGCCGCCTCCCTCGCCCAGGGCGTACTGGTCGAGCTGAGCCAGGTCTCCCGCCCCAACTCCTTCCGGCAGGACTACTCCGTCTCGCTCGACGGCGTGGACGCGGCGGGCCGGACCGCCCTGACCGAGGTGCCCGGCGCCCGGGGCCACGCCCTGGCGGTGCACTCCTGGACGGACATGAACCGCGAGGACCCCGGCCCCGCCACGGACGCGGTGGTCGCCACCTGCGCCCAGCTGGCCGAGCTCGTCATCGACCTCCAAGGGTGTGTCGACGGGCAGGCCATGCGCCTCACCGCCCGGAACACCTCGGTCGGCGGCGACCTCGAACACCCGGGCACCACCTATCCGTTCACCTACCGCGAGGACGGCCGGACCCGGATGCTCGGCGTGACCGTCCCCGGGGCGGAGGCCCACTACACGGCGTACGAACCCATGGCGGCCGACCTGCCTCTCCTGGTACCGCCCTCCGCCTTCCCGAAGGGGGCGGTACCGGACCGGGCGAACATCCTCCTCACCAGCGCCCCGGACGCGGACGCGGTGCGGAAGGTCCTCGACGGAATCGGAGCCGCCGCACCCACCGCCTACACCACGGCGATCGGTGTCGACGTGGGAGCACTCCAGCAGATCGCCGTCATCGAGGCGCTGCTCGGCGCCGGAATGGTCCTCGGCCTGGTCGTCGGCGTCGCCGCCTACGTGGTCGCCGCCACCGACCGCGCGGTGGAGCGCCGTTCCCAGGTCACCGCCCTCGCCCTCCTCGGCGCCCGCCCCCGCACCCTGCGCGCCGTCCAGTGCGCCCAGGTCGTCCTCCCGCTGACCCTGGGCCTGACCCTCGCCCTGGTCACCGGCAAGCTCACCGAATCCAGCTACCTCGTCGCGGGCGGCGGCGACATCCTCTGGGACACCGACGGCCTCCCCCTCCTCGCCCTCTGCGCGGCCGGCGTCCTCACCCTGGCCACCGCTGGCTCCCTCCCCGTCGTCGGCCGCCGCATCGACCCGGAGCTGATCCGGCGGGACTGACGAGGGGCCCGGGGGCGCCTCAGGCGGTGGCGGGCGGGGTCCACTGCTGGTTGGTGTTCCCCGTGCAGACGTACACGATCAGGGCCGTTCCGTCGGCGCTCCGGCTGCCCGGGACGTCCAGGCAGAGCCCGGAGGCCTTGTTGACCAGGGCGTGCGTGGTGGCGTCGTACGTCCAGAGCTTCGACCTGCCGGTGACCGCGCCGCCGGTGCCCGTACCGGCACAGTCGCGCACCAGTACGGCCGAGGCGGAGACGGTGCCGCCGGCGGTCAGGCAGTAGTCGGAGCGCAGCCGCAGAGTGCCGTCGGAGGACCGGACCCACGCCTGGTTGACGCCGCCGGTGCAGGAGCTGAGGTCGGCGGCGGTCCCGTCGCCGACCCCGCCGCGGGAGTCCAGACACTTCCCGGCGAGCCCGGTGACCGCGCCGCGCACCGAGTTGCCGACCGCCAGGTTCTGCACGGTGCCGCCGGTGACGGAGTCGGTCCGGGTCATCGACGCACAGGCGTTGCCGTTGTCGGAGGTACGGGAGACCTTGGCCGTGACGGTCCCGCCGTTCGCGGTGGGCAGGCCGAAGCGCGCGTCGCTGAAGGGCTGGTCGTAGCAGGTGGCGCGGGAGTCGTTCCACTCGAAGAACTCGGTCCAGTCCACCATGCCCGACGTGGAGATGGCGGTGGCCGGAGTCAGGATGCTGCCGAGCTTGAACGAGGTCCCGGCGGTGGTGTCACGGACCGTGGCTCCGAACCAGCCGCCGCCTTCGGAGGCGACGGTGAAGGTGTACGTGTGCCCGGCCGTCCAGGCGAGGGACATCCGGCAGCTCTGACCGGCCCCCTCGCCGCCGAAGCTCTGGCAGTAGCTGCCGGTACTGCCCGTTCTGGCCTGGGACACGTTCAGACGGAGAACAGGAACGTCCTGTTGGACCCGCCGTTGGACTGCATGCCGAGGTAGGCGCCGTTGCCCTTGTCGAAGTCGAACTGGTGGCTCCAGAAGACCTGGGACGTAGGTCCGGGGTCGGTGAGGACGTCGGTCGACCAGGTCACGTCGGTCAGGGCGGGAGCCCCGGCGAACGCGTAGTCGGTGTAGGTGCCGGGGGTCGTACCGATGGTGCCCGCCCGGGCCGTGTCGGCCGCGCCGACGGTACCGATCGCTCCGATCGCGCCGAATGCCAGCAGCCCGGCAGTGATCGCCGCAACAGGCGGACGGTGCCCTCCGTACAGGGCGGCGAGCCTCCGCACGGTGCTGAGTACGGTGCGCACCATGCGACTGCGTGGGACCGAGCCGGTGTCGGGCAGAGCCATACGGTGCATGTGTTCCCTTTCCGTCCGGGGAAGCACGGCATTCCGGAGAGGTGGCGTCAGGCGCGCAGGGGACGCGCGCTGCGACCGGGGCGGCCCGCGACTCACGACGGGCGCCGCACGCTCCGGTCTTTCGGCCTCTCCGTGGTTGCCGTGTCCTGGATGGAGACCGTAGGGGCCCAACCGGAAGGCGGGTATGCACTTTTGATGATCTCGGCTCGCACCGGGGACGGACGTGAGAGGTTGACTCTTTTCACGCGCACCCTCCGACCGGTCTGCACGTAGTGCGCGAGCGGCTGAGCCCGGGTCTCGGGTCTCGGGTCCCGGGCGTGGGATCTTGGGCCGTTCAGGTGGAGGAACGGGGGCTCAGAGCCCTGCTTTGCCGGTGGCCCAGTACGGCTTGGTGGTGACGGCGCGGCGCGGCAGTATCCGGCTGTCGACCAGAGCGGCCCGCTGGCGCTGGATGGACTGCGCATGGCCCAGCAGCATCGCGCCGTCGAGACGGGCGAACTCCCCCTCGCCCGCCGCGCGTTCGAGCCAGGCGAAGAGCGCGTCGCCAGGAGCCTTGGTGACGGGCAGGAAGTGGTACCGGGGCCAGCGGGCGGCCAGGGCCCCGACTGCGGCCGGCGGCACCTCGATGGCCACGAGGGACTGTTCGTCCACCCGGGCGTAGGCGTCGAGGGTGCCGAGTGCGGAGCCGTCACCGAGGTAGAGGCGTCGGCCCCCGGTCTCGCGGAGGGGGCGGTGCCGGCCGGCCAGCATCACGGTCTCGGTACCGGGGCGGAGTTGACCCACCCACGTGGCGCCCGGGCCCTGGGACTCGGTGTCGGCGAGGATGCGAATCCGCTCGGCGTCGGCCCCACGGTCGGTGCCGGTGCCGGTGCCGGTGCCAGTGCCAGTGCCACTGCCGATACCCGTGCCGGGCTCGCCCACGGTCCGTACCGTGTAGCGGCGGCTCAGGGTGGGGGTGACCCGGAACTGGATCTCGTGCCCGGGGTGCCAGCCGCCGGGCGGCGACTCCGCGCTCAGCGTGAGTTCGAGGAAGCCGGGGGCGGGCTGCTGGACATCGAGTACGCGCGCACGGCGGCCCATGGCGGATTCCGCGAGTTTGCCTATGAGGGCGGGCGCTTGGGGCATGGCGATCTCTTCTCGGGAGAACTGGCGGGGCTGACCGGTGGTTTGAGCGGTGGTTTGAGCTGTGGCTTGACCGGAGCGGGGGGAGGGCCGAGGGCACCGACGGGCGACGCGTGCACGCGGGACGAGTCCCGCGCGGTGTGCGTGACCTGCACAGTAGGGCCTGTTCGAGCGGTACGTCTCCCGACCGGACATCGTCATCCGTCACCTACCACCAGACACACGTTCACCAACCTGCCGGAGCGGAATTGATCACCGGAACGGGATGGGGCAACTGGTGCCGTGCCACCGCCCCGTAGCCACGAACCGTTGCGACAAGGCCCGCCCGCCCCCCTCAGAATGGGGGCATGGCTGCTCTCCCCATCGACCCCCGCCCGTTGAACGCCGACGAGCGAGCCGTGCTCGAACACATCCTGGCGGCGGAGTTCGTGGGCTCGTCGCGACTGCGGAGTCAGCTGGACGGTGCCGAGGTGATCGCCGCCTGGGGGCCCGACTCCGTGAGCGTCGACCTCCGGGTTCGGGAACCTTGCGAGCACGCGGAGCTGCGGCAAGAGATCGTGCCCGTGGATGCGCACGTCCACGATCCGTCCGGTGCCTACGTCGGCGAGATCCTCGTGTGGACGGACCGCGGAGCCACGCTCGCGGGCCTGGAGTTCGCCTGGGTCACCGACGAGATGCCCAGCTCTCTCCCGGCCGTCGTGAACGGCCGGCTCATCAGGCCGGCCTGACTTCCCGCGTTGCGGCCTCCGCCCTCGCCCCCCGTTTCGAAGGGAGGAGGAAGGCGAGGAGGAGCGGGACCGTGCTCAGCCCGAAGGTCCACCAGAACGCGCCGGAGAACGCCGCGAGCCTCTCCGACGCGGTGGTCGCGCCCCCGAGGCGGCTCTGCAGGACGACGGCGACGACCGCCACACCGAAGGGCGCCCCGACGCGCTGTACGACGCTGAACGCGGCGCTGCCACGCGGGGCTTCGTCGTGGCTCAGGTTCGAGAAGGCGAGTGTCATCACCGGGAACGTGGTCGCGGCGAAGCCGAGTCCCTGGGCGAACTGCGCGGCCAGCAGCAGCGGCGTACCGCCGTGGGTGTCCGCGAGGGCGAACGGCACCGTACCGAGCATCGCCAGCGCCACCCCGGCGGCGACGACCACGCGCCCGTCGAGCCGGGCGGCGACGGTGCGCAGGGCGACGACGAAGAACATCGTGCCGAGCCCCTGCGTGACGAGCAGCAGACCGGTGTGGAGCACCGTCGCCCCACGGACCTGCTGATGGAAGAGCGGCAGCAGGAACGACAGCGCGTAGGTGGTGAACCCGCTCGCGAAGGTGATGACGCTCCCCAGGCCGAAGCCGCGCCGGGCGAACATCCGGACGTCGACGAGGGCGGGGCGGCGGGCCCGTAGCGAGTGCACCGCGAAGGCGGCGAGCAGCGCGGCACCGGCGGCGAGCGGCAGCCAGACGGAGACGGCCGCGAAACCGTCGGCCCCCGACGTCCGGCTGATGCCGTACGCGACGGCGACGACCCCGGGCGTGAGCAGCAGGAACCCGGGCACGTCGAGCCGGTGGCCCCGCCGTCCGGTGGTGGCGGGCAGCAGGACCGGGCCGAGTACGAGGGCGGCGAGGCAGACCGGCACGTTCAGGAGGAACAGCCAGTGCCAGCTCAGCGCCTGCACGACGGCTCCGCCGAGCACCGAACCGAGGAGCGGCCCGAGCAGGCCGGGGAGCGCGACCGCCGCCGTCGCGCGGTCGATCCGTGCCGGGCCGGCCGCCCGGGTGATGAGCGAGAGCGTGATCGGCATGACCATGCCGCCGCCGATCCCCTGGACCACCCGGAACGCGACGAGTTCGGGCAGGGAGTCCGCGAGTCCGCAGAGCAGCGAACCGGCGAGGAAGGCACCGATGGCGAACAACCACGCGTTGCGCGCGCCGAACCGTTCGGAGAGCCAGCCGCTGACCGGGATCACCGAGACGAACGCCAGCAGGTAGCCCGTCGACACCCACTGGGTCTGGGCCACCGAGGCGTGGAAGGCCGTGTGCAGATGGTCGAGGGCGATGGTGACGATCGTGGTGTCGAGAAGCGTGGTGAACGTACCGAGCGCCAGCACCAGGCCGATGAGGGTCAGCCGCCGATCGCTCACCTCGGGCGTGTCCGCACCGGCCACCGGGGTCGCAGTCATGGCAGACGCAGCCTCCTTCTCACCGTCCTCCCTGACGTCTCCCCGTCCCCCGGGTCCGGCAGACCCCACTCGCCGGGGCACGTGTTTTCGCCTGCGCCTACCGCGCCTACCGCGCCTACCGCGTGCGCCGCGCGCGCCGAAGGGCCCGGCGGAGCGCGGCCGCTCGGTACGTCCGCGTACCCGAGTGCCCCGCCCCGCCGGGCCCATTGCCGTGCTCCGGTCCGGGTCGGTCCGGTCCAGGTCAGTCCGGTCCGGGTCAGCCCAGTCCGCCGGTGGCCCGGATGTTCTGGCCGGTGATCCAGCGGCCCTCGTCCCCGGCGAGGAAGGCGACCACGGCCGCGATGTCGGAGGGTGTCCCGAGGCGCCCGAGCGGAGTCATGGCCGGGATCGTGGCCAGCGCCTCGGCCGGGTTGGTGCCCCGCAGCAGATCGGTGTCGGTGGCGCCGGGGGAGACGGTGTTGACGGTGATCCCGCGCGCGCCCAGCTCGGCCGCCGCTCCCGCGGTGAGCTGCTCCAGCGCACCCTTGCTGACCAGGTACGGCACGATGCCCGGGGCGGTCCGCAGGGTGTTGAGCGTCGAGATGTTGATGATCCGGCCACCGTCCGGCATGTGCCGGGCCGCGTACCGCAGGGTGAGGAACGCGGCCTTCGTGTTCACCGCGAACGCCTGGTCGAAGACCTCCTCCTCGATGGCGGCGAGCGGGGCCGGCGTGAAGGTCAGCGCCGCGTTGTTCACCAGAATGCTCACACCACCGGCCGACTGCTTCTCGGCGGCCTCCATCAGCTTCTCCGCCGCCCCGGACTCCGCCAGGTCCAGCTTCAACGCCCGTGCCTGGCCGCCCGCTTCCTCGACGGCACGGACGACCTCTTCGGCCGCCCCGGTGTTCTGCGCGTAGTTGAACACGACCTCGGCGCCCTCACGCGCGAGCCGCTCCACGATGCCCCGGCCGATCCCCCGGGAGCCGCCCGTCACGACGGCGGTTCTGCCTTCCAGCGTTCCCATGGTGCTCCCCTGCCTTCCGCACACTCCGGACACTTCGGTTCAGCGCTCCGAAGGTACGGACGCCCCACCCGCCGGGAGTCACCTCTCGCCGACAGCGAAATGCCCTGCGCGGCCCCGAGGAACCTGATGCCCTACCCGTGAAGCGGAATCCCCGGCCCCGGAAAGGCCCCGGAAGTGCCCCGGAGAGGCCCCGGAAGCACCCCGAAGGGCCCCGAGGGCCGTACGGGCGGGACGCAGGGGGCCGGAGCGCCGGAAGTGGCGGTGGGGAAGCCCGTACGCACGGGATGTGCGAGCACGTCGGGAAGCGCCGCACGGCGTGGGCACGCCCGGCGAATTCACTCTTTCGGGTTGCTTGTCGATGATTCGTTCGCGCGCCCGCTCCTGTCTGTGAGCGCGCTCAGATCAGCTCGTCCGCGAGCAGGTCCATCAGCAGACCGTCCTCCCAGGCACCCGTCCGCTCGTTGTGCCAGTACGCCCGCATGATTCCCACCGGCTTGAACCCGACCTTGGCGTAGCAGCGGATCGCCGAGGTGTTGGCCGCCGCGGGGTCGATGGTCAGCCGGTGATGGCCGCGTTCGCCCACCAGCCACCGGGCCAGGGTGCGTACCGCGTCGGTACCGAGCCCCCTGCCACGCAGCCTCGTCGTCAGGAAGATGTCGATACCGGCTCGGCGGAACTGCGGATCGTTCTCCTCGCTGAACTGGATGGCACCGACGACCTCGCCCTCGAAGACGATGGCCAGCTTGTCCCGGTAGCTGTCCGGGGGCGGTGACCACCACGCCGCGACCTCCGGTTCGCGTACGACCCGGTGGAGGATTTCGGTGTCGCCGTCGGTCGTCGGCCGCAGCAGAACCCTGTCCCCCTCCAGCCCGCCCAGCGCCTTCAGCCTGCCCAGCGCCGCCGGCCCCTCCAGCCCGTTCTGCTCCATGCCGTCATTCATCCCGGGCCGGTGTCAGTGCTCGATGGAGTCGATCAGCTCGCGGGCGCCCTGGCGCAGCAGGGTGACCGCGACCGAGGTGCCGAGGGTGGCGGGGTCGAGCGGGCCGGCCCACTCGTGGGCGTTCAGGACGGTCTTGCCGTCCGGCGTGAACACGCAGGCACGCAGCGAGAGTTCGCCGTTGCCTCCGGAGGTGGCGTAACCGGCGATCGGGCTGTTGCAGTGCCCCTGGAGCACGTGCAGGAACATCCGCTCGGCGGTCATCTCCCGGTACGTCCCCGGGTGGTTGAGGCCGCTGACCGCGTCGATCGTGGCGCTGTCGTCCTCGCGGCACTGGAGCGCGAGCACTCCGGCGCCGATCGGCGGGCACATCGCGTCCGTGGAGAGCACCTCGGAGACGGCGTCGGAGCGCCCGATGCGCGCGAGCCCGGACGCGGCGAGCAGCAGCGCGTCCGCCTCGCCCGCCGCCAGCTTCTCCAGCCGCCGGTTGGCGTTGCCCCGGAACGGTACGCACTCCAGATGCGGGTGCGAGGCCGACAGCTGCGCGATCCGGCGTACGGACGAGGTCCCGATACGGGTCCCCTCCGGCAGTTCGTCGAGCGTGAGGCCACCGGGGTGCACGAGGGCGTCCCGTACGTCGTCGCGCTTCAGGAACGCCGCGAACACCGTCCCGGCGGGCAGCGGCCGGTCCGCGGGGACGTCCTTCACGCAGTGCACCGCGAGATCGGCCTCCCCGGCGAGCAGCGCCGCGTCGACCTCCTTGGTGAACGCGCCCTTCCCCTCCACCTGGGAGAGGTCCCCCATCCACTTGTCCCCGGTCGTCTTCACGGGGACGACCTCGGTGGCGATACCGGGGTGCAGCGCCGTCAGTTCGGCCCGTACGCGCTCCACTTGGGCCAGGGCCATGGGCGAGTCGCGGGAGACGATACGGATGAGTTCGGGAGTGGCCATGTATTCACGATAGACCCGCGCGTCGGGCCCGTGGGGCACGGCGCGAGGGGCGAACGGCCGCACCCGGGAGCCTTCGACATGGCCTCCCTGGAGTTGTCGACGCGGTTCCACCGGCTCATGCCTGCGGCCGAACGCATGAAGAGGGAGATCGACGGGGAGAACGGGCAGGTGAAGGAGGGCGTGGAACATGTCGGTCGAGAGGCTTGAGCCGTGTGTGCCGGAGCGGGGATCGTTCGCGGTCGACGCCCGGACGGGCAAGGTCGGGCGCGTGGTGGGCCGGGTGGGCCCGGACATCCGGCTGCGTCCGCCCGGCGGGGGCCCGGAGTGGGACTGCCCGCCCGACGCGGTGCAGCCGGCACCGCCGGGCGTGGTGCTCCGCGCCCGGGTGACGGAGATCAACAGGCAGGGGCAGCTGCCCCGTTGAGGGCCGCCCGGCGGGCCCGTGCCGTTCCGGGCGGACGTACACGGTGGAGCCACCCGGCACACGCTGTGGAGCGGGGCGGGGCGGGGCGAAGGGCGAAGGCCGTCGATGATGTCCCGCGTCCCGGTCCCGCGTCCCGGTAACGCCTCGCGGTCACGCGGAGGACAGCTGTTCCGCTATCTCCTTGATCCAAGCCGGCCGATGCCCAGCCCGGAGGCGCTGGCTCCCGAGCCTGCGGCGGAGTGCTTGAGGCCTTCGTCGGCCGTGGCGGAGGCGTGCTGGGCGAATCCCGCGTTGGTGGGGGTCTGGATGCCTTTGACGAAGGTGTCGACGAACTCGAAGTTCTTCTTGAGTCTGTCGAGGCCCGCGGCGGCTCGGCCCCGGGCACACGTCGCGGGGCGAACCCTCTTCGGGCCCGCCCCGCTCTCTGCGACGTGCTCTCTGCTCTGTGCCAGGTGTTCCGTGGTGCGTACGGCAGGACGACGGCGAAGACGCGAGGCGTCAGATCAGCCGGTGCATCCCGTAGTAGGTGGCCAGGTCCGTGTAGTAGGCCGGGTCGCCCGAGTGCGTCTGCCGTTCGAACTCCGGTGAGTCCTTGATCTGTTCCTTCGCGAGATCAACGTGGACCACGCGTTCCTCCGTGTCGATCCGGGAGACCGCGCCCGCGGGCAACAGGACCTCCCGCCCGAAGATCCACACACCGGTGTCCACCAGGAGGTGGGCGGAACCCACCTCGTCGGAGTGCTTGTCGACCTTGCCGACGTGCCCGTCGACGGCCTCGACCGCGAAACCGGTCAGGTCGGTTCCGGAGACGTGGCCGCTGGCAGGGTGGTAACCCCACGGGTCGGTGCTCATGGGTCGCTCCTTCCTCGGCGGTCCTTCGGCCGCGCTCCCCACCCGGCTGTGCGTACCGCTCTGCGTACGGCGTTCCGTACAGTCGGTGGGATGCGCTCAGAGGTTCGGGTGCCCGCGAGTGTCGCCTTCACACACACGCTCCGCGAACGCGACGGAATCAGGGATCGGATTCCCATGAAGAGGCAGAGGGCACGCCTGTTCGGGATCGCGCTCGGCAGTCACGCCACCTCGGCCGGAACACGGGTGCGCCGACGGGGCGTGCCGGGCGCGCGAGGCTACTGGCGCCTCCGGGCGCGCACCGACGGCTTTGACGGTTCTTCCGCGTCACTGCTCTCCACGCCCAGGCCCGCAAGCAGGCGCAATCCGTCCTCGGCGGGGCTGCCGGGCGCGGCGGAGAGGACCACCAGCTCCATGCCGGACTCGCCGGGAAGGCCGAAGTTCTCCTGGTGCAGTTCGAGCGGGCCGACCAACGGGTGCCGGTACGGCTTGTGCCCGTGCGTGCGGGCGCGTACGTCCGCGCGGGCCCAGAGCCGACGGAAGCGCTCGCTCCCCATCGCCAACTCGCCTATGAGCGAGGCCAGGCGGGGGTCGTCGGGGTACTGGCCGACGGCCAGACGCAGGTGTCCGACCACATCCAGGGTGCACGTCTCCCAGTCCGCGTAGAGGCCGCGCTCGTCCTCCTCCAGGAAGAGGTGCCGGGCGGTGTTCAGGCCCGGCACCGGCCGGCCGAAGAGAAGTCCGGCGAGGCGGTTCCCGGCAAGCACGTCCAGGCGGTGGTTCATGATGAACGCGGGGGCGTCGGCGACCAGGTCGAGGACCCGCAACAGCTCGGGCCGGATGCGGCTGCCCGGCGCCTTCGCGCGGCGACGCTGGCAGGCGAGCCGGGAGAGGTGTTCGCGTTCGGTCTCGTCCAGGCCGAGCACACGGGCCAGCGCGTCGAGCACCTGGTCGGAGGGCTGGGTCGCGCGCCCCTGCTCCAGGCGTACGTAGTAGTCGACGCTGACCCCGGACAGATGTGCGACCTCTTCGCGGCGCAGTCCGGCGACCCGGCGCCGGCTGTCGGTGCGGATGCCGACCGACGACGGGTCGACCCGGGAACGCCGTGTCCTGAGGAAACCCGCGAGGTCGTCCATGCCTCCCAGTATGGCCGCGGCGGCTGACGGCGAGGCCCGGTGAGGGTGGTCCTCCCGTTACCAGGAAGTCCGGTCCGACGGAAGCGGCGCCCCTGAACACCGGGCTCCGGGGCGACCAGACTTCGGGAAATCCGATCCGAGGAGTTCCCATGAAGACGCTGATCGTCCACGCCCACCCGGAGCCGAAGTCCCTGAACGGCTCGTTGAAGGACCTCGCGGTATCCACCCTGGAGGGCGCCGGGCACGAGGTGCGGGTGAGCGATCTGTACGCGATGGGCTGGAAGGCGGTCGTGGACGCGGCGGACTACGGGCCCGACGCCTCCACCCCCTTGCGGGTCGCGAGGGATTCGGGCCGGGCCTTCGACGCCGGGACGCTCACCCCGGACGTCCGCGCCGAGCAGGAGAAGCTGCTGTGGGCCGACACGATCATCTTCCAGTTCCCGCTGTGGTGGTACTCGATGCCCGCGATCCTCAAGGGCTGGGTGGACCGGGTGTTCTCCTTCCACTTCGCGTACGGCGTCGGCGAGCACAGCGACACCAAGTACGGCGACCGCTTCGGCGAAGGAACCCTCGCGGGCCGCAGGGCCCTGCTGTCGGTGACCACCGGCGGCCCGGAGTCGCATTACACGGCCCGCGGGATCAACGGTCCCATCGACGATCTGCTCTTCCCGATCCAGCACGGCATCCTCTACTACCCCGGCATCGAGGTGCTGCCGCCGTTCGTGCTGTACGGCACCGACCGGATGACCGACGCGGAGTACCCGGAGGTCGTCAAAGCATGGCGGCAGCGACTGCTGACCCTGGAGACGACCGAACCGATCGCTTTCCGGCCGCAGAACTTCGGTGACTACGACATCCCTTCGCTGCACCTGAAGGAGGGCCTGGAGCCGACGGGCCGCAGCGGCTTCGGGCTGCACGTGCGGGGCTGAGGCAGGAGGACCACCGGCCGGCTCGACGAACCGGCAATCCCTTTGACTGGCGGAGCCGACGAGGGCCGAGTGGAGCCGGCCCGAGGCGCGGACGCGGACACCGTCCGGTGCACCTACGAGGTGACCGTCACCGCCGAGGACGCGAAGGACTTGCCGCGCGGAGCCTGGCACGTGGCTGTGCGGGCCGCCGCGAAGGACGGCACCACGGTGCTGGACACCGAGGCCGCCGGTTTCACGATGGAGTGAGGGGCGCACGACGTGCACGGGCCGCCCTTCGCACGGAAGGGCGGCCCGTGGCGCGTACCGGTGGTCCGGGCCTCAGACCTTCGCCGGTGCCGGACGCTGGCCGGGGTCGGTCGGTCCGGGGTCCTTCGGCCCCGTACCGGAATCACCCGCGCCGCCCGCCGACCCGGCCACCACCGTGGTCGCACCGGCACCGGCAGCGGCCCCCGCACCGGCACCCGCCACCGCCTGCTCCACGTCGAACTCGGCCAGCAGCTCCTTGCTGAAGCCGAAGAGGTACGTGGCGGCGAAGCCGGACACGTACCCGACGAGCAGCCCGCCCGCGTAGATCGCGAGTGTGCCGCCGAGGCCGTGGTTGCCGTCGAGGAGCGGGAAGAGGGCCCAGCCGGACGGGCCGATCGCGGTCGAGCCGACCGAGGTGCCGAGCTGGTTGAAGAGGCCGACGAAGGCGCCGCCGAACGCGCCGCCGACGCACGCCGTCACGAACGGTCGGCCCAGCGGCAGCGAGACGCCGTAGATCAGCGGTTCGCCGACGCCCAGCAGACCGGCGGGGAGGGCGGAGCGGATGGTGCGGCGGATCGACTCGTTGCGGGGGAGGCGTACGTACACGGCGACCGCCGCGCCGACCTGTCCGGCGCCCGCCATGGCGAGGATCGGCAGCAGCACGGTGTACCCCTGCTGCTCGATCAGGGTGGTGTGGATCGGGATCAGCGCCTGGTGCAGGCCCAGCATCACCAGCGGCAGGAAGAACCCGCCGAGCAGGAGCCCCGCGCCCGCGCCGCCGTGCGAGAGCAGCCAGTCGGCGGCCGTACCGATGGCGGAGGAGACCTCGCCGGCCACGTACATCAGGCCGAAGATCGTGACCAGCCCCGAGACCAGCACCGTGAGGGTCGGCGTGACCAGCACGTCCAGCGCCTCGGGCACCCAGCGGCGGCACCACTTCTCCACGTACACCGCGAGTACCGCGGCGCCCAGTGCGCCGAGCACACCGCCCTGGCCGGGCGAGAGTTTCTGCCCGAACGCCTCGATGTTGGCGACCCCCGGGAACACGATGATCGCGGCGACCGCACCGCCGAGGACCGGCGTGCCGCCGAACTCCTTCGCCGTGTTGTAGCCGACGAACACCGCGATCAGGGCCATGAACCCGGACGCGATCGCCGCCAGCGCGGGTGTCACTCCGGTGAGCCAACCCAGGTTGATCAGAAGGCCGTTGAGCCCGGCGATGATGCCGCAGCCGATGAGGGCCGGGATCAGCGGGACGAAGATGTTCGCGATCTTCCGCAGGAAGAGCTTGAACGGAGTGGCGTTCCTCGCCTTTCGCGCCGCTCTCAACTCGGCGCCCTGGGCGGCGAGTCCATCGGCGGTCGTGGGGGGTGCGGCGGTCGTGGGGGGTGCGGTGGGCCCGGCGGCGGGCGCCGGGGCGGTGGCGCGGGCCTCCTCCACCAGGGCTTCGAACTCCGGGGTGACCCGGGCGACGCTGCCCGGGCCGAGGACGATCTGGTACGTGTCGTCCTCGACCACGCCCAGCACGGAGGGCAGCGCCTTCAGCGCCTCGTCGTCCACGAGGGACGGGTCGAGCAGGCCCAGCCGGAGCCGGGTCATGCAGTGGGCGACGGTACGGACGTTGGAGGCGCCACCGACGAGCGGAAGAATCGCGGCGGCGGTGGCGCGGTGCTTGTCATCTGTTGCCATGGTGCGTGGTGCCTTGCTGTGCGGGGGTGGGGGGTTGCGCCCCGGGTCCCGCCCCGGTCCCGCCCCCGGGGCCCGTCCCAGGTGTGGGCCGGGGGGTCGGGCCGGGGGGCCGGGCGGGGGTGCGGGCCGGGAGTCAGGGAGAGGGGACGGCCGCGAGCGCGGCGCGCAGATGGCCGTCCGAGGCGGCCAGCAGCTTGGCGGCGGTGGGGCCGTCGACCTGGCCGAGGATGGTGAGGATCGCGGGCTTCACCTCACCGCCGGTGGCGGCGAGGGCGGCCTCGATCTCCTGGTCGGAGGCGCCGGTCGCCAGGGCGACGATCCGGCGCGAACGGGCGTGCAGCTTCTCGTTGGACGCCCGCACGTCGACCATCAGATTTCCGTAGGTCTTGCCGAGCCGGATCATCGTGATGGTCGAGATCATGTTGAGGACCAGCTTCTGTGCCGTGCCCGCCTTCAGCCGCGTCGAACCGGTCAGCAGCTCCGGGCCGGTGACGACCTCCACGCCGTGTTCGGCGGCGGCGGCGAGCGCCGAGCCCTCGTTGCAGGAGAGGCCCACGGTGAGCGCGCCCAGGGCGCGGGCGTGTTCGACCGCGCCGATCGCGTACGGGGTGCGGCCCGAGGCGGAGATCCCGACGACGGTGTCGTCGGCGGTGAGGCCGAGCCCGTCCAGGTCGGCGGCGGCCAGCTCCCGGCTGTCCTCCGCGCCCTCCACCGCCGTCACCATCGCGGACGGGCCGCCCGCGATCAGCCCGACGACCCGGGACGGGTCGGTGTTGAAGGTGGGCGGGCACTCGCTGGCGTCCAGCACCCCGAGGCGCCCGGCGGTGCCCGCGCCCATGTAGATCAGCCGGCCGCCGCGCGCCATGCGCTCCGCGATCGCGTCGATCGCGGCGGCGATCCGCTCCAGCTGCCCGGCGACGGCGTCCGGCACGGACCGGTCCTCGCCGTTCATGACCCGCGCGATCTCCAGGGTGGGCAGCCGGTCGATCTCGGCCAGCTCGGGGCGGAACTGCTCGGTGGTGAGGGTGGCGAGCTGGGCGAGGAGGCCGTCGCGGCCGGTCGCGGAGGAGGACATGAGGCGTGGCTCTGCTTTCTCGTGGTGCTCGTGCGGGTGCGGGTGCGGGTGCGGGTGCGGGTGCGCGTGTGCTTCTGCGTATGTGCGGGTGTGCGTGCGCTTTCTGCGGATGTGCGCGTGCGGGGTGCGGGTGCGCTTCTGCGGACGGGCGCGTACGGGTGCCGATGCGGCGGCGGGTCAGCGGCGGCGGTGCGTGTGGCGGTGCGCGAGGGCCTCGTACGACGCGGAGAGCGCGGGCGCCGCCGTGTCGTAGGTGCGCTGGGCGATGCCTATGAACAGGCAGTCCACGACGAGGAGCTGGCTCGTCCGGCTGGACATGGCGGCCGGGCGCAGCTCGCTCTCGCGGGAGGTGGCGGTGGTCAGCACGTGGTCCGCGTACTGGGTGACGGCGCCGCCGGGGCGGCCGGTGATGGCGACGGTGGTGGCGCCCCGGTCGAAGGCGGCGCGCAGCGGCTCGATGACGTCGCTGGTCGAACCGGAGTGGGTGATGGCGATGGCGAGGTCCCCGGGGCGCAGCTGCACCGCGTTGGTGACCGCGAGGTGCGGGTCGGTGTGGGCGTGCGCGATGAGGCCGATCCGGAGCAGCTTCTGCGCCAGGTCCTGGCCGACGAGGGAGGAGGCGCCCGCGCCGTAGATGTCGATCCGGCGGGCGGTGGCGGCGGCGGTCACGACCGCGGAGAGCTGCCCGGTGTCGAGCCCGGCGGCCGTGTCCGCGAGGGTCTGCTGCTCGTCCTGGGCGAGCTTGGCGACGACGTCGGCGATCGGGTCGTCCACGGCTATGTCGGCGGTGACCGCGGGGGCCCGCCCCGACTGCTGGTGGGCGGCGAGCCCGGCGAGGGCGAGGCGCAGATCGCGGTAGCCCGGGTAGCCGAGGAGCCGCGCGGTGCGGACGACGGTGGCCTCGCTCGTACCCGTCCGCTCGGCGAGACCCGTGACGGTGAGCGCGGCGCACCCGGCGGGGTCCCCGGCGACCGCCTCGGCGACGCGCTGCATGGAACGGGTCATGGAAGGGGCGAGCGTACGGACCTTGGCGGCGAGGGCCGCCGGGGCCGGCGGGGAGTCGCTGCTGAAACTTTCCTTCAGTTCACTGGTCACTCCTGAAAGGTATTTTCATCACACTCGCCCGTCAACCCCCCATTGATCCCGCTTGGCGCGACCCGCGCACACGGCCTGGCGTGACCCGCGCACACGCCCCCGCACGCGCCCTGCGACGTGGCCGGAACACGACGACGGCTCCCCCTCCGGGCGGAGGGGGAGCCGTCTGCGGTACGTGAGCGATCCGTGGCCCGGGGGGCCCGCCGGATCAGGCGTGGCGGTGCGAGTGACGGTTGCCGGTGACCAGTCGGTAGAGGACCAGCAGGATCACCGAACCGGCGATCGCGGCGATCCACGTGGACACGTCGAAGAAGCCGTCGATCGAGTCGACACCGAAGATGACCTTGCCGAGCCAACCGCCGAGGAGACCACCCGCGACACCGATGAGCATCGTGATGATGATGCCGCCCGGGTCCTTGCCCGGCACGAGCGCCTTGGCGATGAGGCCGGCGAGCAACCCGATGAGAATCCAAGCGATGATGCCCATGATGCGTCTCCTACCTCGTCGTATAAAGCCTGCGTCAAGGGTTCGTCTTTACCGCTTCCGCCGGACCAAACATGCTCGGTGCGAAGGAACTTCGAGCACCGGAAAGCCGCGGCCGGAGGGCATGCGGACGGGGTGGCGGGGCATACGACGCGACCCGCACGCCGGGCGGGCGTGCGGGTCGCGTCGTGGACGGCTGGCGGGCGTCAGATGGGGCGGACCTGCTCAGCCTGCGGACCCTTGGGACCCTGCGAGGTCGTGAACTCCACCCGCTGGTTCTCCTCCAGCGACCGGTAGCCGGAGGAGTCGATCGCGGAGAAGTGCACGAAGACGTCCGGAGTGCCGTCGTCCGGTGCGATGAACCCGAACCCCTTCTCCGAGTTGAACCACTTCACAGTCCCCTGAGCCATGCCATGCCTTTCCTGTGGGCGCCGGACACATGATCGTGTCGGCGATGCGGCGATCCTCTCCCAGTCGCCGGGAGGAGAAACGGATCGGCACGCACCGCACACGTACGAGTGACGGACCCCGTGCCCGTGGTCGACATCCGGCCACCGCCCGTACCGCGATCCGGTCGCGTCGGGCCGCCGTCGGGCCGCCGTCGGGCATTCCCCCGGCCGTCCCTCCGGCCGTCCCTCCGGTGGTCCCTTTGGCGGTCCGTCCGGCCCGCGCGCGGAGTCGCGGCCGGGGGCGCGGGCGCCGGGGGAGTGGCCGGGCGCGTGGGGTGACAATGGAGCCATGGAGCTGAACCCCCTGGAGCAGGCACTGCACACCGCCCGAGCCCTCGTCGTGGCCGACTTGGCGGCGGGTGACGTCGCGGACGCCGACATCGTGTCCCTCGTGGAGGACGCGGTGACCCAGCGGCGGTGGTGGGTGGAGCAGTGGCCGGACGGCCTCGAATTCCTCGTCGGACTCGTCGCCCAGGACGTCCAGGACGCCCTGCTCGAACGGTACGGACGGTGGCCGCTCTGCCCCGTCTGCGACGAGGGCGGCCCGCACGCGCTCGACGTCGAACCCGAGCTCGGTGCCGACCCGCACTGGGTCTGCACCCGCGCGACCGTGTCGGTGGCCCCGGTCGGTGCGCTCGCCGGAGTGCTGCGGCGGTGACCGTCTACATAGACCCTCCGACCTGGCCGGGCCACGGCCGTCTCTGGTCGCACCTGGTCAGCGACGAGTCCTTCGGCGAACTGCACGCCTTCGCCGCCGCGATCGGCTGCCCGCCGCGCGCGTTCGAGCGCGACCACTACGACGTCCCGCAGTCGAGCTACCCGGACGCGGTACGCGCCGGGGCGCGGGAGATCGGCTCGAAGGAGCTGGTCCGCCGGCTGACCGAGGCCGGACTCCGCCGCCCCAAGGGCCGGCCCGCCCCGGGGCGTACGGCCTCGGCCTGAACGCACGACCGCCCCCGGAGAACCTGGTCACCAGGTTCTCCGGGGGCGGTCGCGTTCGCGCTCGGGCGGTACGCGTCAGGCGCTGGGCGCCTCCGACCGCTCCTCCACGAGCGCGGCCCGGGGGCGTACGACCGCCGCGTCCACGACCGCCGCGTCCACCGCGCCCGCTCCCGCGACCAGCCGGGACCGGGAGGTGACGCCGCGCTGGACCCGGAGCGCGAGGGTCACCGCCGCCAGACCGACGACCAGCATTCCGGCACCCGCCCACGCGGGGGAGGAGTAGCCGAGGTCGGCGTCGATCACCGCACCGCCGAGCCACGGCCCCGCGGTGTTGCCCAGGTTGAACGCGGAGGTCGTCGTCGCCCCGGCGAGCGTCGGCGCCGCACCGGCCACGTTGAACATCCGGGCGTTGAGCGCGGGGGCCGTGTAGAAGGCCGAGAAGCCCAGCAGGAAGGCGAGGAGCACCACGGCGACCGGGCTCGACGCGAAGAGCGCGAGCGCCACCAGGAAGACCGTGGAGGCCGCGATGCCGCTGATCAGTACGCCGAAGAGGTGCGCGTCCGCGACCCGGCCGCCGATCGTCGTACCGGCCAGCGCGCCGGCCCCGAAGAGCGCCAGCACCCACGGCACCCACCCCGAGTCCAGCCCGGCGACATCGGTCAGCAGCGGGGCGAGATAGCTGAACGCGCAGAACACCCCGCCCGCCGCCAGCGCGGTGATCACGATCGCCAGCCACACCTGGCGGTCGCGGTAGATCGAGAGCTCCTGCCGCAGCTGCGGACGCTGCTCCGGCACCGGGATCCGGGGAATCTTCAGGACGACCCCGACGAGCGCCACGGCCGAAGCGGCGCCCACCGCCCAGAACGCCGACCGCCAGCCCAGACTCTCGCCGAGGAACGCGCCGAGCGGCACGCCCAGCACGTTGGCGATCGACAGACCGCCGATCATCACCGCCATCGCCCGGGCCCGGGCGTTCTGCGGCACCATCGCGATGGCGACGGCCGCGCCCACCGCCCAGAACCCGGCACAGGCGAGCGCCGCGACCACCCGGGAGACGAAGAGGATCTCGTACGTCGGCGCCAGCGCCCCCGCGACCTGACTGAGCCCGAAGACGGAGATCAGCGCGATGAGCGTGGTGCGGCGCGGCAGCCGGAGCGTGGCCACGGCGAGCAGCGGGGCGCCCACGACCATGCCGATCGCGAAGGCGGATATGAGCATTCCGGCCCGAGGAATCGATACGCCCATGTCGTCGGCGATCGGGGGGAGCAGACCGGAGAGCATGAACTCGCTGGTCCCGAGGGCGAAGACCGAGAGGCCCAGGATGTATACGGCCAAGGGCATACGGAGTCGACCGGTGTCGGTTTCAGGCATGACTGTGGCCAACGGGCCCGGAAGCCCGCACATTCCCGGTCGCGGTGAATGATCCCAGTTTGTTATCGCGGCGTTCACGCCGGACGCTGGGAGTGTGCCGCGATGTGCTCATGAGGTACGAGATGCGTCTTGAGTCGGGGTTTGAGACGGCGCATGGCGGTCAGACGGACCAGTGTTCCTGGAAGTCGAGCACAGCAAGGTGGGAGTGATCATGGCTGCAGATGAGAAGGCCCAGGCCAAGGTGGAGCAGACCAAGGGCAAGGCCAAGGAGGCCGCCGGCCGGACCGTGGGCAATGAACGCCTCACCGCCGCCGGGCGCGCCGAGCAGGCCAAGGGCGACGCCCGCCAGGCCAAGGAGAAGACGAAGGACGCCTTCAAGCACTGAGCGTCCCGACCCGGAGTGCCGAGTGCCCCGGTGCCCCGCAGTGGGTGCCCTCCGCGCCGCCCCCCTTCCCCTCGGGTGCGTCGCGACCGTGGCCCGGCCGATCCGGCCGGGCCACGCGCATGTTCGCCGGGCGCGGTCCTCCCGCAGGTGCTGGCATGGGAGGGGAGGCGCAGGTCGACGAACGAAGGAGTACGTGTGCGTACGACCGTCACCACGGATCAGGAACCCCTCTCCGAGATGCCCGTGACGCCGGACGGTGTGGCGTTGCGCCGCGCCGTGGCCGAGCGGTTCGCGGCCTGGGTCCGCGACAGCGCGGCGGACGTGCCGCTGCCCGGGTCCGGCCGCACCTGGGAGAGGTTCCAGGCGTTGCACGGGCTGGGCCGCGGGGACCTGGCGCTGGCCCGGCTCGCCGAGGGCCACGCCGACGCGGTGGCCATCCTCGCCGAGCTGGGCGCCCCGGCCCCCGCCCCCGGTGAGCGCTGGGGCGTCTGGGCCGCTCAGCCCCCCGGTGCCCGGCTGACGGCCCGGCCCGCGGCGGACGGCCTCTGGCAGCTGGACGGAGTGAAGCCGTACTGCTCGGGAGCGCACAGCTGTACGCACGCCCTGGTCACCGCCGACACCGAGGAGGGGCGCCGGCTGTTCGCCCTGGCCACCGCCGTACCCGGGTTCGCCCCGGTGCCCGGCACCTGGCAGGCGGTCGGCATGGCGGGCAGCGACACCCCGGACGTGCGGTTCACCGGGGTGCCCGCGATGCCGCTGGGCGGCGTCGACGCCTATGTCGCCCGTCCCGGGTTCGCCCACGGGGGCATCGGAGTGGCCGCCTGCTGGCTGGGCGGAGCACGCGGGGTGGCCGACACCCTGTTCGCCTCCGCCGTCCGCCGCGCCCCCGACCAGATCGCCGCCGCCCATCTGGGCGCGGTGGACGTCGCCCTGCACGGAGCGGAGTGCGTGCTGCGGATCGCCGCCGCCGAGATCGACGCCGACCCGGCGGACCGCGGCGGCGACGCCGCGCTGCGGGCCATGCGCGCCCGGGCGGCCGTGGAGCGGGTCAGCACCCTGGTGCTGGACCACGTCGGCCGCGCGCTCGGGGCCGGACCGCTCTGCCACGACGCCCGGCACGCCCGCCGCGTCGCCGACCTCACCGTCTACCTCCGCCAGCACCACGGGGACCGCGACCTCGCGGCCCTGGGCACCGCCCTGGTGGCCCCGCCCGAGGGCACCCCCCGATGAGCAGCACCGCGACCGGCCCTGGGCCCGTCCCCGCGACACCGCCGGGTACCGCGGCGGTGCCGCCCGCGCCCGGAACACCGCCCGGCCCGGTGACGGACCCGGCCGTCCGCGAGCGGGCCGCCGCCGCACTCCGGGCGGAAGGCACTCCCGAGGCGGAGTGGGCGCGCTGGGACGGCTGGCGGGCGGTGGCGGACGCTCCCCGGATCGACGGGCCCGTGGTCGTGGTCGCCGCCCACCCCGACGACGAGGTGCTGGGCGTCGGCGGCACCCTGGCCCGGCTCACCGCCGCCGGCGTCGAGGTCCATGTCGTCACCGTCACCGACGGGGAGGCGTCCCACCCGGGCAGCCGCCGCGTGCAGCCGGACGCACTCGGCCGGCTGCGCGCCGCCGAACTCGCCGCCGCACTCGACGACCTGGGCGTCGACCGCCACCGCCGTACCCGCCTCGGAGTGCCGGACACCCGCGTGGACGCGTACGAGAACGAGGTGGCCGCACGTCTCGTGGACGTGCTGCGGGACTCCGGTGCCCAGCTCTGCCTGGCACCGTGGACCGGCGACCTGCACGCCGACCACGAGGCGGCGGGCCGGGCGGCGCGCACGGCGGCCCGGGTCGCCGGTACCGCGCTCTGGTTCTACCCGGTGTGGACGTGGCACTGGGCCGAGCCCGGCGACCCCCGGGTGCCCTGGGACGCGGCCCGCCGACTGCCACTCACCGCGGCCGAACAGGCCCGCAAGGCGGCTGCCGTCAACCGGTTCCGTACCCAGATCGCACCGCTCGCGGACGACCCCGGCGACCCCACCGTCATCCTGCCGCCGGCCGAACTGCTCCACCACCGCCGCGCTTTCGAAGTGATCCTGCTGTGAGCCCCGACCGGTCCGGGCCCGCCGAACGTACCGGCGCCTCCACCCCGGCCTCGTACTTCGCCCGGATGTACTCCGGTACGGCGGACCCCTGGGACCTCGCGGGCCGCTGGTACGAACAGCGCAAGTACGCGCTGACCCTCGCCGCCCTGCCCCGCCGCCGCTACCGCAGGGCCTTCGAACCGGGCTGCTCGGTGGGCGTCCTGACCCGGCTGCTCGCCGGGCGGTGCGACACGGTCCTGGCCACCGACCGGGTCCCCGCCGCCGTCGCCGAGGCCGCCGCGCGCAACCGCGACCTGCCCCAGGTGGAGGTGCGCGCCCTCACCGTGCCCCAGGAGTGGCCGGAGGGAACCTTCGACCTGATCGTGCTCTCGGAACTGCTCTACTACTTCGACGCGCCCGCGCTAGCCGAGATCCTGGAGCGTACGGTCGCCGGCCTGGAGCCCGGCGGGACCCTGGTGACCGTGCACTGGGACCACCCCGTCCCCGAGCACCGGCTGACCGGAACACAGCTGGCACCGCTGCTGCGGGAGGTACCGGGGCTGGTGGCGGGGCCGGAGTTCCACGACCCCGACTTCGTCCTGAGCATCCACCACCGCCCCCTGGCGGACGGCTCGCCGCCGCCCTCCCCGGCCCGCGCCGAGGGGCTGGTGTGAGGCGGCGCGTCGACGGCCTCGTCGTCGCCGTACCGGCGCACGACGAGGCCGACACCCTGCCCGCCGCGCTGAGTGCCGTCCGCGCGGCCGAACGGTACGCGCGCGGCCGCCTGCCGGACATGCCCCCGCTGACCCTGGTGGTCGCCGCCGATGCCTGCGCCGACCCGACCGCGGAGGTGGCCCGGCGGGCGGGCGCGGACGTGGTGACGACCGTCCACCGGTCGGCCGGAGCGGCCAGGGCGGACGCCGTCGCGCACGGGCTGCGAAGGGCGGCCACCCCCGCCGCGCACACCTGGATCGCGACGACCGACGCCGACAGCCGGGTCTCCGCCGACTGGATCGCCCACCAGCTGACCTGCGCCCGCGACGGCTGGGACTGCGTGCTGGGCACGGTCCGCCTCTCCCCGGCCCGCTCCCTGGAGGAGGCGGTGGTACGGGACCTGCACCGCACGTACTACTTCGAGCAACGGCCGGCGGGTACCGGCCCCGAGTGGGAACACCCGCACGTGCACGGTGCCAACTTCGGCGTGGTGGCGGACGCCTACCTGGCCGCCGGGGGCTTCCCCCACGTCCCGCACGGCGAGGACCACGCGCTGGCCCGTGCGCTCGGTGACCGGGGCGCCCGGGTGCTGCGGACGAACGCCTGCGCCGTCGAGACCTCGGGCCGGCTCACACCCCGCGCCCCGCACGGGTTCGGCGCGTTCCTGGGCGCGCTCCGGGCCGGGGGGCCCGCCGCGGACGGGGAGAGCGCCGAGAGTGGTCCGGTGCACCCCGGCACGGGCCGCCAGGCGGAGTCCGGGACGGCATGACGGGGCCCCCGGGGCGTGGAGCCGTTGCCACCGGGGGCCGCACCATGGCTGGGGGCGGGCTCGCGCCCGGGGGTTACCGCGCGCTCAGCGAGAGGGCGCCCGTGGGGCTCAGCGAGACGGCACCCGCCGGGACCGGCGAGCCGGCGGTCGACGGGGCCGGGGCGGTCGCCGGGGCCGGCGCGGTGGAGGATGCCGGGGCCGTGGAGGTGGAGGTCGCGGGGGCGGACGTGTCGGCGTCCGCCGGGAGCTCCCTGGTGCGGCCGACGGGACGGAAGTCCGGGTTGGTGACGCAGCCCAGGTTCTCGTAGATGTCCACGTTGTTCTGCGGGTTCTGGCCGGCCCAGTGGTACTGGCACGCCCCCTCGATGAACCTGCCCTGGATCCCGCCGGGGAAGTCGATCTCCTTGTTCCACAGGTACTGCGACTGGATGCCGGTCATCCGCGCGGTGGCGTTGATGTCGATCCCGCCCGGCGCCTGGATGGCGTACACCCAGCCGTCCTTGCCGCCCCCGGTGGCGAAGCCCTGCGCCACCCACCGGTCGCAACTGGTGCTCACGTGCGCGGAGTTCTGGCCGCCGCCCCCGACGATCCACTTCGCCAGCGGCGTCAGGTCCGTCCCCAGGGGAGTGAAGCCGCTGCGGAAGATCGCCCGGGGGTCCGGCCGCGTGTCCCCGCGCCACAGCGTGTTGTCGTCGTGGCGCCAGTACCAGCCCTCGCTGATCGCGGCCGTGTCCACCTGGGGCCGCAGCGCGCGGTTGGTGGTCGTGCGCTCCCAGTCCGACGAGCGGTAGCCGCCGGTCGGTCCGCAGGGGCCGGTGTCGCGGATCTGCTCCGGAGTGCCAGGGAACGGGTCGGTGTCGGCGCTGGCCGTGGGGGCGAAGGCGAGCGAGGTGGCGGCGAAGGCGGCGGCGGAAGCGATGCGCAGCGCGGTCTTGAACATGGTGGGGGGAGTCCCTCGGTCGGGTGCACGGACCGTGTTCCCTAGCCCGAACCCGGGGGGCGGGCCCGTGACGGCCGCCCCCGCCACCCTCCGGCACCACAGGGTTCACCTGCCCGGCGCAGGCGGGCGGAAGTCTCTGCCCCGGGCCCGGGCGGACCCCGGATGCCCCCGGGTCAGACGCCCGGGGCCTGGGCCGGGCCCGGTGACGGGACGAGCCGGTGGGCGATGTCACGGGCCACCCGGGCGATCTCGGCGTCCGAGACCTCCAGCCCCCGCGAGGCGAGCAGCGCGAGGTTCACGCTGAGCAGGGCGGACCGCAGCCGCAGCTTCTCCTCCACCGTGGCGTCGGGGCCGCCCATGACCTCGCTCAGTTCGGCGAACTTCTCCAGGGCGCCGCCCTTGTCGGGGCGCAGCTCGTGGATCACGCGGTGGTTGGCGGTGGCGAACTGGATGGCGGGCATGCCCTCGGCGATGAAGACGTCGACCATGCGGTCCACGATCCGGGTGGCGAGATCCGGGCCGGGCGGCTGCTCCTTGGCCCACTCCACCAGGGCGTCGACCGCCTCCAGGTAGGTGGTGAAGAGCGAGAGGACGATGTCCTCCTTGCTCTTGAAGTGGTAGTAGAGGGCCGCTTTCGTGATGCCCAGCCGTTCGGCGATCTCCCGGAGCGAGGTCGCGTCGTACCCCTGCTCGGTGAAGAGTTCCAGGGCCACCTTGCGGATCTCGGCCCGTGTGTCGATGCCCCGTCGGCGTCCTGCGGCTGTCATGGCTGTGCGTTCCTTTCGCCCCGAGCGTCTCGTCTCCGCACGGGAGCGCCCTGCGTCGATCGTGGTCCCCACGTCCCCCTTTGCCAACTTACCGTACGGCAAGTAATCTACTAACCGCCCGGTAAGTGGATTCCGGGATCAGCCTGCCCTGCCGCCGAGCCGATGACACTGCTGTCGTCCCCGGACAGGGTCCCTGCCGCCAGAGTTCGGGTCCGTCGAGCGACCCCCTTCCCGACCGAAAGGCATTGCGCCGTGACGCAGACCTCTCCCGCCCCGGCCGCAGCCGGGGCGACCCCGGAACCGCCACGCTTCACCCACCGCGAGATCATGGTCACGATGAGCGGCCTGGTCATCGCGATGCTGCTCGCGATGCTCGACAACATGATCGTGGCGCCCGCGCTGCCCACGATCGTCGGAGACCTCGGCGGCCTCAAGCACCTCGCGTGGGTGACCACCGGCTACATCCTCGCCTCCACCGTCGCGACCCCGATCTGGGGCAAGCTCGGCGACCTGCTCGGCCGGCGCATCACCTTCATCACCTCCATCGCGATCTTCCTGATCGGCTCCGCGCTCTGCGGTCTCTCCCAGAACATGGGCGAACTGATCGGCTTCCGCGCCCTCCAGGGCCTCGGCGCCGGTGGGCTCATGGTCGGCGTGATGGCGGTGCTGGCCGAGATCGTGCCGCCCCGCGACCGCAG
Source organism: Streptomyces sp. NPDC001493 (assembly GCF_053597235.1). Taxonomy (NCBI): domain Bacteria; kingdom Bacillati; phylum Actinomycetota; class Actinomycetes; order Kitasatosporales; family Streptomycetaceae; genus Streptomyces; species Streptomyces sp. NPDC001493. The sequence continues at coordinate 105,799 of NZ_JBSFHV010000027.1, forward strand.
CAAGTACCAGGGCGTGATGATGGCGGTCATGCCCGTCGCCATGATCGGCGGCCCCCTCGCCGGTGGCTTCATCACCGACAACCTCAACTGGCGCTGGGCCTTCTACGTCAACCTGCCGCTCGGCGTCGTCGCCCTGTTCGTCTGCTGGTTCGTCCTCGCCAAGCTCCCGCGCAAGGCCGCCGCCCGCGTCCGTATCGACTGGACCGGCGCCGCGCTGCTCAGCGTCTGGATCACCACCCTGGTCCTGATCACCAGCTGGGGCGGCAGCGAGTACGACTGGGACTCGGCCATGATCCTCGGCCTCGCCGCGGTCACCGTGGTCGTCTTCGCCGCGTTCGTCCTCGTCGAGCGCCGCGCCGAAGAACCGATCATGCCGCTGTCGGTCTTCGCCGACCGCAACTTCTCCCTCGCCGGTGCGCTCAGCTTCATCGTCGGCTTCGCCATGTTCGGCGGGATCACCCTGCTGCCGCAGTTCCAGCAGTACGTCCAGGGCTCCTCCGCCACCAACAGCGGCCTGCTGCTCATGCCGATGATGCTCGCCGCGATGGTGCTCTCCCTCGCCGGCGGTACGTACATCAGCAAGACCGGCCGCTACCGCATCCTGCCCATCGCGGGTACCGCCCTGATGGCGGTCGGCCTCGCCCTCTTCGCCACCATGGGACCCGACACCACCCGCTTCACCACCGGGCTCTTCATGGTGGTGCTCGGCCTCGGCATGGGCTGCCTGATGCAGACCACCATGCTCATCGCCCAGAACAGCGCCCCGCTGCGCGACATCGGTGCCGCCACCGGCGCGGCCACCTTCCTCCGCAACATGGGTGGCTCGCTCGGCGTCTCCCTGCTCGGCACCCTGTACGCCAGCACCCTGACCGACTCCTTCACCTCGGCCGCCGGTTCGGCGGCGGGCGCCGCCGACGCCGGTTCCTCGGTCTCCGGCATGACCCCCCAGGCGCTGCGTGCCCTGCCCGAAGCCGTCCAGCACGCCTTCGCCCAGGCGGTCAGCGACGGCGTCGACACGGCCTTCGCCTGGGGCGCGGGCGCCGCGGCCGTCGGCATCGTCATCGCCCTGTTCGTCCGCCAGGTGCCGCTGCGCGGCTTCACCGGCGGCGACGCGAAGAAGACCGAAGCGACGGAAGCGACGGCCGGTACCGGCACGGCGGTCGCGGCCCCGGCCGCCGCCGAGTGACCCGCTGACGTCCACCCGCTCGTAACCGCGGCCCCGTACGGAACTTCCGTACGGGGCCGTGGTCGTCGGCGGGCACCCGCCGTCACGGCAGCACGGCCTCCAGCAGTTCCAGCTCCGTCGTCAGGTTCTGCCGCGCCCGCGCCTCCCAGTGCTCGGACCCGTACGGCGTACGGAACAGCCTCGGCAGCCCGAGCAGTTGCCGCAGCACCCCGGACCGGCCCTCCCGGAAGAGGTCGTCCGGCACGAAGCCGTACTCCGCGCGGACCTCGGCGGTGTAATGCGCGTACGCCTCCGGGCCCGACGCGAGGATCGCCAGATCGGCGTCGCACAGCACCTCGCCGTTGCGGTCGCCCTCCGCAGGGTCGTGCGTCACGGTGAGCCGGACCAGCCGCGCCACCTCGGCGGTCGCCCCGGCCGGGACCCCCGCCTCGGGCAGCGCCCGCTCGGCGAGGGCGGCGCTGCGCTCCTCGTTCTCGGAGCGGTCGGGCCGGTAGACCGCGTCGTGGAACCAGGCGGCCAGCCGGACGAGTTCCGGCGCCCCGGCGTGCTCGGCGAGGATGTCGATCCCGTCCAGGACCGCCGTCAGATGGGCGGTGGTGTGGTACTTCCGCTGCGGCTCGGCCCACCGCTCCAGCAGGTTCTCGGCGTACGGAAGCGGATCGGGGCCGGCCGCGCCGCCCCGGGCGGCCAACAGGGCCTCCTGCCAGCGGACGCGGAGATCGGGCATGTGCGCGGTGTCGTCGGACATGCGGGAACTCTAAGGGTGTTCCACGAGGTTCCGGCGCGGGCCCGAACGGAGGAGCGCATTGCGCAAATGCTTCCGGTGCGCGGCGAACCTCCGGGACGGGTCGTTGGCCGGGGACTTCTCACATGATCGTCTCGGCCCGTGCACACTCGCCACGCGCTCGTACTCGCGTCCGCATTCGCCCTGGCCCTCGCGGGCCCCCTCGCCACCAGTGCGGCTTCCGCCCCCACTCCGCCGAACCCGGAACCCGCGCCGCTGATCCGTGCGGGGGAACCGATCCCCGGCCGGTACATCGTCACCCTCGACCCGCTCGTGGACGCGGCCAGGACCGTGAAGACGCTGGGCCTGGCTCCCACCTTCACGTACAGCAAGGCACTCAACGGCTTCGCCGTCCCCCTCACCCAGGCCCAGCTGACGACCCTCCGCAACACCCCCGGCGTGACGTCGGTGGAGGAGGACGCGAAGACCTCCGTCCCCACGTCGGAAACGGTCCCCGCGTACACCCCCGTCCCCGCCTCCCGGGCCGCCGCCGTCCCGGCCCGCCGCGCACCGGCCGCCACCTGGGGACTGGACCGCATCGACCAGCGGAACCTGCCGCTCGACGGCGACTTCACCACCAGTGGCACCGGCGCCGGGGTGACCGCCTACATCCTCGACACCGGCATCGACTACGAGCACACCGAGTTCGGCGGGGCCGACGGGGGCCGTGCCGAGTTCGGCTTCGACGCCGTGGGCGACGGCCGCCAGGGCGCTGACTGCTACGGCCATGGCACGCACGTCGCGGGCACCGTCGCGGGCAGCACGTACGGTGTCGCCCCCGAGGCGAACCTGGTCAGCGTCCGGGTCCTGGGCTGCGACGGCTCGGGCTCCAGCTCCGGGCTGATCGCGGCCCTGGACTGGGTCGCCCAAAACGCCGTGCAGCCCGCCGTCCTCAACGGCTCCCTGGGCGGCGGCAAGTCGCAGGCGGTCAACCGCGCCACGACCGCGCTCTCCGCCTCGGGGGTCCTGCCCGTCCTCGCGGCCGGCAACGACTCCAAGGACGCCTGCGGCGTCTCGCCCGCCTCCGCCGACGGGGCCCTGACCGTCGCGGCCTCCAACCGCTCCGACCAGCAGACCTCCTTCTCCAACTGGGGTCCCTGCGTCGAGCTCTACGCCCCCGGCCAGGACATTGTCTCGGCCCGGCTCGGCGGCGGCTCGCTCTCCATGAACGGCACGTCCATGGCGGCGCCCCACGTCACCGGCCTCGCCGTCCTCTACAAGCAGGCCCACCCCGAGGCCGGCCCCGCCGAGGTCGCTTCCTGGATCGACGAGGTGTCCACCAGGGACGTCCTGACGGGCGTCAGCCAGGGCACCCCCAACCACCTTCTCTTCACCGACGGCCTGTAGACCGCAGACCGCCGAACCGCGTCCTGACCGCCCCGACCGTTCGTCACCCGTCCGCCCGGCACCGTGATCCCTCGGTGCCGGGCGGACTTCGCTTGTCCCTACTCGGCGGCCGGGAGGCGGACGGCGAGGAGGTTCGGGTCCTCGTTGGTGGTGTACGCGCCGCTCGCGACGTACGCCGTGGCGCCCCGTACCGCCAGCGAGGTGGGGTTCTGCAGACCGTCGGCGCCGGTCAGCACGGTGGTGTGCGTGCCGTCCCGCCGTACCAGGGCGACCGTGTTGTCCGCGTTGACCGCGGCCAGCAGGGTGTCGCCGTTCCCGGTGAACGCGATGTCGTCGATGTTCACCAGACCGGTGGCCCGGGTTTCGACCGCTCCGGCGGTGCCCCGGTGGGTGATCGGGATGCGCAGGACGGTGCCCCGGTCCAGGTTGGTCACCCAGGCCGCGCCATTGTGGATCTTGATGCCGTTGGCCCCCAGGAACCCGGAGGCGTCCAGCTCGGGGGCCGTGGCCCACCGGGTGGGCGTACCGCCGGCCACGGGCACCCGCCAGACCGTGCCCAGAACGGAGTCGGCGGCGTACAGGAAGCCGCCGCGGTCGTCGAGGGCCAGCCCGTTGGGCAGGCTGTCGGCCGGGAGCGCGGCGATGCGCCGCGCGGTACCGCCGGGGCGCAGGCTCCACAGGCCGGTCAGGTCGCTGCTGCCGGTCGCGTAGAGGAAGTACAGCGTCCCGTCGTCCGCGCGGACGATGCCGCCGAGGAACGGCTGCGCCAGCGCGGGAGTCGTGGCGCCGGCCGGGGGCTCCGGCAGGGTGGCGAGGACACGCACCCGGCCGTCGGGGGCGATGCGGGCGATCTGGCGGCTGAAGGCGAAGGTGACGTCGGCGCCGCCATCCGGCTCCAGGGTGATGTTCTCCGGCCGCTGACCGTCCGCCATGTCCAGGTGCGCCACGAAGCGTGCCCGGGGGGCGGAGGAGCCGGAAGCGGCGGCGGTGCCCGCCGTGGTGGCGGTGGCGGCGAGAACGGCCAGGGCCGCCACGCCGACGAGGCGGGCGCGCTTGAGTTTCACGGGGGTCTTCATCGTTGGTTCTTCCTCTGCTCTCGGCGACCGGTGCGTTCGTCGGTTGCCGAACGCACCGGTCGCACGTCCCCTCCGCAAACTAGGCCGACATCCGCCCCTCGGCTGTTCTCCTGGCGCACCGTCAGTTGCTCCCCGGCGCCGTACGCGGGACGGGCGGCCGGGGAGGTCCCCGCGAGCCGGTCACGGCGCTCGCGGGCCATACCTCGTTCGCTTCCCGGCAACTGCCGGCCGGTCGTCGCCCTACCGTCGGGTTCGTCCGTCCGCTGTCGGACAGCGGACGGACGAACCCGACGAACGGACCCGACATGACTCAGCCGTCTTTCAGCACCGCCGGCGCCTCGGTCGCGCACGAGGTCGTCGCCCACGTCCACGTCGCGGACGAACCCCCGGTGTCGTTGCCCGCCGAACTGCGGTACGAGCGGTCCGACCCCTATGCCGTGAGGCTCGCGCTCGGGACCATGTCGACCAGTACCGTCGACTGGGTCTTCGCGCGCAGCCTCCTGTCGGAGGGAACGGTCCGCCCGGCAGGTACCGGAAGCATCCTGGTCAGCCCCCGCCGGGGGTGCCCGGGCGACGTGGTGCGGATCGTCGTCCGCTCACCGGCGGGCTCCGCCGTGATGGACATCGCCGCCCCGGCGGTCACCGCGTTCCTGGAACGGGCCGCCCGGGTGGTGCCCCCGGGCGAGGAGGGGCGTCACCTCGACCTCGACCGGCTGGTGACCGAACTCCTTGCCGACGGCGGATGACGGCGTACGGCGGCGAGCGGTTGCGGATGACGGCGAACTGCGGCGAGCGGTTGCGGATGACGGCGTGCGACGGCGACCGGCGGGAGCCCCTCCGAGGGCCTCGCCGGACCCGGTACGGGGGCGGTGGGGCGCGCTAGCGTGCTCCACGTGACCACCACCATGGACCTCAACGCCGATCTCGGCGAAGGCTTCGGCCGCTGGACGCTCACCGACGACGACGCACTGCTCTCCTGCGTCACCAGCGCCAACGTGGCCTGCGGCTTCCACGCGGGCGACCCGGCGGTGATGCGCCGCGTCTGCGAGGGCGCGGCGGCCCGGGGCGTGACGATCGGGGCGCAGGTGTCCTACCGGGACCTGGCGGGCTTCGGCCGCCGGTCGATGGACGTCCCGGCGGCCGAGCTGACCGCCGAAATCGCCTACCAGATCGGCGCGTTGCGGGTCTTCGCCGAGGCGGCCGGCTCCCGCGTCGCATACGTCAAACCGCACGGCGCGCTCTACAACCGCGCGGTCCACGACGACGCGCAGGCGCACGCCGTGATCGAGGGGGTGCTGCTGGCCGGCGGAGACCTTCCCGTCCTCGGCCTGCCCGGCTCCCGGCTGCTCGCCCACGCCCGGGAGGCCGGACTGCCCGCCGTGGAAGAGGCGTTCGCGGACCGCGCGTACACCCCGCAGGGCACCCTGGTGCCGCGCGGCGAGGCGGGCGCGGTGGTGGAGGACCCCGACGAGGTCGTACGCCGCGCGGTCCGGATGACGGTGGACCGCACGGTCGTCGCCGCCGACGGCGGCACCGTTCCCGTCGCCGCCCGCTCCCTCTGCCTGCACGGCGACACCCCCGGCGCGGCGGCGCTCGCCCGGCGGGTGCGGGCCGCGCTCGAAGAAGCGGGCGTCGACGTCCGGGCGTTCGCGTGAGCGACACGGGGAGCGGGGGTGCCACGGCGAGCGCGGGCGGTACGGGAAGCATGAGCGGTACGGGAAACGCGGGCGGTACGGAGCCGGGGGCCGGGGGCGCGTCCGCGCGGGTGCTGCCGGTCGGGCGGGACGGGCTCCTGGTCGAGCTGGACTCCGGGGAGGCCGCCGAGGCCTTCCACGCCGAGGTGCTGCGCCGCCGTGACCGGGGCGAACTGCCGCCGGTCCGCGAGGTCGTGCCCGGCGCGCGTACGGTCCTGCTCGACGGGATCGGCGACTCGTCCGGGGAGGCCGTCGGGGAGGTCGCCCGCCTCGCCCACGAGCTGGCCGGGTGGACCGTGCGGCCGCTGCGCCGCGCGGACGGCCCCGCCGTGGAGATCCCGGTGGTCTACGACGGCCCGGACCTCGACGAGGTCGCCGCGCTCTGGGGCGTACCGCCCGGGGAAGTCGCCGCCGTGCACTCCGGTACGGCGTTCCGCGTCGCGTTCTGCGGGTTCGCCCCCGGTTTCGGGTACCTCACCGGGCTGCCCGAGCGCCTGCACGTACCCCGGCGTGCGACCCCGCGCACCCGGGTCCCGGCGGGGGCGCTCGCGCTGGCCGGGCCGTACACGGGGGTCTATCCGCGTGTCTCGCCCGGCGGCTGGCAGCTGATCGGCCGGATGCCGGACCCGGCCCGGCTCTGGGACCCGGCCCGCGACCCGGCGGCCCTGCTGGTCCCGGGGGTGCGGGTGCGGTTCGTACCGGTGGAGGCCGAAAGCCGAGGTGAGCGGGCGTGAGCGGGCTGCTGCGGGTGGTGCGCGCCGGAGCGCTGACCACCGTCCAGGACGCCGGGCGTACCGGCTGGGCGCACCTCGGCGTCCCCCGGGCCGGGGCGCTGGACGCGCCCGCGCACCGGCTCGCCAACCGGCTGGTGGGCAACGACCCCACCGCCGCCGTGCTGGAGACCACCGCCACCGGCTGCGCGGTCCGCCCCGACCGGACCGTGGTCGTGGTGGTCGGCGGCGCCGTCTGCCGGGTGACGGTCGACGGCCGCCCGGCGGCCTGGGGCACCCCGGTCCGGGTGGCGGCGGGCTCGGTGCTGGAGGCGGGCCCCGCGCTGAGCGGCCTGCGGAGCTACCTGGCGTTCGCGGGCGGCCTGGAGCCGGACGCGGTGCTGGGCAGCCGCTCGGCCGACCTGCTCTCCGGGCTCGGCCCGCCCCCGCTCCGCGACGGGGACACCCTGCCGCTCGGCGAACCGCCCGCCACCGCCCCGGCGCTCCCGGCCGCCGCACCCTGGCCGGCGGCCCCCGCCGCGCCCGGCGGGCTCGTACTGCCGGTCCGTCCGGGGCCCCGGCACGCCTGGTTCACCGAGGACGCCCTGCGGACCCTGACCACGGCCGCGTACCGGGTCTCCGCCGCGAGCAACCGCGTCGGGCTGCGCACCGAGGGCCCCGCGCTGGAACGGGCCGTCGGAGGCGAACTCCCCAGTGAGGGCATGGTGCTCGGCGCGGTCCAGGTCCCGCCGGACGGCCGGCCGGTGGTGTTCCTGCACGACCATCCGACGACCGGCGGCTACCCGGTCGTCGGAGTCGTCCCGGCCCACGCCCTCGCGGCGGCGGCCCAGGCCGTCCCGGGGACCCCGCTCCGGTTCGTGACGATGTGACACCACCTCAGGGCTTTTCCGAGGTCAGGGTCACCCGCAAGGTCCCCGGAGGGCTGCGCCGCCGTGCGATCGACCGTAGGCTGGCCCGGATATTGGCCTAGACCTCTTGACGTCGGTCCCACCGATCCGGTCCCATCCGATCCGGTCCGATCCGAGGGGCGTCATCCCGAGAAGTGGGGACACATGAGCAAGCGCGCACTCCTGGAGGTGATCGCGCTCGACGCCGAGGACGCGGTCGCGGCCCAGGCCGGTGGGGCGGACCGACTCGAACTGGTCACCGACATGGCCGCCGACGGCCTCACCCCGCCCCGGGAGACCTTCGCCGCCATCCGGGCGGCCGTCGACATCCCGCTGCGCGTGATGCTCCGGCAGGAGGACGGGTTCGCCGTCGGTGACATCGACCGCCTCCTCGGGCGGCTGGGCGAGCTGCGGGAGGCCGGCGCCGACCAGTTCGTCCTCGGCTTCCTCGACCGGGACGGCCACGCCGACCTGGTCACCGTCGAGCGGCTCGTCGCCGAACTCGACGGCTGCCCCTGGACGTTCCACCGCGCGATCGACCGGGCCACCGACCGGGGCTCGCTGCGCAAGCAGCTCGCCGACCTGCCCGGACTCGACACCTACCTGACGGCGGGCGCCGCGACCGGGGTCGACGACGGCGTACCGACCCTGGTCGACGAGGCCGCCCGCTCCCGCGAACCCGGGTACGAGCCGCAGATCCTCGTCGGCGGCGGCCTCCGCCTCGAACACCTGCCGAGCCTGCGGGCCGCCGGACTCGACGCCTTCCACATCGGCGGCGCCGCCCGCCCGAACGGCTGGACCGGCCCGGTGGACGAGGCGGCGGTACGCACTTGGCGCGAGGCCATCGACGCGTAGCACCCGGTGGGCGGTGTCCGGGGCGCGGGCGGTGTCCGCGATGGGCGGTGTCCGCAGGGGCGATCCGGCGCGGACACCGCCGTCCGTGCACGGGTGATCCGGCGCGGACACCGCCGTCCGTAGGGGGGCGCCCCGGCGCGGACACCGCCCGCCGTCCGTCCCTCAGGCGGCCAGCGCCTCCGGCAGCGGGGCCGCGTGCACGACCGTCAGGCCGGACACCGCACGGGTCAGCGCCACGTACAGCCGGCGCAGCCCGGTGCGCTCGTCGGGCTCGCCGTCGACCACGGCCGCCGGTTCGTCCAGCACCACGTAGTCGTACTCCAGGCCCTTCGCGAGCGAGGCGGGGACCAGCGTCAGCCGCGACGCGGCGCTCGTCTCCTCGCCCGGCGACAGCACGGTGTGCCCGGCCGCCGCCAGCGCCTCGGCCAGCGCGGGGATGCGGGCGTCGGCGGCGATCAGGCCGATCGACCCCTCCTGCTCCAGCGCCTCCTCGCACGCGGCGACCGCCGCCGCGACCAGCTCCTCGGCACCGCCCACCGCGCGTACCGCCAGCGAACCGGGCGACTCACGCACCGACTCGACGGCCGCGAGCCCGGGAGCGATCGCGGGCAGCAGCCGGGAGGCGTACGCGATCACCTCGCGCGGCACACGGAAGCCCGCCGTCAGCTCCTCCACGTGCGCGTCCCGCTTGCCCAGATGCCCGAGCGCGTCCGCCCAGCTCCGCGTCGACCAGGGCGTCGTGCCCTGCGCGAGGTCGCCCAGCACGGTCGCCGAACCGGTCGAGCAGCGGCGGCCCACCGCCCGGTACTGCATCGGGGAGAGGTCCTGCGCCTCGTCGAGCACCACATGGCCCAGCGAGTGCGTGCGCTCCACCAGATCGCGGGCCTCGTCGATCAGCACCGCGTCCGCCGTCGACCACTTCGCCGACTTCACGCTGCGGGCCGGCTTCGTCCAGATCACCGCCTTCTGCTCGTCCTCGGTGAGCAGCCCCTCCGCGTGCGCGGCCAGGAACTCCGGGTCGGAGAGCAGCCGCAGCACCAGCTTCGCCGGATCGACGGCGGGCCAGACCGCCTTCACCGCCGCCTTCACTGCGGGCGTACGGGCCACCGCGTTCTGCACCCGGTCGTCCGGCGCCTCCCCGGCCTCCTCCATCCGCACCAGCACCCGGTGCGCGATGCGCTGCGGCAGCGCCTCGTGGGCGGCGCCGTACCGCATGTCCCGGGCGAGCAGCTCCTCGACCAGCTCCTCCACCTCGTACGCCGGGACCCGCCAGCGGCGCGAACCGCGCACCACCACGATCCCCTCGGTGGGCGGGGTGACGTGCGAGCGGATCGCCCGCCGCAGCACCTCCGCCATCCGCGCGTCGCCCTTCACCAGCGCGGCGGGCGCCTCGTCGGTGCCGCGCACCTCGACGTCCTTGGTGACCAGGTCCTCCACGGTCGCCTGCTGCACCTCCATCTCGCCGAGGGCGGGCAGCACCTGCTCGATGTAGTGGAGGAACGACCGGTTCGGTCCGATGACGAGCGTGCCGGTACGGGCCAGCCGGTCCCGGTGCGCGTACAGCAGGTACGCGACACGGTGCAGGCCCACCGCCGTCTTTCCGGTACCGGGTCCTCCCTGCACGCAGATCGTGCCGCCCAGCTCGCTACGGACGATCTCGTCCTGCTCCGGCTGGATCGTCGCGACGATGTCCCGCATCGGGCCGACGCGCGGCCGTTCGATCTCCGCCTGGAGCAGCTTGCTGGTGGTGCCGGATCCGGCGGCGTCCGCGGGGGCCGTGAGGTCCTCGTCCTCGTACGCGGTCAGCTCGCCGCCGGTGTAACCGAAGCGGCGGCGGAGCCCCACGTCCTGCGGGTCCAGGCGGGATGCCTGGTAGAACGACTGCGAGACCGGCGCACGCCAGTCGATGACCATCGGGTCTCCGTGCGCGTCGTGGACGTGACGGCGGCCGATGTAGAACCGCTCGCCCTCCGCGCCCTCGGCGAGCTCACCGCCCACGGGGTGCCGGAAGTCGAGGCGGCCGAAGAAGAGCGGGGTGTGCGAGAGGTCGGCGAGCGCCTTGATGCGCTCGTCGATCTGCGCCTGGAGCACGGCGGCGTTCACCCAGTTGGCGGTGACGTCGCGGATGTCGAGGGCCTGGACGTCCTCGCGCATGACGCGCAGGGCCGCCCGGGACGCGGCGAGATGACCCCGCTCGCGAGCGAGCGGATCGGCGGGATCGGTGGGGGTGTCACTTTCTGCGGTGTGCGGCGCGGACACGGGGTATGGCCTCCGGCAGTTCGACGCAGGGCGACGGCCGCACGGCGCGAAAGGGCGCACGGCCGGGTCCCGGTGGGCGGATCACGAGGGGATACGCGCGAGGGCGCGCGTACCGGCCGCGCACGCGGTGGCGCGCGCACGGCAGTCGGCCGGTTTCCGTCCGGTCGGCGGCACTCCCCCGGCTGCCGGCGTGCGGAGAGCCGGTACCACGGTGCGGGAGGGCGGGGCAGACCGGAGATTGTATCCACGCTCCGGGGACCGGACGAACCGGATTCCCGCAGCGGCCCTCCGGCCCGTGAGCGGAGGGTGCCTGCCCGTGGGCGGACGGTTCCTGGCCCGTACGCGGGTGGCAGGAGCACCCTGGAAGACATGAGCACCGCGATCCTGAACCCCCGCAGGACCGGCCCCGCGCACGGCGCGACCGCGGCCACCGGTCACCCCCGTACCCACCCCCTCGGCAACGCCCTGCGCGCCGTCCGCGTGTACGTCACCACCGCCTTCGACGTCGCCGTGCGCGGGGAGTACGCCGTCGCCTCCGGCGTCCGCCGCGCCCGGTGAGTAATCGGCACGCGGGGTGAGTAGCGGAGGAGCCGCAGGATGAGTACGGACCCGGAGTTATCGGCTCCGGTTCCGCGATGGGCTGGGCCCATGCCTTCCCGTCGCCGCCGTCACCCTCACCCCGGCCGCACCGCGGCACCTGCCCCGCGCCGCCTCCCCGGTGGCCGCTGGTCCGTCCCCGCCGCCGCCACGGCCCTGCTCCCGCAGCTGGCACCCGTGGTCGTCGGCCTGCTCTGGGTCGCCCTGCTCGCCGGCACCGGCTGTGGCGAGGGGTGCGACCCCGCCGTGCGGGCCCCGCTGGACGTGGTGACCCTCGGCTACTCGCTCAGCCTCACCCTGACCCCGGCCGCGCTCGCCCTCTGCTGGCTGCTGGCGGTCCGCCGCTGCTGGTCCACGCCACGCTGGGCCGCCGCGCGCTGGGCCGCCGCCGGGCTCGCGTACGTACCGCCCGCGATGATCGCGCTGGGCGTCATGCTGCTCTTCGTTCCCCGGCCCTGAGTCACACGCCGCGGGCGCCCTTACCCCCCCGGTGGGTAAGGGCGCCCGCGGCCCACCCTCAGCTCTCCGGCCGGCGTACGGGGCGGTGGTCCAGCGCGGTACCGCCAGCGGGTAGAAGTCGGCGGGCA